>CALHTF010000021.1 GCA_938038815.1 uncultured Acidimicrobiales bacterium | reverse complement strand
CGCCGATCCAGGCCCGCCGGTAGAACAGCGGCAGAAAGTCCCACACCACCTCGTTGGTGGTCAATGGGTCGAGCGCTGCGGTGAGGTCCTCGCTCCACCACGTGTTGAGCCGTCGCAGCGGCGGCAGCTGCTGGTTCATGTACAAGTGGTAGTCGGGCAGTGGATCGTCGAGGCGAACCAGCCCCCAGAGGCCCGAGATGGCGATCACCTGTTGGTTGATCTTTTGTTTGAGTTCGGCCGAGTGGCCCGGATCGGCCAGCGCGCCGAATGGTCCGCCAAGGTACCGCTCGAGGGCTGGCATGGTCGGCGCGTCGAGCAACGCCAGATTCTTGGCGACCGCTTGTTCGAGCCCCTGCTTGCCGAGGAGTCGATCGGCGTGGTTACGCGCTCGACGCAGGTACGACTGCAACGCCTCGATCGCTTCGTGGCGTTTGCCATCGAGTTCAGGGAACGACCGAAGCCACCGGTTGCCCGAACCGCCGGCCGCCTTTTCCATCGGCGCGGCGACCAACACGACCGGACTCATGGTTCGAGTTGCTTGGGTACTCAGACCCGGATGAGAAGGGCGTCGCCTTGGCCGCCGCCACCGCAGAGCGATGCCGAACCTAAGCCGCCACCGCGGCGCTTGAGTTCGTACGCCAGGGTCAGCACGATGCGGGCACCGGTCATGCCGATCGGGTGGCCGAGCGCAATGGCGCCACCGTTCACGTTGACGATGTCGTCGGGGATACCGAGCTCGTCCATCGACGCAATGGCGACGGCGGCGAAGGCCTCGTTCATCTCGAACAGGTCGACATCGCCGACGGTCAGGTGGGCCCGTTCGAGGGCTTGCAATGCGGCCTGGGACGGCTTCGTCAGCAGCGAGGTGTCGGGGCCGGCCATCTGGCCGTAGCTGACGATCTCGGCCAGCGGTTCGACGCCCAGTTCTTCGGCCTTGGCCTTGGAGGTCACGACGAGCGCCGCGCCGCCGTCGGAAATTTGGCTGGCGTTGCCGGCGGTGATGTTGCCCGCTTCGGCGAACGCCGGGCGCAGACCGCCAAGAGTGTCGGTGGTGATGCCTTCGCGTACGCCTTCGTCGGTGTCGATGACCACCGGGTCACCCTTGCGCTGAGGGATGCTCAGCGGTGCGATCTCCTCGGCCATGATGCCGTCTTTGATCGCCCGGGCGGCCCGTTCGTGCGACTGAGCGGCCACCGCGTCTTGGCGGTCGCGGTCGATGCCCGCCGACTCGGCGTACTTCTCGGTCGACTCGCCCATAAGCACCGAGTCGAGGGTGCAGAACAAGCCGTCGAAGTTGAGTGAGTCGAACACCTGGCCGTGGCCGTACCGGAACCCGGCCCGAGCGTTGGGCATGAGATACGGAGCGTTGGTCATCGACTCCATGCCGCCGGCTACCACGATCTCGGCGTCGCCCGCTTCGATCAGGCGGTGGGCGAGGTACACCGCTTCCATGCCCGAAAGGCACGCCTTGTTGAGCGCCGACGATGGGGTGGTGAGGGGGATGCCGCCAAGTGCCGCGGCTTTGCGAGCCGGCACCTGGCCGGCGCCGGCCTGCACGACCTGGCCCATCCACACGTAGTCGACCTGATCGCCAGACACGCCCGAACGTTCGAGTGCTGCCTCGATGGCGTGGCCGCCGAGCTCGGGGCCGCTCTTGGAGGTTAGGCCGCCGGAGAGTTTGCCGATCGGGGTGCGGGCGCCATCGAGAATCACGGTATTCGTCATACCGCCGAGTGTACCGGAGCCGTCACAACCCCAGAAAAGGCCCACCCACCCTCCGAAATTTTCGCGCTGAGCGGACGCAGAGTCCGCCCAGCGCGATCAGATCTTGGGTCTAGAGCTTTACGGGGCCGGTTGAGTACGACTCGGTGACGCTGCCCGACGGATCGGTAATCCGCACGAACACCCACTTGGTTCCCTTGCCGTGATCGGCCCGGAAGATGTCGACCGAGTTCTTGCCCTTCACCAGGGCCTGCGACGCCGCCAGGTTGCCGATGCCGTTGGCCTGGTTCTTGTCGTTGTCGACATACACCTCGACCGTCGAGCCGGGCTCGTACGCCTTGTCTTTGAAGGTCACAGCAAACTTGCCCCTGCGGCTCTTGTCATCGCGGCTCAGCTTGACCCAATCGATCTTGAACGCCCGTTTGCCGGCGTCTTCGTGCGGGTCGATCCGCAACATGTCGACCGACAGGCCCTTCCACTTGGCTCCCGGCACGTAGGGCTCGACCAGTTCGCTCGGCGGGATGTCGGCCAGGTCGAGAGTGATGATGTTCCAGCCCGGGGTAACCACGATGTCGTCGGAGTCAAACGAACGACTCTGGCCGTTGAGGTGCCAGATCACCCGAGCGTTCATTCCGCCACCGGGGTTGGCCGACAGGTCGAACTTGCCCGAGAAGAACACCTTCATCGTCAGACGGTGATAGCGCGACGTGTTGATGAGCTTGCCACTCATGTCGAGGTGCACGCCGCTGTCGGTCAGATCGGGAGTTGCGTTGACGCCCCGGGCCAAACCGTCGGAGACGGTGACCTTCGCGTTGCGGGTCCAGCCAACATCGCCGGGCTGGTTGAAGTCCCAGGCATCCTTGCGAACCGACTTGGCGAAATCCGCGCCGCCGGTGATGTCGGGGTTGAGTACGACGAGTCGAGGCCGGGCGTCGATCCGGAACGGCTCGGAGTACGCCGATGGGCCACTTCCGTCGTCGGTATAGAAGTAGTACTTGCCCGGCGGGTAGCTGGCAGCGTCGAAGTTTGCGCCTCCGCCGTCGCCAACCGGCCCCCAGTTGGGGTTGTCAGCGGTGTTGTTGGCCGGGTTCGCATCCTTGTCCCAGTAAAGCTGACCGGCGCTGGTCGCCTCGATGGCGAGCGGTGCGGGTGCGGTGCTGGGGTCATACAAGCGGATCCAGTCGAGCTCGACAGTGGTGCCGAGCCGCGACGGCATCATGGCAAAGCCGCGGACCATGCCGGTCCAGTCGACCGGATAGGCGGCGTCCTTCTCGATCAGGACGTCGTAGGTGTGCCAACCAGGCTGAGTGACAAACTTGGTGCCGCCCGAGCACTCGGGGCGCAGCTGTCCGCAGTCTTGCCAGAGGATTCGACCGCCGGTCTTGGGCGAGTCGAGCGAGGTCTTCATCCGGAAGGACACCCGTTGGTACTTGCTGGCGTCGATCGGGTGGAGTGCCCCATCGCGGCCCCACGGGATGCCGCCGACATCCCAGCTTTGGATGAGGCGGATGTAGCCCGAGTCTTGGGTGGTGGCTTTCCACACCCCCTTCTTGCGCGACACGTCCGACATGCGGAAGTGGCTGTGGCCTTCGTAGTTGGGTAGGTCCTTGGCGCCCGAGAAGTCCCAGGGGTCGGCCCATTCGGTGGTGGCAAAGTCGACCGCTTCGTCAACCTCGGTCACCGAAATCGTCGGTGCCGATCCAGCGGCGTTTGCCGGCGCAACCGCAACGAGGCTCAGCACCATCGCAAACACGACGCTGAGTACGCTCAGCACCGTGAGCGGGTGCGTGGTTCGGGGGGATGGGTGTGATTCGTGCATCGCAGTTCCTCGCCTATCTTCGCGACTGGTTGACTCGTCGGTGAAGCGGAGTAACTCCGCCGTGGGTTTTTGCATCGGCCTGTTGAGCCGCGTTCTGTAGGGTGCAGGGCTATGGATTACAACGACTACCTCGAAGCCGTCCGCGACAGCGGCACCCGTATGGCCGCTGCCGGCCGCGCCGACCTCAGTGCTCAAGTGGCTCATTGCCCCGATTGGGACGTTGCTGGCCTGCTCGGTCACACCGCCCAGGTGTATCGATTTGTGGGCGCCGTGCTCGACCAGGGATGCGGCGACGGTCCTCCGCAGATGGACAACGTGCCAACGCCCGAAGGCGACGCGGTCATTGGGTTCTTCGAAGAATTTCACGCTGCGGTGGTCGCCAAGCTTGAGGGCATCGACCCCTCGGCACCGGTGTGGACCTGGACTCCACGAACCGACGCCGGCTACTTCCATCGCCGCATGGCGCACGAAACCCTGGTGCACCGATGGGATGCCGAAAACGCAATCGGCAAGGCTGGCCCGACCTCTGAGGCCGTCGACGCCGACCTCGCCCACGACGGTATCGACGAAGTGATCAACGTCGGCATGCAGTTCTCCACCCGCGGTCCTCGCTCGAACTTTCCGGCCGGGTCTCTGCATCTGCACCGCACCGATGGTGACGGCGAATGGATGCTCAGCTCAAACGACGGCACCCTGGTGGTTACCGAAGAACACGGCAAAGGCGACGCCGCCCTGCGCGGCACCGCCTCGGGCCTCTACTTCTATCTCTGGGGGCGCGGACGCGGCGATCTTGAACTCTTTGGCGACGCCGCAGTGGCCGACGCCTGGGCCGAAGCATCGCCGTAGGTCAGCGCGACCCGGCGCTACCGCAATCGGTCGAATTCGCCGATCAGCGTTGAACCCCTCAGCGGCGCCTTATCTTCGAGAAAGTGTTCGTAGAACCGGGTGAACTGACCGTCATAGCGTTGGTCGATCATCGCTTGGTCGTAGTCGAGGGTGTAGGTCGTGGCGATGCCGTGGCGCTCGGCGGCTGCTTTGGCTGCATCGGCGTTGGGCACGGCAAACACCACACCGATCGGTCCTTCGCCGTGGGTTTCGAGGGTGGTCCGCAGGGCGCTCGGCTGGCCCTCGATTGGAGCCACGAGTTCGACTCCGGCCTCAAAGTTGATCGCCACCCTCACCCCAAACGATGCCGCCTCGCCGCCGACGGCCTCGGTGAAGGTGGTCTGGAGTAGATCGGCGTAGAAGGCCATCCCGGCCTCGAGGTCCCAGACTCCCATCACGACCCGATTCACCCCTCGTTCGCGCACGCTGTCGTCTTGAGCCATGGTCGACCTTACCTCTGGTGGGTCCGGCGGCGCCGGGGGCGAATTTTGGTAGCCGAGGCCGGCGCTGGGGTAGAACGTGCCATGGCTGATCGTCCTGAAGATGTCCGCATAACCGACCTGTTCGATCCCGAGTACAACCCCGAGATGGTGGCGGCGTTCGAGCTTCTCGAACCGGTGGTGGCCAAAATCGAGTGGAACGCCGACAAGGTGTGGGCCGAAGCGATGGAGGCGACTGGCCTCGACGACGTAGGCGACTCGATCCACGTCGAGCCGCTCGACGTATTGCTGAACTGCTACGCCACCACCAACACCCTCAGCTCGCTGGGCAAGTACGGCATGTGGTCGAACCTGGTCGACTTCGCCAAGAACAAACTGCTAGTGGTCGACCTGCTCAACCGGCACCCCGAGATTCACGACATCGAAATCGAACGGCCGATCATCATCGCCGGCCAGGGCCGCACGGGCACGACCCACATGCACAACCTGATGTCGAGCGACCCGGCGTTGCGCACCCTGCCGTATTGGGAGAGCCTCGAGCCGGTGGCGCCGCTGGCCGAGCAAGGGGTCGAGTACGAAGTCGATCCCCGCTGGCTGCGATGTGAAGAAAAGTGCAACAGCATCAACGATCGGGCGCCGCACTTCAGGCGCATGCACGACATGTATCCCGACCACGCGCACGAGGAAATCCAGCTACTGGGTATCGCGTTTAGCTCGATGCTGTTCGAGACGATGTCGCTGGTGCCCGACTATCGAGACTGGTTCCTCGCCACCGACCAGACGCCGTTTTATGACTTCATGAAGACGGTGCTCAAAGCGCTGACCTTCCTGCGGGGCGGCGAGCGATGGCTGCTGAAGTCGCCCCAACATGTCGAGCAGTTTCAACCGCTGATGAACGTGTTCCCCGACGCCACAATCGTGTGCACCCACCGCGATCCGGTGTCGGTCGCTGGTTCGATGGCCACCATGGTCACCTACACGTCGCGCTTTAGCGCCGAACCTTCACGGTTGGCCGATGTGGGCAGTTACTGGGTCGACCGGTTCGAGACGATGCTCCACACCGCTGCCGAGCAACGGTCGATCTTTGGCCCCGATCAGTCGATCGATGTGGTGTTCCATGAGTTCATGGCCGACGACATTGCGACCGTGGAGGGGATCTACGCCAAGGCGGATCAGCCCTTTACTCCCGAGGTCCGGGCCGGAATGGAGCAGTTCATGGTCGATCACCCGCGGGGCAAGTACGGCCGGGTGAAGTACGCAATCGAGGACTTCGGTATTGACCGGGCCGCCTTCCGCAAGCGCACCGCCGCCTACGTCGACCAGTTCGGCGTCCAACAAGAAGGCGACTAACCAAACCCTGACTCTG
>CALHTF010000020.1 GCA_938038815.1 uncultured Acidimicrobiales bacterium | reverse complement strand
ACAAACACCAGCGTCGAACGGTGCTGTTGGATCAGTTCGAGCAAACGCGGGTGCATCGCCGGCCAGATGCTTTTGCGAACCGGCGTGGCGGCGGTCGGGCCGCTCTCGGGCTCCTCCACAAAGGTGCCGAGATCGCCCATGTCTTCGATGGGCACCACGACCTCGATGTGCATCTCCTTGCGGATACCAGCGTCGACGATGGTCACCGGGCGTTCGACTCGAGGCTGATCGGCCTTCGTTTCGGTGACCGGAGTTTGTTCGTACCCGCCTAGGAATCGAGCGATCTCTTCGAGCGGCCGCTGGGTCGCCGACAAACCAATGCGCTGCGGTCCGGGGCGATCGCCCGAGGTAACCAAATGATGCAGCCGTTCGAGCGACACCGACATGTGGGCGCCCCGTTTGCCGCCTGCGATGGCGTGGATTTCGTCGATGATCACCCACTGCACGCTCTTGAGCGTTTCGCGAGCGGCCGAGGTAAGCATCAGGTACAGCGACTCGGGCGTGGTGATGAGAATGTCGGGCGGGTTACGTACCAACTTGCGGCGCTCGTCGGGCGGCGTGTCGCCGGTGCGCATGCCAACCGTGGGTTCGTGGACGTCGACCCCAAGGCGTTCGGCCGCCAACGCCGCACCACGCAGTGGCGCTCGTAGGTTCTTCTCGACATCGACCGCCAAGGCCCGCAACGGCGAGATGTACAAGACCCGGGTGCGGTGTTCTCGCTCGGGAACCGGGTCGACCATCAACCGGTCGATGCTCCAAAGGAATGCCGACAGGGTCTTTCCCGAACCGGTCGGAGCGAGGATCAAGGTGTGGTCGCCGGCGGCAATCGCTGGCCAACCTTGGGCCTGAGGCGGGGTGGGCGCGCCAAAGCTGGTCTCGAACCATGTGCTTACGGGGGCGGAGAACCCATCGAGCGCCATAACCCATGCTCGCGCACCAAATTCAGATGACCACTACCTGAACGCTGGGTACCGTAATGCCATGTCCGCCACGCTGTCCCCCGACGACATGTACGAAGCGTTCATCCACGGACGCCTGGCGAAGAATGAGTGGACCCATGAGGCCCACCTCACCGCCTGTTGGAAGACCCTCGAGAAGATGCCACCGGTCGAGGCGCTGCCGTTTCTGCGGGAGTCGATCACCACGCATAACTGCGGGGTCGGCACGGCCAACAACGCAACGAGCGGCTACCACGAGACCATCACCCGGTATTTCATTACGGCGATACACAACGCCGACGCCACAACCCTCGATGAGGTGTTGGCCGACCCAACGCTGGGACGAGACAGTGCGCTGCGCTACTGGTCACGCGACGTCTTGATGAGTTCGCAAGCTCGACTCGGCTGGCTGGCACCCGATCTCATCGAACTCCCCTGGTCGATCGTTTCCGACGACTAGTCGCGCTCACCTGTTCACAACCGGTCATCCGGGACTTCCGGTTTTGGCTACCCGCGGGTAACGTCGCTCTCATGGAGCCGACGTATTCAGAAGAAGCAGAAACCTTCCGCGAAAAGATGCAGGCCTTTCTGGGCGAGCACCTTCCGGCCAACTGGAAGGGTTACGGCGCACTCGAAGAAGACGCCATGACGCAATTCAGCCATGACTGGCGCGAGATTCTGGCCAGCAACGGCCTGGTCGCTCCGTCATGGCCCAAAGAATACGGCGGAGGCGGACTCTCCGAACTCGAGCAGGTCATCATGGCCGAGGAGTTCATGAAGGCGGGTGCCCCGACCGGCGTCGCCAACGATACGTTCGGCATCCAGATGGTCGGTAACACCATTCTCCAGTGGGGAACGCCCGAACAAAAGGCCCACTTCTTGCCCCGCATCATCTCGGGCGAGGACAGCTGGTGCCAGGGATACAGCGAACCAAACGCTGGGTCCGACCTCGCTGGCCTGGCAACCAAGGCCGTGCTCGACGGCGACGAATGGGTCATCAACGGCCAGAAGATCTGGACCTCGGCTGGCCAAACCGCCGACTGGATCTTCGTGCTGTGCCGCACCGACTTCGATGCGCCAAAGCACCGGGGCATCAGCTTCCTGCTCGTACCGATGGATCAACCCGGCGTCGAAGTTCGCGGGATCGAGATGCTCACCGGCGATGAAGACTTCAACGAAACCTTCTTCACCGACGCCCGCTGCCCGAAAGAAAACGTGGTCGGCGAAGTCAACGGCGGCTGGGCCGTCGCTATGACCCTGCTCGGCTACGAACGAGGCGAAGCGGCGGCGATCATGCCGATCATGTTCCGCGCCGAGGTCGACAAGATGGTCGAACTCGCCAAGGAAAAGGGCGTCAGCGACGACCCGAAGATTCGCCAGCGGATCGCCGACGCGTACGCCAAGGTCGAGATCATGCGGTACCTCGGCATGCGAACCCTCACGCAGTTCCTTAGCGGCGGGCACCCCGGCCCCGAAGGCTCGATCTTTAAGCTCTACTGGTCCGAGCAGCACAAGGTCGTGACCGAACTGGCGGTCGACATTCTCGGCCCCGAAGCAATGACGCCTACCGGTCGTCGCCCGATGACGTCGTTCCACGCCGATCTTCCCGGTTCGGCCAATAGCTCGGCTTCGTGGGTCGGCACATTTCTCAACGCGCGGGCCGGAACGATCTACGCCGGAACCAGCGAAGTCCAGAAAAACATCTTGGGCGAAATGGTCCTTGGTCTCCCCAAGGAACCAAAGCCTCCGACACCCGCCAAGGCCTAGCGCTAACGCAGCAGCTCGTAGGGGTCGAACGGATCTCGCGGCGTCGGCTGAATCTCAAACTCGAAGCCCACCCCGATTCGTTCGGCGTGGGCTTCGAGCATTTCCACACCGATGAGGTCGTGCAGCGCCCAACCCGTCGAGTCAAACACGGTCAGTTCGTCGCGGAACTGCGAGCCACCAAAGCGGACGAGTTCGCGAAGCTCGGGCCCGTCAGGGTCGGTTGGAATGGCTTGCGATTCGCCCCGTGCTCCACATTGCGACCCGTTGTCGGGCACGACGATCGCCCGGTTGAGTAGCGAGAGCGGCAACTCGGTCTGGCCCGGACCATCGGCCCCCATCGCGTTGATGTGCAGCCACGGGAGATGCATCGTGTCGGGGAATACCGGCCCCGAGTCGGGCTCGACCGTGGTGCAGGTGCACAAGATGTCGGCGACGGCCACGAGCTTGGCGTCGATCTTTTTGGCGGGGACTACCTCGATCTCGCAGTCGATTGGCGAGCGCCGCTCGAAGGACTCGGCTACGGCGGGGTCGGCGTCGAACACCAACACCTTGGTGATGGGCCGCACCCGCGACACGGCATGGAGTTGAGCTACCGCTTGCGCCCCTGCGCCGATGATGCCGACGGTCGACGCGTCAAGGGTCGCCAATTCGGCGGTCGCGAGTGCGGTGGTCGCCGCGCTTTGAATCGCCCCGATGAAGGTCCCGTCGGTGAGCGTGAGCAGCCGACCCGAGGTGGTGTCGTATACCGCCGTTGTTCGCATCGTGGTCGGAAGGTTTCGTTGCAACGGGTTGCTGGGATGACGGCCGTTCGTCGAAACGACGGCTCGTTCGCCCGTCACCATTGCCGGCGCCCATTCGACGGCCCCAAGATCGGGTTTGTCGTACGTGAAGCCAGTGCGGTCGACCGTACTAATCAGCGACTCGTCGAACTCTCGGTAGGCCCGACCAAGCCCAGCGATCATCTCGTCCATCAGTCGATCGAGACCCACATCGGCCACGATTGCCCGCAGCGCTTGGGTATCGATGATTCGAGACGTAATCACATTTGGTGTATCGACCACATCGCGGGGCCACCTGAAGCACAGTCGTCTGCCAAATCCACGCTTTCGACCAACGTTCGACCAACATCTCTACCCCGAAAACCGGGACGATCTACCCCGAAAACCGGGACGACCTGTTAGCTGGCTTCTGGGAGTTGCTCTGCTGCTAGTTGGTCGTAGTTGATCGGGCGAGGGCCACCTGCCCGTTTGTGCAGGTACATTGCCTGGTCGGCCTCGCCGAGCAAACGGTCGGCGTCGATGTCGTCGTCGGCGGTGATCACCCGAAAGCCACACGCGGCCGAGACTTCGATTTCGGTGTCGCCAATCATCACCGGCTGGTTCACCGATGCACCCAGCCGATCGGCAACAAGGGTCGCCGCCTCGGGGTCGAGGTCGGGACAAACAACCACAAACTCGTCGCCGCCGATCCGGCCCACCACGTCGGAGTCGCGTGCTGTCTCCACCAACCGGGTTGCGGTCTGGCGGAGCACGTCGTCGCCAACCGCATGGCCGAGGGTGTCGTTAATGGTCTTAAAGCCGTTGAGGTCGAGGTACACAACGGCGGCGCCCGAGGATCGGCGATCAGCCAGCGCCGACTCCAGCGCAGCGAGGAGGGCATGGCGGTTGGCGACGCCGGTGAGCGAGTCGGTAGCGGCCTGAATCGACAGCTCTTGGCGCATGAGCCAACTGTCGGTGATGTCGTCGACACTTACCAAGAAGCCACCCTCACCAAGCGACCGGAAGGCCAAGCGAACAAAGCATGGCTTGCCCGATGGATGCTTCAGTGCGACTTCGAGGTTTTCGTCGGGGCCATCGTCGAGCGCGGCGACGCAAAGGGTAGTCATCAGTTCATGCAGCGACGGATCGAACAAATGCCGAAAATCGACAATCTGGTCACCGTTGAATCCCGTGATCTCGAACAGTCGGTCGTTGGTGAACACCACTTGGCCGTCGTGGCCGAAGTGAGCAACACCACCGGGTAGCGCATCGGTCAGTCGGAGCAGGATCTCCTCGCGGCGACGCAGCTGCGAAAGCAGATGCATCTCGCTGGTGACGTCGAACATCTCCGAGACACAGATACCTTCGGTCTCGAAACGGTTGGTGGTCGTGACCTCAAACCACTTCCACTCGCCGTCAGCAGTTTGATATTGGGCTCGACCACGGCAGGAGAATCCTTCGCCGCCAAGCATGTCGACCCAGCGTTCGACCGCTCCTTCGCGATCATCGGGATGAATCAAATCGACGGCCGAGGTTCCGATGAGGTCATCGGTCCAGCCCATCAAAACAAAGGCTGATTCATCGACTGATTGGATGACGCCAACCTCGTTGAGCTTCTGCACGATCCGGCGAGGCATGACCTCGTTGGTTTCGCGGGTCCGGTCGGGGAGGTCTTCGCTGTCGTCGGTTACCCACACGATGGCGAAGACGCGATCGTCGCCATTCGACTCGATTTCGAAAATGTGTTCTCGGTAGGCGCGTCCGGGGTCCTCGCGCATACCAACCAATCCGTTGGCGTAGCCCGTGGCGCGGGCCTTGAGGAACAGTTCGATCGCAAACCCATGGTCGACTTCGGCAACCAGATAGAGCGGAGCCTCGCCCGTGTCGATGGTGCACAAGTCCGACAGCCACTCTGGCGCCTTTTGAGGATCGACGGCGTAATCGTTGGTAACGATCACCTTCGCGTCCGGCCGTTCCTGCAAAAGCTCGGTGAGAGAGTTCCGAGCCTCTTTGGCCTTCGCGTCGCTTAGTCGACCCGCTTTCATGCCTACTGTTATCGGAAAGAAAAATCGGCTACTTGAGGCCGTTTGGCCCAGACCCAAAAGTTGGTCCTGCAACTGCGCGCAATAGGGTGTGGCGGTGAGCGGCCCGTCGAATGGAACCTGAGACTGCACGTCGCAACGAGTCGGCGTACGCAATTCCGTTCCTACTGATCGCCACCGCCACCTACTTCGGGGTGAGCGGCCTGAGTTTTCCGGTCCTGCCACGCCTGGTCGACCAAAAGCTCAACGGAGGAAACACCGAAATCGGCCTGTCGTTCGCCGCCTTTGGTTTTGGCCTCATGGCCCTTCGACCGTTCGTGGGCTACCTCACCGACCGGTTCGGGCGCCGAAACGCGGTGGTAGGCGGTGCGCTGCTGACCGTCATCAGCCAGTTCCTTTACGTACCGGCGGCCGACATTGGCTTGTGGACCTTGCTCGGTGCACGGTTTCTGGCCGGCATGGGCGGCTCGGTGATGTACGTCGGTTTGGCAACCATCGCCACCGAGCTACCAACCCCCGAACGCCGGGCCGCGGTGTTCGGCATCTTTGCCTCGATGACCTTTGTCGGGTTCGCGATCGGTCCATTGGTGGGCGACATCGTGTTCGAGTCGGCCGGGTTCACCGCCGCATACTCAACCGCCGGCGCGTTTGGGTTGGTGGTGCTCGCGCTCGCCTGGTTCCTGCCCGATACAACGCCGCCCGACGCCAGCCCGAACCTGGGCAAGTTTCGGGAGCTACTCCACCCGGTGGGCGCTCGACTCGGGATCGCCAACATGACCGGCTTACTGGCGTTCATTGCGTTCAACGCCTTCGTGACCCCGTGGTCTGACGAGCTCGGATCCGGTCAGGCTCGATGGGTGCTGTTCACCTTTGGCATGTGCGCGCTGCTGCTCCGTTTGGGCTCGACCAAGATCCTCGAACATCCCAACCGCACCGGGGTACTGGTCTTCACCTACATCGCCATTTCGCTATCGGCGCTCGCACTCGCCACGGCCCAAGGCGCCGTGTTGTTGTTTGCGGGCGCTGTGTTGCTGGCGCTCGGGCTGGCGTTTCTGACCCCGGTGCTGATCCTGGCCGCCGCCGACAGCTCGCCCGAAGCGGCCCGAGCACGCGTGGTGAGCACCATTACGTTCTTCAACGACTTCGGCAGCTCGGCAGGTGTACCGATCCTCGGGCTGGTGGCCGACGCGGCCGGCTTCCGAGGCATGTACCTCGTGCTGATCGTGCTCGCCGGCCTGACGGTGGTGTACATCCGAAGCTCGGTCTTACAGAACCTGGGCGGGTTCTCGGGCGAACCGGTAACCGCGCCGAGCTAGGTATAGAGGTCCCGCCAGGTTTCGAAGCCGTGGCGGATCGAGTCGAACGCCAGCTCGGCGGGGTCGAGGGTGAGCGGATCGACAAACGCAAACGACTCGGATTCGTCGTGGTCGAGAACCACGTCGAGTGAGGCGACCTGGCCGGCGAACATCACATCGACGGTGACCCGGTGGAAGCCGTCGAACAGATACTGGTTGGGGAACGAGGTAAGGTACGCGAGTTCGGTGACTTCGAGGCCGACCTCTTCACGTACCTCGCGCCGCACGCCCTCTTCGAGGCTCTCTCCCCCGTCGAGGAACCCGCCAGGGATCATCAGCTTGCCAAACGACGGCTCGATCGCCCGGCGAAGTAGTAGTAGCCGCCCGGCCTCGTCGGAGATGAACGCCCCAGCTGCGGCAACCGGGTTGTTGAACTCGCGGTGCCCGCAGTCGTCGCAGCGCCGACCCGGGGTCGCGGCCACAAACGCCTTCGAGCCACACAACGGACACGCGGTGTAGGCGGTGATGAGCGGCCGGAACTCGGGTTGGTCGGTCATGGCGTCGCGGCTCCCAATGCCTTCAGGGGCTCGGGCAGCGCCGTGGCGTGAACGATCGTGACCCGCTTGGTGGCCCGGGTGAGACCTACGTACAGCGACCGGTAACCCTGGCGCTCTTCGGACACGATGTCGGCCGGCTCGACCACGATGGCCGAGTCGACTTCGAGCCCTTTGACCAAGGTGACCGGCACGACGGTGAGCTGTTGATCGAGGCCGGTACGGGTGGCCCGACCGAACGGGATGTCGCCGTCGGTGAGCCAGGTTTCGACCTGATCGCGAACCGAGCCGGGAACGATTACTGCCACGTTGCCCACGCCGGCGGCGAGTTCGCGCTCGATAACCGCCCGCAGGCCAGACCAGAGGTCATGCCCGGCGTCAGCGAACTCGGGCGGGTCGCCGTCGTCGCGGATAGCGGTTGGGGGGTCGAGGTCGGGGGCTGCATACGGCAGCACCGCGGCGGCGGCCGACATGGTGGGCGCCGGGATGCGGTAACCAATGGTGAGTTCTTGGCGCCGAGGTTCGTGCTTGAACGAAAGGTGGTCGAGCACGCTGTCCCAGCTGTCGTGGGCCCAGGCGCCGGTCGCTTGCGCGATGTCGCCCACGATGGTCATCGACCCGTTGAGCGAACGGCGCTTTAACAGTCGCAGCTCCATCGGCGAAAGGTCTTGGGCTTCGTCGACCACGATGTGGCCAAAGGTACGGATCTCGTCGTCGGCCTTATGGCCCGGGCGCGACCCAAGGAGCAGAAGCGCTTCGTCGAGCAGTGGCGCATCGTCCATGGTGAAGATCACTTCGTCGGCGTGATCGGAGCGATCGCGATGCAAGGTCTCGATCGTGGCTTCGACCGGCGTGCCTCGCCCGGCAGCTCGTAGTAATGCTCGCGAGCCAAACAGGTCGTGCAACAGATGCGCGGGGGTCAGCACCGGCCACATCCATTCCAGCGCGGCCCGCACCTCAAGGCTTGCTTCGGTTCGTTCGCGAACCACATCGACCTCGTGCCCTTCGCGCGAGTCGGCTGCCATCGCGGCGAAGAATTCGGCCTCGACAAACTTGCGGGCCGCGTTGTGGGTGCGGAACCGACGGCGGGCTTCTTTCACGATCGCTTGGGTTTGTTCGATGCTCACGTGCAATCGGTCGAGCCCGTAGCCCAGAACAAAATCGTCGCGCAGCGGCCGCTCACGGGTTCGGACCGCCCGGCGGATGACGTCGACCATCGCGAGGTCGCCCTTCAGCAGGGCAACATCTTCGGTGTCGTGGGCGTTCACCCGCACGTGGGGAATCAGGTCGCCGAGCACGGCCAGGTGCACCCCGGCTTCGCCGAGCGACGGTAACACTTGCTCGATGTAGGCGAGAAACAACCGGTTCGGCCCCACCACCAGCACGCCTTGGCCTTCGAGCGGGAACCGGTGGGTGTACAGCAGGTATGCGGCCCGGTGGAGCGCGACAACCGTCTTGCCGGTGCCCGGCCCGCCCTGCACAACGAGAACACCCTTCATGGTCGAGCGGATGATCTCGTCCTGCTCGCCCTGAATAGTGGCGACGATGTCGCCGAGGCGGCCGGTGCGCGACTGTTCGAGGGCCGCGATAAGCGCGCCCTGGCCCTTGATCTTGGGTTTGCCCGATTCGTCGACCTCGTCGAAGCGAGCAGCATCGCCGAAGAGTTCGTCGTCGATGCCCAGCAGCTCTCGGGCCCGGGTGGCGAAGTGACGGCGCCGTTCGAGGCCGAGCGGTTCGGGGCCGGTGGCCCGGTAGAACGGTTCGGCGATCGGGGCCCGCCAGTCGACCACCACCGGTTCTTGATCGGTGTCCCACACGCCGAGGCGTCCGATGTAGAACGAGTCGTGCCCGTTGTCGGGGTCGTGGTCGATGCGGCCAAAGATGAGCGCCCGTCGACCGAGTTCCATCTGGGCGACCCGACGGGCCACCGACTCGCTGATCACGTCGCGTTCGTAGCGGGCCTGGTTGGTTCCGCCCGCGCCAACCTCGACCATCGACGTCAGGCGCGTCGCGTTGTGCCGGGCTGCCTCAAGGCACCGGTAGGCGTGGTCGAGATATTCCTGTTCGGCTTCGAGATCAGGATGAATTTGGCGACTCCAGGGGCGAAATTCGCCCAGAATCGGGCAAATAGTGAGTTTTTGGGTAGTGAACGATTCTACTCACCGACTCACCATGTAGCGGGGTCGATGTGCGAGCATGAGCTGATGAAGTCCTTCGGATTGGTTCTCGGTGCTGGTGGCGACAAAGCCACGGCTTTTCATGCTGGCGTCCTCTCGGCGATCGCCTCGGACACCGGCTGGGATCCCCGCACCGCCGACGTGTTGATCGGTACCTCCGCTGGGTCGACCGCCGCCGCCACCCTGCGGGCCGGAATCTCCGCCGACGATCTGTTTCAACGAGCCGTTGGCGAACCAATGAGCGCCGAAGGCCAGGCGATCGCCGACCGGGTGGTCACCAAATACAAGGGCGACGGCCAAGGCCCCACCACCAAGGTGCCCGGCAAGCCGCTGCTCGCCGCCCGCAGCCTGCTCGGCGGGTTCCGCCCCGGCCTCGCCTTCGCGGGCGCGGTGCCCCGAGGCACGGTCGACGGATCGAGCTTGGCCGCCCGCATCAACGAGATGCACGACGATGTGCCGTGGCCCGACATCCCAACGTGGCTGGTGGGCGTTCGCCAGTCCGACGGCAAGCGAATCGTCTTCGGCCGCGACGACGTGAAGGTTCCGAGCATCGGTAAGGCCGTGCAGGCCTCGACCGCGGTGCCGGGCACTTTTGTTCCGGTGAGCATCGCAGGCCACGAATATGTCGATGGTGCCGTGCACTCGACCACCAACGCCGATTTGCTCGCCGGGCTCGGCCTCGACGGTGTGGTGATCTCTTCGGCCAAGAGCATCGCTCCCAACTCGGCCGACTGGAAGGGCGAACCAACCCGTACCTACTTCCGGCGCACCCTGCAGAGCGAGATCGACAAGATCCAAAAGTCGGGCACGCCAGTGCTGGTGGTCGAGCCCGACGCCGAACTGGTTGCGCTGATGGAAGCCCCCCAACTCGACACCGGTGCGGTTGCTGCCGCAGCGGCCGCCGCCACTATGGAGGCGATCGGTCGATCGAAGAAGGTCGCGGCTCGACTCCGCCTGGCGGTATCCGAGGCCGAAGAAGCCGCAAACCCAGAATCGACCGACGCCGAATGACCGACCTGAGCGCTTCTCCGTTTCTTGCCGCGTGCCGCGGCGAAGAGCCCAGCCGAGTTCCGGTCTGGTTCATGCGCCAGGCTGGGCGTTCGTTGCCGGAATATCGCGAGATCCGCGGCTCGGGCAGCATTCTCGATGCCATCGCCGACGCCGATCTTTCAACCGAAATCACCCTTCAACCGGTACGCCGCTACGACGTCGACGCCGCCATCTTGTTCTCCGACATCGTTGTGCCGGCCTGGGCGGTTGGCTTTGGCATCGACGTGGTTCCGGGTGTCGGCCCCACCGCCGAGAAGCCGTTCCGTAGCCGCGACGACCTGTCCCGGCTCCGCCCGATGGACCCCGAGGCCGACACGCCGTTCGTTACCCAAACGGTTCGCAACCTGGTGGCCGAACTCGACGTGCCGGTTATCGGGTTCGCCGGGGCACCCTTCACGGTCGCTAGTTATCTAATCGAGGGCAAGCCATCGAAGAACTACGCCATGACCAAGGCAATGATGCATGCCGAGCCACAGCTGTTCTTTGACCTGCTCGACACGCTGGCCGATCTGGCCATCACCTCGTTGCGGTCCCAGATCGAGGCCGGCGCCTCGGCGATGCAGCTCTTCGACAGCTGGGCCGGCGCCCTGTCGCCCGCGGAGTACCGGACCCACGTGTTGCCTCACTCGGCCAAGGTGATGGCCGGCGTTGCCGACCTTGGCGTACCCCGTATCCACTTCGGCGTGGGCACCGGCGAACTGCTCGAACCGATGTCGACCGTTGGTGTCGAGGTGATGGGAGTCGATTGGCGAGTGCCGCTCGACGAAGCCCGCCGCCGGATCGGCCCGGGAATCGGCGTGCAAGGCAACCTCGACCCGGCCCGCGTGTTCGCCGGCCGTGAAGTGGCCCTCGCCGGCACTCGCGATGTTCTTGCGGCCAACGGCGGCGAACTGGGCCACATCTTTAACCTCGGCCACGGCGTATGGCCCGAACTCGACCCCGACGTGCTGAAGGCCGTTGTCGACGTGGTCCACACCGAAGGCCTTACGAGCCCGGCGTGACCTCCAAACGGGTCTGTGTTGTCGGCGGCGGAATCACCGGCCTCACCGCGGCGTATCAGCTGAGCAAGGCCGACGACGTCGCTGTCACACTGCTCGAAGCTTCCGGCCAGCTGGGCGGCAAGGTTCAGACCACACCCTTTGCTGGCATCCAGCTCGACGAGGGGGCCGACGCCTTCCTCGCTCGAGTCCCGTGGGCCATCGAACTCGCCGAAGAACTCGGGCTGAAAGACGACCTCGTGTCGCCGGCAAAACGGTCGGCCTACATCTTTAGCTACGGCGAACTCCGGGCGATTCCCCAACCAATGGTGCTCGGCATTCCGCTCGATCTCGAAACATTGGCGGCGTCGGGCATCGTGTCCGAAGCCGGGGTGGCCCGGGCGAGCGAAGACCTCGACCGCACCGAAAACCAGATGGTGGGCGACGAGTCGATCGGTTCAGTCGTGCGCCGTCGACTGGGCGACGAGATTCTCGAACGGATGGTCGACCCCCTCATCGGCGGCATCAACGCCGGCGACGCCGACAACCTGAGCCTCGACGCCAGCGCATCCCAGCTCGGGCATGCGGCTCGCCAAGGCCCGAGCTTTATCGAAGAACTGCGGTACGTGCGCACCCGCAACAAGCCCGACCCTGATGCCCCGGTGTTCTACGCCCACCCCGACGGCATGGGTCGTTTCGTCCACGAACTGGCGAGCCGACTTGGCGACTCGGTTGTTCTCAACGCGTCGATCTCGGGAATCGAGCGGGCCGACGATGGCTCGTGGCGACTGCTTTCCTCGGCCGGAATCTTCGACGCCGAGGCGGTCATCTTTGCCACCCCCGCCCACGTGACCGCTCCCCTGCTGGCCGACCACTCAAGGGTCGCCGGCTCGGAATTGGCGTCGATCGAGTTCGCGTCGGTCGGGCTGCTTTCGCTGGCTTTCGATCGCGCCGACATCGACCATCCGCTCGACGGCAGCGGGTTCTTGGTTCCCAAACCCGAACAGCGGGCGATCACGGCATGCTCGTGGTCGTCGGAAAAGTGGGCTCACCTCGGCGAGACCGGCAAGGCCCTGTTTCGGGTATCGGTCGGCCACATCGGGTCGAGCAGCTATGTCGACATGAGCGACGACGCATTGCTCGACCACGTAACCACCGACCTGCAGCGCCTGATGGGCCTCGACACCCAACCCACCCCGACCGACGTACGAATCAGCCGGTGGATCGACGCCTTCCCCCAGTACACCCCCGGCCACCTCGCCCGGGTAGCCACGATCGACGACACCCTGGTCGACGACGCTCCGGGCGTGTTTGTCGCTGGCGCCAGCTACCGAGGCATCGGTATCCCCGCCTGCATCGACCAAGCCCACCAAGCCGCCCGATCAGCCCAGCGCTTCCTGACGTAAATCCGTTAGCGGACGAGTCGAGAGAACCACTAATTCCCCTCGCAAAGTTACCGATGGGTAAGTAAGCTTGGTATACTTAGCAGTTCCCCCCAAATGCACAACGACGTGTCACACCACAACCATAGAGTTGCCCCCAAATGAGTACCCCCAACTCCCCCAGCTTTCCGATTCGCAATCCTGCGGACACCCAGCTCCCGGTTCCACTTTCGACTCGACGCGACGGCGCCCTTCAAGGCTCCGGTCCACTCGAAGTCGGCGACGGCGACGCCCACCCACGCGACCTACCGCTCGGCGACGCCCACCTCGGCATCGAACGCACCTTTTGCGTCATCGACCTCTCGGGATTCACCAGCTACATGCTTGAGCACGGTGCCGAAGAGGCAAGCCAGCGACTGACCGAGTTCCGTCGCGCTACCCGAGATGTCGCGGCGAAACGAGGCGTTCGCATCGCCAAGTGGCTCGGCGATGGCGTCATGCTGGTCAGCGTTGGTCGCTCGGCAGCCTTGGCAGCGGGCGCTCACCTCACTGCCCACTTCGCCGACTCTGGCATCCCCGCCCGGGCCGGCGGCGCAACCGGAACCGCCATGCTGTTCGAGGGCGACGACTACATCGGCGTGCCGCTCAACCTGGCGTTTCGTCTGTGCGATGCCGCCAAGCCCGGCGAAATGCTGGCCTGCGCCGACCCCGAATGGCTACCCGCCTGGGTCGACATTCACGAACAGGTCACCATGGATGTTCGCAGCATCGGCTGGTTCGACAACATCGTCCGGCTCCGGCCCCGACTCGCTTTGCAAGAGGTCGACGGCCATTGGTCGCCCAGCGCAAAAGAGCTGGTCATACCCTAATTTTAGGGTCCGCCCGGCCAGCAAAGCGCCGCGACGTGGGAAAACAAAGGGCGGACTAGGTCAAAAGACTTAGGCCGTTTGGCTTATATACGCCCGCTAGGTGCCGACAGTCACACCGTTAACTCAAACAAGAGAACGGTGGGAACAATGAACGTACGAAGTGGCACTCAACCCGAGCGGGGGCATCGAGCGAAGACGCTCGCCGCAATCGGGGCAGTGATAGCCATGGTGGCATCGGTGCTGATGATCGCCTCGGTGCAGGCACAAGCCGATCAGACGTCCCAAAGACCAGGAGCACCCAGGAATGCGGTCGCATACGCACACGACGGTGCGGTGACGATCGGCTGGGAAGCGCCTTTGGTTGCCGGAAGTCCGCCATTCACAACCTTTGTCGTGATCAACCAAGCCAATAATCAACGGGTATGTGAAACCCCTGCTTCCGAGCGGAGCTGTTTCGTCGCCGGGCTGATAAACGGCACGGAGTACAGCTTCGATATTGCCGTCGACAACGGTCGTGAACTCTCGGTCGCCACCGCGATCGAGATAACACCAACCCCTGCAGCGCCAGACAACCGCTTACCGTCGCTGCCACAGAACGTCGAGGTCACCTCGATTGCGGGCGGCGTCAAAGTTACGTGGACCGCACCATCGGACCTTGGCATACCGAAGATGGACCGCTATACGGTGACAAATCCGTCGTATCCACCGGCCAAGAGAATCATCTGCGACAACATCGCCAATGAACTGTCCTGCTCGGTCAAGGTACCTGCTGGGAAGAAGGTCGGACTCAATGTCCGGGCCCACAACGGAGCGGGACCACCCGACAAGGTGTACGTGGAAGGCTTTGGTGGATCGGTTGCCTCGCGGCCGAACAACTTCACCGCGACACCGATCGATGGTGGCGTCAAGCTGAACTGGGATGCACCCGACAACCTCGGAACCCCTCCCCTCACCGAGTACCGGGTGATCGACCCGTCGATCCCGGGTGTCGAACTGTGCCGCACGTCGAAGACAAGCTGCGTGGTCAAAAACCTTCAGCCCGGCAAGAACAAGGGCTTCAACCTGGTGGCGATCAACGACATCGGCAACAGCAAACATCGCTACATTGAGGCGATTCCTGGTGCGGTGGCATCGATGCCGCAGAACCTCAAGGCGACCGCCACCGATGGTGGTGCGATCCTTACGTGGGAGCCGCCGGCCGACCTTGGTCACCCCGCAGCCGACCGGTACCGGGTCATCAACCCGTCGACCGGCGACACGTATTGCGTCGGCACTACCGAGCTCACCTGCGAGATCACCGGCCTGACTAACGGTCGCAAGTACGGCTTTAACGTCGTGGCGATCAACGACATCGGCAACAGCAAGCACATCTGGACTTCGGTTACCCCCATGCCCGATCCCGACCCCACGGTGACGGCGCCAGCCACGATGAAACTTGGCCTACAAGACATCGTGTTAACCGGCAAAGACTGGCCCGCGAAAACTCGAATATTCATGGTTCCGTGCCCGAAGGCCAAAGACGAGACCGATGTCGACGCCACCGAATGCGACCTGGACGAAACGGTAGGAGTAGTAACCAACGACGACGGGACATTCACCCTTACGGTGTCGTGGGATGTGCCAGCGACCGGGCTCGTGTTCGGGGGTGGTGACTCCGACCAAACCGCGTCCGACATCTCCACCATCGTCTACGAAGCCCCGCCCGAACATGAGATCGTCGTGCGGGCCAAGGGCGAACGGGCCGAGGAAACCTTCTCGGTGATGATCGGCAACACCATCATCGGTCACGGAACCACGACCGGCCAGTACGTCGACTACCCCTTCACGGCGAGTTCTTCGCTCAACGGACCGGTCAAGGTGACCTTCACCAACGACTACTACGACGGAACAATCGACCGAAACCTTTGGGTCGATCACGTCCGGGTCAACGGCAAGACCTATGAGTCCGAGAGCTCCTACACCTACTCCGAAGGTGCGTGGACGAGCGGGCTTGGTTGTTCGCCCGGGTTCCGCCGCAACGAGCGGTTTACCTGTGGTGGCACGTTCACCTACACCGTGCTCGGCGCCTCGGGCGGAACCACCGCTCCCAGCGACCCGTACTTGCCGGAAGAACCAGCGGCCGACGAGCCGGCGGCCAAGCACGTGATCAAGGTTCGGGCCAAGGGCCATACCGGTGGCGAGCGGTTCGCCGTGCGCATCGGCACGACGATCCTCGGCCAAGTCACCGTGACCAACGAGTGGCGTACCTACCGGTTCAAGCTCGATGAGCTGCCTACCGGCAAGTTGTTCGTGGCCTTCATGAACGACTCCGACGACGGCTACAACGACTTCAACCTGCAGATCGACTACGTGAAGGTCGACGACCAGAAACACGAATCGGAGGACTCGCGCATCTACATGGCGGGGCCTGGCCCCGACGCGGCGTGCACGAGCGGACATAAGCAGTCCGAAACGTTGTACTGCTCGTCAGCGTTCTATTACGCCGACCTCTAACCCGGCCGAGCTCTAACGAACCCTCCAACGCAGCGGGCGGAAGCTGCGTATAGGCCACGATCTCGGATCACCGACTGTGTCGGTGGTTCGAGATTGTTGGTTTTGGGCGCACTGCCGAGCCGCTAGATCGAGCAGCTGTCGTCGTCGCGTTCGATCTGGGCCTTGACCCGCTTGGGGAAACCCTTGGTGTCGATACTGATGCGACCAAACCCGATCAGCTTGGGCGAGACGAGGATCTGCAGATCGTCGGTGTCGCGAAGCTTCTTGTAGGCGGCGAGGTTTTTACCCTTTGTGTTGGTGTCGACCGACACCTCGTAGCGGACCTTGCCTCAACCGTCGGGAGGCAGGAAGTCGATGGCTGCGGTGCCACCTTTGGCCCGGATCTTGGCCGCTGCGCTTTCTGATACTTCGAACTGCATGGTTTTAAGAACCCCGGGTCGGTCAGATCTGTTCCGAATAGCAAGAGTACTTGCTTCGAGCGAGCTAGACGCTTGCTTCCCAGCCTTCGTAGTCGCCGACGTACTTCTCGGCTACCGCATCGAAGAACGCCCGGGCATCGCGAACGCTTTCTTGGGTGAGCACAACCGAGAGGTGCTGGCCAAGCACCAACCAGTCGTCTTCGCCACCTTCGGGCCCGGCCACCTCGACGTACCAGCCCGCAGCCGACATGTCGGCAGCGGCTCGGTACGCCGCACCTTCGGAGAGAAAGTACGTGTAGTGCAAGACGTGGCGCGGTTCGTCGAGATCGGCCCCGGCGCACATGAGGGCGGTCAAGATGTCGCGATCGGACCAATCCGATGCTTCTTCGGCCTCTGTTGCTAACTGCTGGTCGGGACTCACCTCTGTAGTGTCGACGCACCGGCTCACGCGCTTGAGGTGTTGGCCGACGGCGCAAAAGGCCGGGCGACGGGTAAGACTGCTAGCCCGTGACCTCGACACCCGCTACCAACCCGGTGACCCGCCATCCGCTGATTTCCTCGGTCGTCGCCGGGTTCTTGATCTGCGCCTCCATGCCGCCGTGGGGTTGGTGGCCGGCGGCCTTTGTCGGCATTGCGATGATCGACATGTTGCTGGCCAATCAGTCGCGACGCACCCGATTCGGGCGCATGTGGCTGGCCGCGTTCGCCTGGTTTGCACCGGCCACGTTGTGGCTGTGGGACCTCACCCCGCCCGGCTACCCGATCGCCGTCGCCTGGTTCGCGCTGCTCTTTGGGATCGCCGCTGCGGTCGTGCCGCCGGGCCGGGGCCGCCGCCTCGCCTTACCCGGAACGTTCGTGCTCGCCGAACTCATCCGCTGGGTGGTGCCGTTCGGTGGTGTGCCGCTCGCTCACCTCGGCATGAGCCAAGCGGGTTCGCCGCTCGCCCTCACCGCACGGCTCTTCGGCTCGCTGCTCATCGTGGCCCTTGTGGTGTTGATCGGCGTTGCCCTTTCGGCGTTGGTCCAGCGCGAATGGCGCGCCACTGGCGGCTTGGCCGCAGTGATCGTCACACTGTGTGCGTTGGCCGGGTTTGCGCCCCATGGTCAAACGGTCGAGTCGATCGACGTGGCCATCGTGCAAGGCGGAGGCCAG
The DNA here is from genome assembly GCA_938038815.1 of uncultured Acidimicrobiales bacterium. Taxonomy (GTDB): domain Bacteria; phylum Actinomycetota; class Acidimicrobiia; order Acidimicrobiales; family SHLQ01; genus CALLQB01. The sequence continues at coordinate 33,618 of CALHTF010000020.1, read as the reverse complement.
CAACGCACCCGCGCCTCGGTCGAAGGGGCCCAGATCGTCTTCGACCGTCACGTCGCCGCCACCAAGACCATCGATCGCGACGTTGACCTCATCATGTGGCCCGAAAACGTGGTGAACCCCGTGCGCGGCGAGTCGCCCGATGAGGAAGACCAAAAGCTCTACAAAGACGAAGCCCGCCCGGTCCTGTCGGCGTTGGCGGTCGAGTACGACGCGGTGCTGATCCCGGGTTGGTTTACCCAACTCGAAGACGGCGGCCGCGACAACTTCTCCGAAGTGATCGAACCCAACGGCGAAGCGGTCGACCGATACGACAAAGTGCGCATCGTCCCCTTCGGCGAGTTCGTGCCGCTGCGCAGCATCGTCGAGCGGTTCTCCGAAGATGTGCCCGGCCACGACGTGGTCCAGGGCACCGAACCAGCGGTGCTCGACAGTTCGCTCGGACCGTTGGGCATCTCGATCAGTTGGGAAGTGTTCTTCGAGCACCGGGGCCGCGACGCGGCGGCCAACGGCGGGCGAGTGTTGCTCAACCCAACCAACGGTTCGTCGTACTGGTTGACCATTCTGCAAACCCAGCAGGTGGCGTCGTCACGGCTGCGGGCCATCGAGTCGGGCCGCTGGGTGCTCCAAGCGGCGCCCACCGGCTTCAGCGCTGTGGTGAGCCCTCGAGGTCGGGTCGTCGACCGCACGGCCATCAGCGAGCAGAAGGTGTTGTACGCAACGATCGGGCTGCGCGAGGGCAAAACCATCGCCACTCGTTGGGGCTACTACCCGATGGTGACCCTGTCGTTGCTCGCCTTGGCTGTGGCCTGGCGCGCCAGTGGCGCCCCGGACTCTCCGAGGCGCCAAAAGCAGTAGGTAGGGCGGCGGCTAGCCCCGTTCGACCGAGGCGAGGTCGCGGGTGGTGACCGACATATCGCCCTCACCGAACACGGTGATCGAGCTCACGTCGGTGGCCGACCCGGTGATCTCCCCCGTTACCGAAACCTCGATGTCTGCCATGTCTCGGGCCTCGACGGTCACCGTGTCGGCGATCAGGTTTTGCCCATCGACCTCGGAAACATCTCGAACCTCAAGGTCGAGCGAACTCACGGTGCCGGCGATCGAGGCCGAAGACGAGTCTCGGACTTCGACCCGGAGGTCGCCGACGGTTACCGAGTCGATGGTGACCTTCGAGACATCTCGAACCACCAGTTCGGTGAGGTCGGTAACCGTCACGACCGCCTTCATGCCCAGCGAGTCGTTGAAGCTGCCCTTCGTCGACAGCTTGAGTGTGGTGCCGTCGACCGTGACCTTTGCCGACTCGAACAGGTTGTCGTCGGTGGTTACTTCGACGCCGGTTTCGTCGCCGACCTTGACCTCAACGTCCCAAACGTCGGAGACCTCGACCTTGGTGACCTTTGTGATGTCGACATCGATCCGCTTGGTCTCGGCTACCCCAGAGCCATCGACACCATCTCCGATCTCAACGTCGAGGTCGAAGCCTGCACACGCGGTGGTGAGCAGGGCCATCGCCGCCGCGAACAGAACCTTCGTGAGCAGCGATACCGAGGACGAATGGGCGGGCGTTTCGTGGTGATTGGTCATGTATTCATCTTCTGGTTTCGCCGGCCCAGTTCGTATCGGTGACAACCCTGATCTTTCCCTGAGAACCCTGAGACCGACCTCGAGAAACCCTGACGTTCACCACGCGGCGGTAGGTTCGAGCCATGCAGACCGTTGTTGATCACCTGGTATACGGCGTCACGAACCTCGACGAATACATCGACTGGTTCGAAACCAAAACCGGAGTGCGGCCGGCGATCGGCGGAGCCCACGAGGGCCTCGGCACGCACAACGCTTTGGTGTCGCTCGGCGAGTGCTACCTCGAACTCATCGCCCCCGACCCAAACCAGCCCGATCCGGGCCGACCGCGAGCATTCGGCCTCGACACGCTCACCGAGCCACGGTTGATCACGTTCGCCGTGCGACCAACCGGCGACCAGTCGATCCTCGAAGCAGCCGATGCTGCCCGCACGACGGGTTGGGACCCGGGTGAGGTGCTCGATGTGAGCCGACTCCAGCCCAACGGCGAACGCATTGCGTGGAAACTGACGTTCCCGCCCGACCCCGAGGCTGCGCACAATGGAGCGGTGCCGTTCCTGATCGACTGGGGCGAGGCCGCCAACCCGGCCACCACCACCCCAACCGGCTGTGTGCTCGACGACCTGATGGTCGCCACCCCGGCCGCCGCCGATGTGTCGGCCATCTACCGAGCGCTTGGCTTGGCGGTGCCGGTGATGGAACGCCCGACCGCCCGACTCAGCGCCGCACTCTCCACCCCCAACGGTCCACTGCTGCTTCGCTAGTCGAACCCAACAGCGCCCAATGGTTATTCGGCGACCCGTTCCACAATGCCTACGTGGCGCATGATCCAGTCGCTCAAGGTCTCCCAAAGGTGCAGGTACGCCCGAGCCGCCGGCGTGCCCGACAGGGTGAACTGGCGAAACGCTTCGATGAAGGCGGCATAGTCGGGATGCCCGGGGTCGGGCGGAGCAAGCCGGTCGCCTTGCAGAAAGCCGCTCAGCGACTCCCCCACCGGGTACTGCGCCACCACCTCGGCGAGCAAGGCGATCTGGATCGGGCGAACATCGGCCAAGTCGTTCGAGCCGCCCACTCCATCGAAGGTGAAGAACATTTCGGCCAGTAGCTCGTCGATCGACCGAACGTCGCTCGGTTGTTGGCCTGGTTGCACCGTGCCGTATCCCTCGACGGTGAGCGAGGTGAGCAGTGACCTCACTACCTTGTCGATGTCGTCGGCACCGCCCACGAGCGACCCGGCCCGAACCCGCAATACGGCGAGGAAGACCACGTCGATCCAGTGCTTGATCAACGAGAGGTCCTCCGATGCTTGTTGGATTCGTAGTGTCGCCATCGTGAGGAACTCCAACAGCACGGCGATGCGGCCGAGCGATTCGACCGCCACGACGTCGGCGGGCGAACCACCGCCGGCAGCAAAGCGAGCGACCACGTTGGGAAATTCGTTGGCGATCGACATCGTTGCCCCAAGAGCCAGCAACCGCATCGCCTCGGAGTCCTGGGCCATCCACCCAGCAAAGTCACCCGCCGTCGCGTTGAGCGGCCAGGGTTGGTCGGCCATCGAACCAAAGTGCCAGCTCATCAACGACGCCACCGCCTGCCGAAGTTCGTCGATGTGGTGTACGTTGCTCGACGGCAGCGTGTCGCGCAGCGCCACCAGCAACTCGTAGCTTTTAGCGAACGCAGAATCGAACTCGGTCGACCGGTTTGGGTCGACCGCCAGTTCTGCGAGCTGATCGCCCACCATCGCCACCAGGTCGGCCAGCACTAAACCCCATCGTTGATAGTCGAGTCGGTGGGTCCAGCCGGGCACATCGACCAACGGGTTGGCCAACCAGTCGAGCACCCCCGGCGCGGTTAAGAAGGCGAGCGCTCGATCGGCATTTTTCGCTACCTCATTCAACGCAACCTCGGCCGGGTAGAAGAACCGCTCGAGCCAGGTGAACGCCACGGTCTCCGGGCCAGGGTGCACGTAGGGTCCGAACGGCGAGCGCAGCATCTTCTGGTATGCCCGAGCCAGATCCGGCTGAGCCAACAGGTTCTGCGTCCACCCAAACACCGTCGGGTACAAGCCACGCGGGTAACGACTGTCGTGCAGCAACACAGTGACCCGCAGCAGATCTTCGACATCGCCCTCACCAAACAGCGGCGCGAAGGCCGAGGGATTGGCTGTCAACGCAAAGCCAATTATGGCTCGAAGGTCTTCGAGGATGCGGTCGGCGACATCGGGGTCAAAGCCCGAGCCATCACCCGGCAGTGCGTGGGCGAGCAGTTGGTCAATCCCGCGTATCCCAAGATCGGCGAGTAGTCGGTCGGCCATCGCTGGGTTCCGCGCGCCGCGGGAGGTGAGTTCAGCGAGAACCCGTTGGATAGCAGCGGGGTCTTCGGCGGTGCGCAGCACCCCGAGCAGTGCTCGGTATCCCAGCTCGCCAACCGCCGGGTCGTAGTTGGGTACCACGGTCCGCACGTAACCATCCGGGCCGATGTCGAGGTACCGAGCGCGAATGAAGTCGACCCGCCAGCGAAGATCGGCTGCCCCATCGCGCAAGCTGTCGCTCACGCCTCGCAGCAGGTCGGGCGCCGACCGCTCGGCCCATCCAACTTCGGCGACTGCCTCGGCCCACGGCCCGGCCAAGCGCCCCCGAACTGCCTCGGCATGGGTTGCCGACGAAAGATACGAGCGCACCAAGTGGTCGGCCAGGTCGAGCCGAATCCGTACCGTGCTCATTCGCCCTCGCTGTCGCGCTCGGCTCGTCGGCGAGCAGCTTCGGCCTCGGCCGCCGAGCGTCTGGCGATGTACTCCTGATCGTGGGCTTGGCTACGGAGTCGGCTTGCCATCACATCACACAGGCGTTTGGTCTCGCCGACCCTCCACTGGTCAACCCGCAGGGTGCTGCGCGACCGGGCGGCCGCCGGGCTCAACCACACCTGGTCGCAGTGGCGCCGGGCAACCTCGTCGAGAGCAGTGTCGAGCGGCGCAGCGGTTTGGCGGATGGTGGCGGCGAGTTCGTGCAGCCGAGAGGCTCGCGCTCTCGCTGCTCGGGCCTGACGGTCGAACTGTTCGGGCGTTGGCACGCGATCGATCCCCTCGGACATGAGGTATGAAGTCTGGAGGGAGAAGTGCGCCAGGCCCGAACTGCGGCCTGTTTGGTATGTGCTGAAACTACATGAAAAACTTAACTAGGGCAAAGTGCCCTCGGCGAGGTCTCGAGCAACTTCGTACAGTTCAACGTCGACCGGGTTGTCGGCGGCGATTTGGGTGACCAGCCACTCGGACACCGGTTCGGCGTCGGTCGTCGCCTTGTCGTGGATCACTGGCGCTTCTGCCCAGCCGTGGGCCTGTTCGATTCGCCGCTGGAACGCCGCCAACTGCTCGGTGACTCCCACGAAATCAAACGACCGCAGGCGAGCGTTCGCTCGTTCGAACAAACCCGCTTCGGCGAGCTGCGGGATACCCGACACCGTCATCTGCATGACGAGTTCGGCCATCATCTCACCGGTTGGCGCAACGTCGAAGACCGCTGATTGGATCTCCATGAACCGTTCGACATCGGCGACTTCAGTAGCCAAGACTCGCGCCTGGTAGTTAGCTAGCGCCTCGCGAATACCTTCTCGGTCATACAACGCGTCGAGCTCGAGCTGATCAGCACCAACGACGTTTCTCATCTGACGAAGATGCGAGACCGTTCGTGCGACGGGATCGCGCAGCACGATCGCCGAGCGATAGTGCGGCATGAGATCGGCCACAACCGCTGGCATGTGCAGCGTGTGAAACAGGTGTTCGTCCCGGCGATCACCCCGAGCGATATAGCTACGTACCGAGATCTTCTGGTCGAGCGTCTCGTCGGGGGTCGCTGCGTACTCGGGGAAAACCTGCCGGGTGCCATACCCTTCGGCGATTCGAGCGTTCAACGACCCACCACCGGTCTTCATGATGTGGATGAAGACCAGCCCGGTCGGGCTCGTGGATGGTTGTGCATTGTGGCTCACGACAAGAACCGAAAGTACAGAGCTAGACCGAGCTTGGCTAGCCCCGTCGAATCACACGTCAGGGCTACCCTTGGGCGATGACCGGAGAAACCGACCTCGACGCCATGCTTGCCACCCTTGAGGTGGTGCGTCGGCCGGGCACATTTGTGTATGTGGAGTTAGCCGACCCGGCCGGCATCACGGTCGGCGATGGCGTCGAGGCGGTGCTGAACGACGGCGACTCGTTTACCGTCGTCGCCTCGACCGATGCCGCCGAACGTCATGGGTGGGACGCCGAGTTCCCGGCCGCCTGGTTGACCCTCACGGTGCACAGTTCGCTCGAAGCGGTGGGCTTAACCGCGGCGTTCGCGGCCTCGCTCGGCGAAGCAGCGATCCCGTGCAACGTGATCGCCGGCTTTCGCCACGACCACATCCTTGTTCCGGTCGACCAGGCCGACACCGCCATTGCACAACTAGCGACGCTGCGCGGCTGACGCGATGGGGACATCTCCCCAGGGGACCTAGGCCCATTCCCGAAACTCCGGTCGATTTCTAAGGTGAGTTCATGACCCACCACAAGAACCTTCTCCAGCGGGCTCACTGGTTCGGCGGCACGATCGTGACGACCATCGCGGTCTTCATCGAGGCCTTCAGCCTGACACCGGCCGACCCGCAGTCGTTCGAGACCATCCTCAACAACCAGTACTGATCAGGCGGTACTTCCCCTTCTAGGGCGGCGGAACCCTAGACCTGGTTCCCGAGGGCAGGCGGATGCCCTCGGGGCCGGGGCTACACCTCGATCATGAGCGTGACCGGGCCGTCGTTCACCAGGTCGACCAACATGTCAGCCCGAAACGTACCGGTCGCCACGGTTGCGCCCAGGTTCCGAAGATGCTCGACCACATCGGTCACCAGCGGCTCGGCAACCTCGGGCTTGGCGGCGGCGATCCAGGTTGGCCGACGCCCCTTCGTTGCATCGCCGTAGAGCGTGAACTGACTGATGGCCAAGACCTCACCGCCGGCGTCGGCCACGCTGCGGTTCATCACGCCGTCGTCATCGTCGATAACCCGCAGGTGGTAGATCTTCTCGGCCAGCTTCTTCGCGGCGGCAGTGTCGTCGTCGTGGGTTACCCCGATAAGCGCTACCAGCCCGGCACCGATCGAGCCCACCACCTCACCGTCGACCGTTACCGATGCGCGGGTGACCCGCTGAATGAGGGTCCTCATGTGATGGCGAGCTTGCCGACATGTTTGCCGTCGAGCTTGCCGGTTTCGTGGAGCCACAGGAGCGCATCGGCCACGGTGTCTTCGAGGGGTCGGAAGTGCACGCCGAGCTCGTCTTCGGTAGCCGATTGATCACCGGGGTAGAAGTTGTACATGTAGTCAAAACCTTCAGAGGTAAGCAGAAGGTCTTGGCCGTACTTGCGAGCCAGGTCGCCTGCTTTACCCCACCCTTGCATGAAGAACCGGGGCACCTTGAACGACCGAACATTGTCTCGTCCGGTGGCCGCCTTCAGCGCGGCGACCATCTCGACATTGGTCGCATGGGTGCCCCACAGCAGGTACCGACGCGCGCCTTGGCCGGGTTGCATGGCCGCCACGATCGCCGCCGCAATGTCGCGCACGTCGACATACCCCGACGACATGCCGCCGGTGGGCAGACCTTGGGTGATCCACAACACGAGCGCCGCCATCAGTTCGCCGCCCGCCGGATCGTGGGGGCCAAGGATTCCGGTCGGGTAGAACGTGGTAACCGGGTGGCCGGCGTCTTGCAGGCCGCGGGCGTACCGTTCGGCTTGAGCTTTGGTTTGGCCATACGCGGTCGGTGTGGTGCCCACCGGATGATCGGGGGTCACCGGGTTCTCCACATAAGGAAACAGCGCCGCCGAACTCGAGATGTTGATAATCGGATCGCAGCCCGCAGCGACCGCTGCATCGAAAACGTTCTGGGCGCCGACAAAGTTGGTCGAGCGCACCTCGGCTTCGGCCGCCGGGCCGGTGGCGACAACCGCCGCGGCGTGCACGACCGCATCGCAGCCATCGACCGCCGCAGCAACCGACTCGGCGTCGGTGATATCGCCCTGCACAACCTCGGACGGTCGCATGCCGTGAGGCCGAAACACGGTGTCGACCTTTGAGGGCGTGCGGGCAAGCAACCGCACCTCATGACCCGCGTTGATCAGCGCTTGGGTCGCATGAGATCCAACAAATCCAGTACCGCCCGTTACCAAAACCAACATGTCGGCGACCTTAGCCGGTCCGGCCAAAACGAAACCATCTTCCCCTTACCGAACACCCGCACCACGAAAAAGGGGCTTCTGCCAGGCAGAACTACCCTTAGGTAACAAGATTGTTACAACCGGTTGAGCAGGGAAGATAACGACTATTACCGCTGTTGGACCGTCTTGGAATTGACCCCGCAACATCTGAAGGTGAGGCTTGTCCCTCATGACTGAATCGCCCCTGCGCATCGCACTGCTCTCCTACCGTGGAAAACCCCACGTCGGCGGGCAAGGCGTCTACGTGCGCCATCTCGCAAAAGCCCTCGTCGATCTGGGCCATCACGTCGAAGTTTTGGGTGGCCAGCCCTACCCGGTACTCGACGAACGTATCCCGCTGATCGAGCTGCCAAGCCTCGACATTTACAACGATAAGTACCCGATGCGGAAGCCCCGCGTCTGGGAGTACAACGATTTTGTCGACGTCCTCGAGTCGGCGTCGTTCTCGATGGGTAACTTCTCTGAACCCATGGCCTTTAGCTGGCGGGCCTACCGTCACCTCAAGAGCCGGGCCGACGAGTTCGACCTCGTGCACGATAACCAGACCCTCGGCTGGGGTGTCCTGGCCATGCAGGAACGCCTCGGACTGCCGGTGCTCAGCACGATTCATCACCCCATCACGGTCGACCGCAAGCTCGAAATCGAGCACTCGGCCAACAAGTGGCAAGAGTTCGGCAAGCGCCGCTGGTACGCCTTCACCAAGATGCAGACCCAGGTCGCCAAGCGCATGCTGCGGGTGATGACCGTGTCGGAGAACTCCAAGAAAGACATCAGCGCCGACCACCAGGTCGACCCCGATCGACTTCACGTGGTGCCCGTGGGTGTCGACCCCGAACTGTTCTTGCCGGTACCCGGTGTTGAACGCACGCCCGGCAAGTTGGTCACCACCGCCAGCGCCGACGTGGCGATGAAGGGCCTCACCTACCTGCTCGACGCGGTGGCCAAGCTCCGCACCGAGCGCCACATCGAACTCACCATCATCGGTAAGCCCAAAGAGGGCGCCAGCCTCGACAAGATCAAGGACCTTGGCCTCGAAGACATCGTCACGTGGGTGAGCGGTGTTCCCGACCAGCGCATCGTCGAGCTCTATTCCGAAGCCGAGCTGGCCGTTGTTCCATCGCTCTACGAAGGCTTCTCGCTGCCGGCGATCGAAGCCATGTCGTGTGGCGTACCGCTGGTCGCCACCACCGGAGGCGCCCTGCCCGAGGTAGCCGGAACCCACGGCGAAACCTGCTTCCTGGTGCCACCCGGCGACGCCGACGCACTCGCCACCCAAATCGGTGCGGCGCTCGACGATCCGCACCTGCGGGCCGAGGTCGGCGCCAACGGCCGCGAGCGGGTCAAAGCCGAGTGGACCTGGCGCAACACCGCCCTCAAGACCATCGATCAATACCGAGCTCTCCTCGAAGAGTTCGAAGCCGCAAAGAAGAACGCCTAATGCTCACCGTCGACTACGAAAAGCTTCAGCTTCAGGCCGGCGAGATCGTCCTCGATCTCGGCGCCGGCTTTGGGCGTCACGCCTTCGAGAGCCTGCGCCGCGGCGCCACCGTTGTGGCCTGCGACCTCGCCTGGGACGAACTGATTTCGGTAGGCAATACCGCGATCGCCATGGCAGAAGCGGGCGAGATTCCAACCGGCGCCACGTTGTCGACCGCCAACGGCGACGCCACCAAACTGCCGTTCGCCGACAACAGTTTCGACCGCATCATCGCTAGCGAAGTCATGGAGCACATCCCCGATGACGACGCCGCGTTGGTCGAGCTCACCCGCATCCTCAAGCCAGGCGGCATCATGGCCATCACCGTGCCCGCCAGCTTCCCCGAGAAGATCTGTTGGAAGTTGTCCGACGAGTACTACGCACCCAAGTCGGTGGGCGGCCACGTGCGGATTTACACCGCCGACGAGCTTGTAGCGAAGATCGAGGGCGTTGGCCTGACCCCGGTCGATGTTCACCGGGCGCATGCCCTGCACTCGCCGTATTGGTGGATCCGCTGTGCGGTTGGACCGCACCGGGATATCGACGATCATCCGCTCACCAAGGCGTACCACAAGCTGTTGGTGTGGGATATCGCCAAGGCCCCTGCGGCGACCCGCATCGCCGATAGAGTTCTCAACCCGGTGCTCGGCAAGAGCATCATTCACTACGCCCAGAAGCCCGGTCGCATCCCCGTGCCTCTCGAGCCCACCTCGACCGAGAAAGAACCAGCACATGTCCCGGCCTGAAGTCCCCGGAATCATTACGGCAGCCGAACTCGAACTCACCGCCGATGGCATGGTCGAGTGGCAGCTCCCCAATGGCATGATCCCCTGGTTCCCCGGCGGTCACGCTGACCCATGGAACCACATCGAAGCCGCTATGGCGTTGGCCGTCACCGGCCGAGTCGAGGCCGCCGAGAAGGCGTACCAGTGGCTGATCGATATCCAGCGGGCCGACGGTTCGTGGCATCAGTACTACCTCGAGAACGAGGTCGAACAGGACAAGCTCGACGCCAACGTCATCGCCTACATCGCCACCGGCGCCTGGCACCACTACTTGGTCACCAAGGATCAGGGTTTCCTCGAAACCATCTGGCCGGTTGTCGACAAGGCGATCGAATGGGTCCTCGACCTGCAACAGCCCCGGGGCGAAATCCTGTGGGCCCGTCATGCCGACGGAACCCCGTGGTCGTTTGCGCTCCTCACCGGTTCGTCGAGCATCTGCCACAGCCTGCGCTGCGCCGTGGCCGTCGCCGAGCACTTGGGCCACGAGCGTCCCGACTGGGAACTCAGCCTTGCCATGTTAGGCAACGCCATCCGTAACCACCGCGAAGAAGCCTTTGCTCCCAAGCACCGTTGGGCCATGGACTGGTACTACCCGGTTCTGTGCGGCGCGCTAACCGGCGACGAAGCAATCGCCCACCTTGCGGAACGCCGCGACGCCTTCTACATGGCCGACAAGGGCATCCAGTGTGTGAGCGACCGGCCGTGGATCACCGCCGCCGAAACCTGCGAGTGCCTGATGGCGTATCTCACCGTCGGCGACAAAGAGTTCGCTACCAAACTGTTCCAAGGCGCCCAGACGCTCCGCGACGAATCTGACGGCCGGTACTTCACCGGTATCGTCTACCCGCAGCTCGAGCACTTCCCCAACGGCGAGAAGTCGACCTACACCTCGGCCGCGGTCATCCTCGCCGCCGACGCACTCAGCGAAGCGTCTCCAGCCTCGGGGCTGTTCACCAGCCACGACACGCTGCCCGAGATCATGGCCCTCGACCAGGCCAAAGACCCCAGCCTCGACTGACCTCCCCGGGCCAATCCCCAGGGCCAGGCCCCTGGGTTACAGCTGGTCGATGAGCCAGCCGGCGCCGGCGCCGAGCGGGATGATCACTATCGCCACTATGGCAACGATAAGGGCGATCACGGCGAACACCCGCGACTGGTCTTTCGGCGGGTTTCCGCAACGACCGATCGTCTCGTACAACGCCTTAAGCGGCGACTCGAGACTGAGCTGAATGCGGCGGCTTGCGATACCGGCACCCTGCAAGATCACCCAGGCTGCTACGGCGAGTAGCAGAAACAACACGGCGATAAAGATCGTGCGGGTGATCCAGTTGGTGAGCGCCGCATTGACGGCACTCACGATGAAATTGAACACGGTTCCCAGTACGGCACCACCGAGCAGGAACGTGGGCAGCGCCAGCGGATTGCGTTTGTAGTCGGCCTTGAGTCGGTCGGCCTGCACCCGCGCTCGGGTGATCATCGGCCGGGTTGGGTCCTCGACCATGGCGGCCGATTCCCGACGGGCGTACAACTTCCGCAGGTTGTCGATAACCGACCCGACGTGGCTGCGAATGATGAACCGGGTTACCAGCTGCACCAAGAATTGGGCGATCGGCGCCACGAACCCAAGGCTGCTGAAGTTGATGCCTCGGTCGCCGTTGCGGTCGAGCACCTCGAGCGCCCGCATTACCGTCGTATGGGCCGACTCGAACCGTTCGGGGTGGCCGAGCGGCCGCTTCGAGGCAATCTCCAAGATGATGTCGCCATCGACTTCGCTCGACGCACCAATAGTGTTGAGCAGGTCTTTCGCCGCATCGCCGTCGCTCTTGCGCAGCGTTAAGAAGGCATCGAATGTTTCGTCGAGCTCATCGAGCACCAAGCCGGAACCGTCGTCGTCGGCGACGCTGGCATCGTCGAGCTCCTTCGCCGAAAGTTCTTCTGTGTTGTCGTTCCCGGAACCAAGCTTCACGGCCGCAGATCTTACTCCTTTGCTGGTCAACACTTCGGAACTGGCGGACTTTGCCCACTACCGAATTACGTCGTTACTCGGTCGTGCCATAGGTTGCGACCCATGAAGAACGTGAAATTTGGCCGTACGGGTATTCGGGTTTCGGAGCTGTGCCTGGGCACCATGACCTTTGGACTCCAAGCCGACGAGGCAACCTCGCACGCCATCATGGACACCGCCTTCGACGCCGGCATCAACTTCATCGACACGGCCGACATGTACCCGTCGGGCCGCAAGATGGACGAACACATCGGCGCCACCGAAGAGGTGATCGGGCGTTGGTTGCCCGGCAAACGAGACCACGTGTTTCTGGCGTCGAAGTTCTTCTTCCCGATGGGCACCAGCCCGTGGGACGGCGGCGGCAACCGCAAACACATCATGGCGTCGATCGATAACTCGTTGCGCAGGCTCGACACCGACTATCTCGACCTCTACCAAATCCACATGTTCGACCGGCACACCCCGCTCGACGAAACACTCGGCGCGCTCGACGACGTGGTGAAGTCGGGCAAGGTTCGCTACGTCGGATGCTCGAACCATGACGCGTGGCACCTCGCCCGAGCGATCGGCCGCAGCGAAACGCTCGGCCTCGTTCGCTACGAATCCGTGCAGCCTCGGTACAACATCTTGTTCCGCAACATCGAGCGCGAACTGCTGCCGCTGTGCGCCCACGACGATGTGGCCGTGATCTCCTACAACCCGTTGGCCGGCGGTTTCCTCACCGGCAAGCACGGCCGAGGCGAACCCGACGCCAACAACCGTTTCTCGTTCGGCACCGCGGCCGAGCGGTACCGCGAGCGCTACTGGGCCGAGGACAAGTTCGACATCGTCGAACAGCTGCGCCCCATCGCCGACGAGGCCGGCCTCAGCATGGCGGCCCTCGCCCTGGCCTGGGTGCTGGCCAACCCGCACATCACCTCGCCGATCGTCGGCGCGAGCAAACCCGAACAACTCGTCGACAGCCTGGCGGCGGTCGACAAACCGCTCGACCCGGAAATCAAAGCCAAGATCGACGACCTCACCGCTCACTACCGCACGGTCGACGTCGAGCGTTAAGCGGTTCGTTTCAGGATCCGTAGCGAGCCGACCTGGTCGACCTCGTCGAATCCGGCCTCGAGCGCCGGCAGGTAGATCTGCTCGTACGGGGCCTGGCCCCCATCGGCGGGGTCGGGGAACACGTCGTGGATGCAAAGCGTGCCGCCGATCGCAACGTGCGGGGTCCAGCACTCGAAGTCGCGGCGGGCCGGTTCTTCACCATGGCCACCGTCGATGAACAACATGGCCAGAGGGGTGGTCCAGACCGGTCCGAGGGTGGGCGAGTCGGCGACCACAGCGATCACCGTGCCTTCGAGCCCGGCGTCGTGGATGGTGCGGCGAAAGATCGGCAAGGTATCCATCTTGCCGATTTCTTGGTCGACCAGGCCGGGTTCGTGATGCTCCCAGCCGGCCTGGTTCTCTTCTGAGCCGCGGTGATGATCGATCGCAAACAGCACTCGACCCATGGTCTGGGCAGCAGCGCCGATGTACACCGACGACTTGCCGCAATAGCTGCCGACCTCGAGCAAAGGACCGTCGACGGCAACCTCGCTGGCCGCTCGAAACAGCGCCTCGCCTTCGTCGGGAGGCATAAAGCCTCGGGCGGCCTCGGCGAACGACTTCATCTTCGGGTCAAAATCCACAGTGGAACGATACTCACTTGGCGGCGCTCACTGGTCACCCTCTAGGTTTCCGTGGTGCCTTCTCCGCCGACCGAACCCGGCAATGCCCTTGGCGTGCCGGCTTTTCGGTCGTTGTGGGCGAACTCGCTGTTGTACAACATGGTCACCAACGCGCTGCGGTTCGTGTACGGCTGGATCGCCCTCGACGGTCTAAACCAGAGCGAGTCGATCCAGGGGTTGTCGGTGTTTCTCCTCGGATTGCCCGGCATCTTCCTTCTACTGCCCGCTGGCGTGTGGGCCGACCGGGTCGACCGACGCAAGCTGTTGTTCGCCACCCAACTCTCAACGGTGGCGATTATGGTGCTCACCGGCATCTTCATCAGCTTCGGGGCGCTGTCGTTGCCGCTGGTCATCGTCTCGGCGCTCGCCGCCGGGGTCGCCACCGCGCTCGGGTCGCCGGTGCGGACGTCGCTGTTGCCCGAACTCGTGCCGAAACGACTCTTGCTCAGCGCCATCGCCCTCAACGCCTTGGCCCTGACGATGTCGTTGGTCCTCGGTTCGTTCACCGCTCAGCTCGTAGGCGACCGGTTCGACTTCGACGGCGTGTTCTTCTACTTCGCCATCTTGCTCATCATCGGAACGCTGGCCCTCGTTCCGATGAAGGTCCCCGAACATGCGACCACCGAAAGCACCCGAGCCACCATGAGCGAGGCGGTCGGGCAAGGGTTCAAGTTCGTGTGGGAAAACTCGGCGCTGCGGGCCTTGTTCTTTTTGTTGTCGATCGCCGGGCTGGTGATGAACGCCCTGATGTTTGTCACGTTGCAGGCGGTGGTGAAGGGGCTCGACGGCTACGACGCGGGTGACGCTGCTCCGCTCATGGCGCTCATCGGTGTGGGGTTGGCGATCAGTTCGGTTTTTGTGATGCGCCAGACCGACGTGAAGAACATGGGCGCCCATTTCATGCGGGCGATGATGGTCGGCACCACGACGCTCGCGCTGATGGGCCGGGTCACCGAGTACTGGCATCTCATTGTGCTCTGCGTTCTGATGGGTCTGGCTGGCGGCGTGTTTATCAACATGAACCAGGGCCTCATTCAGTCCAATACGCCTCAGCCGATCATGGGTCGGGTTATGGGGCTGTACGTGCTGGTGCAGGCCGGGCTGACCCCGATCGGCGCGCTGATCCTCGGGTTGCTCGCCAGCGCCATCGGCGCCAACAACACGATGACCATCTGCGCCAGCATCGGCTTCTGCCTGGTAGTCGCCACCTACATCCGCTCCCCCGAACTGCGGGTCCTCACCACCACCAGCACCGAAAACCCCGCGCGCTGACTCAGAGTCAGGGGACAACGCACCACGACTCAGAGTCACGGGACAATGTCCCCTGACTCTGAGTCAGGGTTTTTGTTTTAGGCGGCTAGTTGGTCGTTGGTTTGGTCGACCGGCTGGGTGATGCGGTGGACCAGGTTGACCTCGGTGGCCACAACCTCGGTATCGCCTTCGCCCCAGAGCAGCTTTTCGAGCACGAAGAACTTCACGACCCACAACAACCCGAACGAAGCCAGGTTGGCGGCGTACACCGTGAGTTCGTGGCTCCATCGAGCCGATGCCCAACCGACCATGATCGACGAAAGCACCAGCCCGGCAAGGGCCATCGCCCAGAACGGAACCACTTCATTCATCAAGCTGTTCGGCCCGGACTGGTTCCATACCCACTTGCGGCTGAGGTAGTAGGCCGGAATGGTCGACAACATAACGGCCGCCGAATTCGCCCAAACTCCTGGCCAGCCCGCAAGGGTAAAGAAGATAACCAGCAACGAAACACCCACCGCGGTGTTCACGACGGTGACCCCGGAGTAACGAAGGAGTCGTGGCCCATAGGCACGGAGCGTGTTCACAGCGCCACGCGGCGGAGTCTTGGGCATCGGGGTAGAGGCTATCGGCACAACTTCGTTGTCGGTGGAATGGCCCGCCCGACTAACCAACCGCGTCGGTTTGCAACGTCTTTGACACAATTGACAGGCCAAACGGCCTAAGAATCGGTACTTTTCCACAGATCGTTACCAATACAGGGGTGTTCCGGTCAGCGAGGGGAGAGAACGCCCCAAACCGACGTCCCTTTGGGCCGATTCCGACCCAGAATGTGACGATGCAAATTTCTCGTGCCGGACAACTTGCCAGCCTCGCTTTTTGTTGTTTGGCCGCCGCTTGTACCAACGATGTACCCGACTCGACGGTGGTCACCCTCCCGTCGATTCCTCCGGCCACCGCGCCAGCCATCACCGAGCCAGTCGCTCCCACCGACACCACCGAGCAACCCGCCGACCCGGCCCCCGAAACCACCCAACCGCCAGCAGTTGAACAGCCGGTGGCGAACCAACAGATCACCCTCGAAGAAGTCGGAACCTTCCGTCAACCAATGGCGATCCTCAACCGAGCCGGCGACGACCTGCTCTACGTCCTCGAGCGGGCGGGCGTCGTGGTGCCCGTGAATCCGGTCGACGGCGCTCAGAGCCGACCGATCGTCGACATCTCGACCCAGGTGGCCAGCGACATCGAACGAGGTCTGCTCGGCGGCGCCTTCTCCCCCGACGGGACCAAGCTGTACCTCCACTGGTCGGACGAAACCGGAGCAACCCGACTCGACGAATGGACCATGGACGGCCCAACCGCCGATCCAGATTCCCGACGCTCGCTGCTCACCGTTGACCAACCATTCGGAAACCACAACGGCGGCCAAGTGGCCATCGGACCCGACGGCTACCTGTACCTAGCGCTCGGCGATGGCGGCGCCGCCAACGATCCACTTGGCGCGGGCCAAGACTTCGACACGTTGCTGGGTTCGATCATCCGCATCGACCCCGAAGGGGCGACCGGCGACGCCAGCTACGCCATCCCCGCCGACAACCCGTTCGTTTCGGGCGGTGGGGCGGCCGAGATTTTCCTCACCGGGGTGCGCAACCCGTGGCGGTTCTCGTTCGACCGCGACACCGGTGACCTGTGGGTGGCCGATGTTGGCCAGGACGCGCTGGAGGAAGTCACCGTGTTGCGGGCCGCCGAAGGTGGCGGGTTGGGCAAGAACCTGGGTTGGAACCTGCGTGAGGGCTCGGCCGAATTCACCGGGCCCGAGCCAGCCGACCACGTCGGGCCGTTCTACGAGTACCCCCATGAAGGCGACAACTGCTCGGTGACCGGCGGGTACGTGTACCGGGGGTCGGCGATTCCGGGCCTGGTTGGGTCCTATGTGTACGGCGACTTCTGTGTGGGCGAAATCGTGGTGGTGAGCCCCAACGGCGAGCCCACACCGCTCGGACTCACGATCAAAGATCGCCAATTGGTGACCTTCGGTGAGGACAACAACGGCGAACTCTACGCCGCATCGCTCGGGGGTCAACTTGTTGCCCTGCGGGCCGTGTAAGGCTGCTCGGGTTATGCACTGTCTCCCCCGCCGTCTCCCCCGCTGCCTTGCCGGCCTTGTCCTCGCTGCCCTTGCCGCCACGAGCTGCAGCTCGGCCGAACGCCCATCGATCGTCGAGTCGGCTCCCACGATCGCCCAAACCACCGCAGCGCCGCCCACCACCGCTCCCCCGGCGACTGTGCCCGTCGCTCCGGCCACGTCGGCAACCGTCCCCCCGACCGAGCCACCGCCCACCACCGTCGACCCGGGCCCTCAGCGGCCGATTGCGCCGACCGATCCGGTCGAGCTCGCAGCCATTATCGAAACCGCCGAACGGACGATCCGCGACCCGGCCAACGACCCCGGCAGCCTCGCGGACATCGCTCACCAACAACAGGTTGCGTACCGGATGCTCGGAGCCACGCCCGAACTCGACGCCGAGGTGTTCGCCAACCTACCTGCCGATCTGGTCCCGATCGTCGAGCTCAACATTGCCTCCCGGCGTCAGTTCCGCGGCATGCACAGCGACGCCAGCCTGGCCGCCAATGTGCCGAAGTGGGAGATCATCACCCCGGCGCCACCGGAAGACCTTTTGGGCTTCTATCAGGAGGCCGAATCGATCAGCGGCATCGAGTGGGAGTACCTGGCGGCGATCAACCTGGTCGAAACCCGTATGGGCCGAATCCGGGGACTCAGCACCGCCAACGCCCAAGGCCCGATGCAGTTCATACCCGCCACGTGGGCCGACTGGGGCGAAGGCGACATCAACAACCCACGCGACGCCATCTTGGCCGCCGGCCGCTACCTCGACTTCCGAGGCGGCCCCGAAGACATGGACAAGGCGTTGTGGGGGTACAACAACTCCGACCGCTACGTGGCCGGCGTGCAGGCCTACGCCCAGGTCATGCGCGACGACCCGCGAGCCTTCTACGGCTACTACCACTGGCAGGTCTACTTCTTGACCCAGGAAGGCACCCTCTGGTTGCCCGAGGGATACCTGCAAGAAGAGTCGATTCCGGTCGCCGACTTCCTAGCCGACCACCCCGAATCGGCGCCGCAGTAACTACGACTCGAACAGCAATCGCTTCGAGAACGCGGCCGTCGCCACCTGGGCAAAGGGTAGGTGAGGCACCGGCCCGTGTCACGAGGCTCCCCCAACGATCAGGCGCTGTTAGCTGAACATCAGCCGTTCTGATCCGGCGGTTTGGCGCAGCTCGGCATCGCCGGCGCCGATGCGACAGTGGGCGACTCGACAATCCTCGCCTAGCAATTCGACCCGCACCGTAATGGTCAGCTCGAAGGTTCCGTCGTCGTTGACCTGGACGCTGTGGAGGTCGTCGACGTTACACGAATTGATGCCTTCTTCGCCGAGCCGTTCGTCGTCGCCGACACACGCCAAGATGAATACGCCGGCGCGAGGCAGCCACCCTTCGCCGGTCACGGTTACTTCTTGACCGTCGACCAGTCCGGTGTTCGGCGAGACACTTACCGTCGACTGCAACGGCTCAGCATCGGGATCGAAGGTGAGCTTGACCGACCGTACGGGATCGTCGGTTCGTTGATCGATCAAGGCAATGACACATGACCCTTCGACCAACGCGCAGTCCCAACTCGTCTCGGCACCCTGCGGCATCAGATTTCGCTCGACCACTACCTCGATGGTCTCGACCTCGGTCGGCGGTCCGTTGACGTAAGCGAAGGTCCGGCACGATCCTGGCGCAAACTCGCCGTCGATCACCGCGCACTGGGCAACCTGGTAGAAGTTGTCCACGCCGGACACCTCGACCGCAACAACCTGCCCGTCGGCGAGGTTCTTACGCGGCGACACCTTCATGGCAAAGTCGAGCGGTTCGGGCAACGGTTCGTCGCGGAACCCGAGCGGCCGGCTGTTGCGCACTGTTCCCGCGCTCAGTACCTCCAGTTCGCAGCGCCCAAACGACTCAGCACAATCGACACCACGAGGAGCTCGGAAAACCTCTACCTCCCCGGTGTAGACACCGTCGGCCTCGGTAAGCGACACCGCCCGACTACAACGACTGCGCTGTTCTCGGGCCGGACGATCGGGATCGAACGCGATGCACTGGCGGACCCGCAGCGCCGCTACCGGCCCCTCCGGTGTTGCCGTAACCGTCACATTTTGCCCGTCGAGGAGGTCTCGACGCGGGCTGACCTTGAACCCGACCGGAGCCGGTTCGACCCTTTTGAACCGGACCTCAACGACGGCCGACTGGGAATCTTGATTCCACACTCGGATCGAACAGTTCGCGCCGCGGTCGGCGCAATCGGTCGTTCCAATGAAGCGCCGTACGGTGACATCGGCGCGGAACACGCCGTTACGCCACTCGACTTCATCGGATCCAATGTTTGAGCATCGGCGGTGCTGGGCTTGGTCGCAGATCGACATGCGCAGTTCGAAGTCGGGATTGAAGTTGAACCCTCGCAGCGACACCGTTTGGCCATCGACCAACGCTCGGCTTGGCTTCACCGTCAGGCTCGGCGACTGCGAGGGTTGGTCAGAATCGAAGTTAATGAGGATCCGCTGCATTGGACCCTCGTCGCCAAACACCCGAAGGTCGCACGCGTTTTTGGTGTAGCAGTCGATGACCTCCTCAGCCCCGACCTCAGCCACCGGGGTGATCGGCACCGTAAATGGCTCGATCGTTCGTTGTTGTCCACGGCGCTCGTCGCCCAGACGGCGACACCGATGATCCTCGTGGCTGGTGGCACTTCGGGGGCATTGTCGAACCTCCACTCGAGACCCGAGGTAGTTCTCAATCTTCACGTCGTAGCTGACACCGGCGACCAGCTTGTTGGCCTTCCGTAGGGTGACCTTGGGTCGGGCCGCTGGCACCGACGGGTCAAAGGTCAACGCCTTTGACGCCGACTCATTTCGCCCGTTCTGGGCAACCACGACACATCGGCCCGACGACTCGGCACAGTCGACGACCTGGATGTTTTGACCGTGACCCGAACGGATCTCGCGGCGCAGCATGACCTTGACCTTGACCGACTGCCCGTCATCGAGATCTTCGTCGCCAATGTCGTTGAAGACCTCAGCCAGGTACGAGCATGCCTCGTACCCGTTGTCGCCCACGGCACACTGCGAAAGGACAAAAAACGAGAAGTTGTCACCGAGCGGATCAAAGGTCACCGTGGCTTTCACGACCTCGCCGTCGACCAACCCTTTGCGCTTCGACAACTTGAGGGTCGGACCTTCGGGTTCGGGCACGTCGGGATCAAATTTCAGCTGAATCGGCTTTGTATCGCGCCCCGGCCGGGACACGACCACAACACACCGACGTTCGAGACAGTCGGGCGTTGCTTCGTCGAATTGATTACCGAGATAGCGCCGAGCGATCACCAGGCCCTCGGCAGTGCCGTCGACCTCGGCGCGCGCCGAACCCACGCTGCTGCACGTCCAAGCAACGAGGGAATTGATGGCGCATTGCCGGAAGCGCACCGATTCAAAGGGATCGACCCCGGTGAGCTTCACGGTCACCTGTTGGTTCGGGACCAGATTCTTGCGGGGCCGGATGGAGGCCGTTGGTCGGTCCTCGGCGGGCTTGTCTGGGTCGAAGGTCATCGAAACGGTGCTCAGCACTTTACGGGTGGCCGATTCGAAGAGTGCGATCTCGCACGCATCAACGGCACAATCAACCGTCCCCGACCGCGGGTCGATCGCTCGCTGGACTGACATATCGGCCGTCCAGGTTTGGGTGTCTTCATTGAAACCATTGGCAAAGGTGCCGGTTCCTTGGTCGCAGTCGGCCAACCGCGTCGGCCCCTCGGCGCACTGCAACAAGAAGAACCCGATCTCAAACGAGCCCGATCCCGTTACCCGAACGACCGCTCCGGTCTCGAGGTCGGAAGCCTCGGCCGACCGGATCGTCGGCGGGTCTTGGGGCGCCTGCGCTGAGGCATCACGTTGGCCGCCTGCCAACAACAGCACGGCCAGGACGCCAGCGACCACCGCCCCGACCATCACATAGGCGGCGCGCGGCCGCCCCCAAGACAGGGTTACCAACTGCGGATTTTCCACCAAGTATCTGCGCTCTTTGTTTGGGCCCGGACACAACCATCTGGGCGGGGGTACTACGAGAACATCAATCGTTCGGTCGCCGCGGTCTGGCGCAGGGACGGATCGCCTACACCGAGACGACACTCCGCAACTCGACAATCCTGGCCAGCAAAGGTGTCGGACACGATCACCTCGACGCTAAACGTGCCGTCGGCGCCGATGGTCGCTGGCGTCAGGTTCTCGATATCGCATGCCTCGATGCTGAGTTCGTCAACCGCGCCTACGCAAGGCACCACGAAGATCGGTAGTCCGGGCAACCAGTCGCTGCCCGACACGGTGACCCGCTGACCAGCGACCAGCCCGGTGCGCGGCGTAACCGAGACCTCGGGCGAGATCCGTTCGGCATCGGGATCAAAGGTCAGCTCGACCGAAAGCAGAGGCGCCGAACCCGAACCGTGGCCACCCATTACCGCAAGCACACAGGCGTCCTCGGCGGTTGCACAGTCCCATGACGTACGGGCACCGAGCGGCATCAGGTCGCGAGACACGATGACCTGCTTGGTCTGTACGCCGTTGGGTGACCGACGAACATTCTCGACCTGCACACACGAACCAATGTTGAACTCGCCGTCGATCACTGCGCACTGCGAGATGTTGTACCAACCGGATGAGCCGCTGACCTGCACCTCAACCGCTTGGCCGTCGGCAAGGTCGGTATTCGGCGTGACCTCCATGGCGAACTCGACTGGGGTTGGCAGCTCGGCATCGGGGTCGAAGCCAAGGGCTTTCGAACCACGCACGTGGTCGCCGCTGGTCACCTGCACCTCGCATCGACCGACCCGCTCGGCACAGTCGACACCTCGGACTACCCGGCGAAGCTTGACCCGAGCGTCGAAGCTGCCTTCGCCGCTCACCCCGCGGACCCGGACCACACACTGCGCAGCTGACTCATCGTCGCCCGCTACACATTGGCGGATTTCGAGGTTCCCGACGAGCGCTTCGGGCGTCATCGTGACGACAACCGTTTGGCCATCGATTAGGTCCTTGCGAGGCGACACCTTCACGTCGACTTTGACCGGTTCGCCCTTGGCGAATCGCAACGGAACGATCTGACGACCAGCTTCGGACCAATGCTGGACCACACATGCGCCACGGCGTTCGGCGCAGTCGGTCGAGCCCACGAACCGCTGAACGGTGATGTCGGCCACGTAGCGAGCCCGGTTCCATACCTTTATCTCGGCGTTGAGATCGAGGCATTCGCCGGTATCGGCCACACATTGCGCCAGCCAGAAATCAGACCCTCGAGAGAAGTTAGGCACTCGCAGCTCAACGGTTTGCGCGTCGGCCAACTTCTTGCGCGGCGTCACCTTCATCTTGACTTCTTTGGACTGCGCATCAGCATCGAAGTTGATGAGCACCCGACGCATCGGACCGTCTTCCCCGAACACTCGCAAATCGCAGCTGTTGCGTTCGAAGCAGTCGATCACTTCGCCCGCACCAACGTTGCGGACTGGGCGGATCGGCACCACGAAACGGTCGAGGCTTATCTCGCTCGGCGGCCGATACTGCTCGCCCAAGATCCGACATCGCGGGTCCTCATGGCTGGTGGCGTCGCGGGGGCATTGGCGAACCTCGACCCACTGTCCCAAGTAGTTGTCGATCTTCACTCGGTGGGTGCCGCCCGCCACAAACTTATTGGCCTTGGTGACTACAACATTGGCCTTGGCCACCGGAACGTCGGGGTCGAACACCAACGGTTTTGACCTAGCGAGCACGCCATCTTCAAGCTCGACGGCGATCACACATCGACCCGCCGATTCCGCACAGTCGACGACCGTGACGTTTTCGCCGTGACCGGTACGGATCTCGCGCCGGAGCCGAACTTCGATCGGCTGGGGCTCCCCTGGCGGCAGGGGCGGCGGAACATCGGTCGCCGGCGGGGCGGGCGGAGCCGGGGGTTCGGTCGTGGGTGGTTCCGATGGCGGCTGCTCGGTGGTTGGCGGCTCAGCGGGCGGCTCGGTTGCCGGCGGCGGGTCGGTTGGCGGCGGATCGGGCTGGGCAACCTCGACGGCTTCCTCTTCCGCATCGTCTTCAGCTGGGGCATCGTGACCAAAGCCATGTCCGCCTTCGCCGATGTAGCGGCACTCGTTGCGGTTCACCACACCGTCTTCGTTGACGCCGCATTGGAGTACACCGAAGAAGAACGGAGTGTCCTCGGCGCCTTCGGCGGGAACGATCTCGACCGTAACGAGGTCGCCATCGACCAGGCCACGACGCTTCGACAAGTTGATCGATGGCTGGGCAGGCGGGGCGGCATCGGGATCGAACCGCAGCACCATCGGGGCCGGGCCTCGGCCGGAGCTTCGCACGAAGATGAAGCACTTTTCTTCGATGCAATCGGTCAACTCGCCGGTATGGCTTTGCGCTGTTCGGCGGACGGTGATCGAACCGGTACCCGACCCATCGACCTCGGCTTGGAAATTAGCGAAGCTGCCACACAAACCGCCGAACGGTCCGCCGGCGGTGCATTGAGCCAAACTCACTCGGTCGAACGGTCGAAGGCCAGAAACCTTCACCTCAACCTGTTGACCATCGGCGATGTCGCGCCGAGGGCGCACGGATGCCTCGGGTCGAGTCGGGGCTTCGACCGCCGGATCGAAGCTGAGCTTTGCCGTATCGAGCAGTTGGCCATCGGGAAGGGTCATCAGCCCAACAACGCAGGCTTGCTCGGCACAATCGACCGTGCCCGATGGAGCATCGATGATGCGCTGCATGCGCATACTTGCCGTCCAGCGGCCGTTGCGCGAATGACCCTCGGGGTTGGCGTCGGTGCCCGGATCGCAATCGGTGAGGTCACCGGGGTTTGCCGAACACTGGAACAGCAGCATGCCGTGGTTGCCGGCGAATCCTTTGCCGTTGATTTCCAGGATTTGGCCGTCGACCAGATCGGTCGCGCCTCTCGCTCGGATGGTCGGGGTTTCAGGCTCGGGTTGCGGTTCGCCCGGGATGGTGGTGGCCGGGATCGCCTCGTCGGCACCGACTGGTTCCGGCGCGACCCCCGAGAACAAAAGGGTCAACATGAGCGCTAACGCTGCTCCGATGAGCACCAGCACGGCGCCACCTGACCAGAACGAAGGCGAATACCTCCGTGGGCTAACCACTACACGACGATCGTCCACCACATCACTCCATGTTTGTTACCTACGTCACACAGTAGGCGACAATGGCCGGATCTTTCGAGCAGCATTCGGATCGCAGCCAGCTCAAGGCAGCTCGGAGGAAACGTTGGGGAAATCGAACGCTTCTAGGGTGCAGAAACGGCGCTTTCGGCGAAGTAGGCGTTGAGCTTGGCATCGGCCTGATCCTCAAAGAGGATCTCGGCGATCTCGCGCAGCCCGGCAGAGTCTCGGTACTCGGACTCGGGCACAACCAACTCGATCTTCGAGCGGCGGCGCATGAAGTCTTCGAGGCGAGTAATCATCTCGGTGTGGGCTGCTTGGTGCAGTTCGACCCGCAAGTAGTCGGCGCTGTCCATGATGTCTTCGCCCATCGACGGGTCGACCCGGATCGCTTCGAGCATGGCAAAAGCTCGCTGACCGTAGCGGCGCCACAGTCGGTCCGACAGGGGCTCGATATCGGGACGGGTGCGCAAATCGTCGAGATGCATGAGGCGAGCTTCGCGGTAGAACTCGTCGCGCATCTCCTCTGGCGGTTCGCCGTACCACTCGCCATCGTCGGGCTCGAGGGCGATTCCGAGAGCTTCGATCTCCTCGGCGACCTCCTCGCCCACATTCAGGCAATCGGTGAGCTTGCCACCAAAGATCGACACGACCTTCAAAGCAGCGTCGCGTTCGATCTCGTGTTTGCGAGAAAGCGAGGTCCAGTCGACGTCGGTCTGATCGTCGCCATCGTTGTCGACCACGAGCGGCCGCACGCCACAGCGTTCAGCGATGATGTCGTCGGTGGTCAGTGGTTGATCGAGATCGAGGCGGGCGTTGATCTGGCCCAGCAAGAAGTTGCGGTCGTCGTCGTTGACTTCGGTGTTCGGGTCGTCGACCCGGTTGTCGGTGGTGCCGATAACCGACCGCTTGCCCATCGGGATCACGTAGAACAGGCGCTGGGTGTCGTCGAAGAACGCCAAGACCCGCTCGTTTTCGGTGAGCTGGGGAACCACCAGGTGAATGCCCTTTGAGTACACGATTCGGTGGTCGGTGCGGAGGTTCCACGACTGGTTCAGGCCATCGATAAAGGGCCCGGCGGCGTTGATGATCACCTTGGCGGTTGCCGTGAACTCACGGCCGGTCTCGCGGTCGACCATGTGAGCGTGCCACGTTCCGTCGATGCGCTCGGCTCGCTTCAGCTCGACATAGTTGGCCGCGGTGGCCCCGGCCTTGATCGCCGAGCGAACAAAGCTGAACACGAACCGCGAGTCGTTGTCTTTGAGGTACGCGTCGGAGTACTCGATGCCGCCGCGAACCGAATCGGTGTTGATGACCGGTTCGGCCTCTTCGATTTTCTTGGCCGACAGGTGACGCGGGGGTTTGGTCGCAAACGAACCAATGCCCCAGTACGCGAGGGTGCCCAAACTGGCGAGGGCCGGAGCAAACGGCGAGCTCTCGTCGAGGGCGGCGAGAAACCGGATCTCTTTGATGTTCGACGGATACGACTTGATGAGCCGGTTACGCGACAAACACAACTTACGCACCAACCCGAGCTCGTAGTTCTCCAGGTACTTAAACCCGCCCCACACCAGGTTCGAGGACTCTTGGCTGGTGAAGCTGCCGAAGTCGCCTTGGTCGATCACGGCGACCGACGCACCGCGCCCGGCAAGCACGGCGGCCGAAACGGCACCGTTAATGCCAGTGCCGACGATAAACACGTCGAAGGACCCGCCGTCGAGCTTCTCGATGTTGGTTGTTCTTAGGCTCACCGGGCTAATGGTACCAACGCTGGACGGTGCCGTCGTCAGCAAACAAGCGGTGTTCGCTGCTCGACTCGACGGGCGACCAGCACGAGCGCACAACCAAACAGAATGAACAGCAGCCCGGCGGCCGCGATATGCCGTGATTCAACGCCGGTTTGGGGCAGCTCGGTCATGGTTTCTTCCATCGCCGCATCGGCGAATTGGATTACCGCAACCTGTCCATCGCCAATCGTCATGCCGGTACCGAAGTCGACTTGAAGGTTGCTGGCGTCGAGTACCTCAACGTCGGGCACCAAGTTCTGCGACGGGTCGGCGGCGGCGGTAACACCATCGAGGACCGGGT
Source organism: uncultured Acidimicrobiales bacterium (assembly GCA_938038815.1). Classification (GTDB taxonomy): domain Bacteria; phylum Actinomycetota; class Acidimicrobiia; order Acidimicrobiales; family SHLQ01; genus CALLQB01. Next base: position 7,188 of record CALHTF010000020.1, on the reverse strand, counting down.
CGTCGAAGGTAAAGGTGAACCGTTCGAGAAATTCGTCGTCGGCGCTGCGCTCAAACGAGTCGAATTGTGGATCGTCGTTCCAGCTCATGGTGATCTCTTCAGCGTCGACGTCGACATCGAAGGGGCCAAAGGGCGCAAACTCAATACCGGTCGAGGTGGTCGCCTCGGCCGGTTCGGTCGCCTCGACCAAATCGCTGCCGTCGAGGCTCGATGAGTTGAACAAGGTGAACCCGCTGGCGAGCAGACCCTCGGTAAGCGGTTCGCCGGCGTCAACAACTTCGGGCTCGGGCGCAGCCGTGGTCGTCGTTGTGGTGGTGGTGGGCGCCGCGGTAGTTGTGGGGGCTGCGGTGGTGGTCGGAGCGGCCGTGGTGGGCGGCGGTGCCGCAGTTGTTGGCGGTGCCGACGTGGTGGCCGGAGCAAGCGTGGTCGCCGGTTCGGTCACTTGTTCGACTTCGTCGTCGTCATCCCACAGCCACAACAACAACGCAAGACCAACAAACAGAGCGAGGAGCCCCAGCAGGAATCCCAACCAGCGTTTGTCGATACCGTTTTCTGCAGCGACGGGCGCGGTGGCTTGAGTGGTGGTCGCTGCTTTGGTCGTCGAAGCCGCCGGCTTGTTCGGGGCGACGGGCTTGCGGTCGACGGTGGCCTCGGGCTTGGGGCGTTTGATCTCGGTGGTTTCGGTTTTCGCGGCGTCGGTTGCCTTGGCCGACTGAACCGACTTCGTGTCGGCCGGCTTTGGGTCCTTGGGCTCGGTGGCCTTCGCCGCAGCAGCAGCAACTGCGGCGGCAGCGGCACCAGCGGCCGCCGCCTTCCCTTTGTCGATTCCGGCCGTGTCAGGTTCAACGTCTGGTTCGACGTCGGGGTCGATCTCCGCGGAGGCTTCGACTGGGTCGAACGTCACCTCGGCGGTTTCTCGAGCGTCGAAGCCAGGGTCGCTCTCGGTGGCGGCGTCGAAGTCGCCCGTTTCGTCGGCGTCGAAGTGGGCCACCCCATCGCGCGACGCACCAGCGGCGGCAACCCCGGCAGCGCCTGCACCGAACGCGCCGAGGTTGAGTAGCTCGGGACCGGTGTCGGATTCGGCGAGCGCCAAGCGTTCGCTCTGGATAAAGCCAACCATCTCTTCGGGGGTGGGTTCGTTGTCGTCTCGATACTTGGCGAGGTAGCCGAGGAACATCGCGGTGACTTTGGGCATCAGCGCCGACAGGGTGCCGACGCCCACCCCGGCTCGCGACGCAAGCTCGGCGACCAGATCGGTGCGGTTGTCGCCAAAGAGTCGTTCGACCAGAACGTCGTTGTCTTCGTTTCCTCGCTCCAGGAAGTCCGACGCACTGCTGAGCGAGGTCGGGTCGGCGGCGTCGATCAACGACGACACCGCCGTGGCTCCCGCGGGACCATCGCCGAGGTGGGCGAGGCGTCCAATAATGGCGGGACCAATCGTGTCGACTGCGGCGTCGACATTGTCGGTGCTAGCACCGAACAGCAGGCTCATCTTGCGGATTAGACCGCGGTCGCGCAGCAGGCGCTTAAAGGCGTAGAGCAGATTCAACATGGGGCAACCTTGGGAGGATTCGGGCGATCTCGGGGCGTTTGGAGACCACAGCCGAACCTAGCCGAAAGACCACCCGATCAATCAAGACCTGCTGCCAAATACGCAGAAATACTTGAATATATCGAGATATTCATGAAGCATAGAACGAGAAAAGCCCGCCGGTTCTGTGCCCACAGAGAGAGGGAGGACAGAGAACCGACGAGCTCGTCGTTTCGTCGTTAGGTCCCCGACCACTCCGGTGGACGCTTTTCGGCGAACGCCCGAGGGCCCTCTTTCGCATCGTTCGACACGAATACGGTTGCCTGTGGACCCTTCTGGTGCTCCCAGAAGTCGGACTCGCTCATGCCGACGGTCGCCCACACCAATTGCTTGGAGGCAGCGACCGCGAGTGGAGCGTTCTTGGCGATCCGCTCAGCCAACTCGAGTGCCGCATCGACTGCGGTTCCCTTGGGCGCCACCCGGCTCACCAGTCCGTCGTCGAGTGCTTGTTCAGCAGTGATTGGATCGGCCGTGATGGCCATCTCCATTGCCTTGCTGAACCCGACCCGAGCCGGCAGACGCAACAGACCGCCGCCTGCGGCAAAGAGGCCAACGCCTGCTTCGGGGATACCCAGCTTCACGCCTTCGGCCGCAATCAACAGATCGCAGGCCAAAGCCAGTTCGAGACCACCGGCGAGGGCAAAGCCCTCAATGGCGGCCAGCAACGGCTTCTTTGCGCCGTGCTGGATGAACTGGTCCATACCCTTGGGCGGCTCACCGTTAGCAAACGCCTTGAGGTCCATACCCGAACAGAATCCCCGGCCCGCGCCGGTGAGCACACCAGCGGTTAGGCCATCGTCGGTTTCGAGTTCGTTTACCGCAGCCAAAAGGCCCTGAGCGAGATCGGTGTTGATCGCGTTCATCGCTTCGGGCCGGTTGAGCGTAATGAGTAGAACCCGTCCGCGGCGTTCGGTTAGTACGGCTGGTTCGCCGTTCTCGTTGGTCATTTCGGTGGCATCCGGATGCCGCCATCAACGCGAATGGTCTCGCCGTTCATGTACGGGTTGGTGATGCATTCCATAACCATGAACGCCAACTCTTCACCCGAGCCAAGACGCTTCGGGAACAGCACCGACTGGCCTAGGTGGGCCTTAAACTGCTCGGACTGCTCGCCCTCGCCGTAGATCGGCGTGTCGATGAGGCCCGGAGCAATGGTGTTCACGCGAATACCGACCGCCGAGAGGTCACGGGCGATCGGCAAGGTCATGCCGACTACACCGCCCTTGCTCGACGAATACGCCGCCTGGCCGATCTGGCCATCGAACGCCGCGGCCGAGGCCATGTTCACTACCGCACCACGACTGCCGTCGGCATCGACCGGCTCGGTCTTGGCCATCGCCGAAGCGGCGAGGCGTAACATATTGAACGAACCAATGAGGTTTACCTCGATGACCTTGGTGTAAATCCCAAGATCGAAGGGCTCGTTGTTGCGGTCGATAGTACGACCGGCCATACCGATTCCGGCACTGTTGACCAAGGCCCGAAGCGGACCCATTTCTGAAGCTGCCGCAACGGCGGCCAGGCCGTCTTCTTCGCTCGAAACATCGGTCTTGGCAAAGATGCCACCGATCTCTGAGGCCACGGCGGAGCCGCGGTCTTCGTTCATGTCGGCAACAACGACCCGAGCGCCGGCTTCGGCCAGCTGACGAGCAGCCGCCTCACCAATTCCCGAGGCACCGCCGGTAACGACGGCCGATGCGCCTTCCAAGTTCATGCGTGGCATGTATCTACTTTCTGTTTCTTTGACTGGTTGAGTGGTCGGTTCGCAGGGGCTCAGTCGAGCCGTTCGATGATGGTGGCGTTGGCCATGCCGCCGCCCTCACACATCGCCTGCATGCCGTACTTGCCACCGGTGCGCTCAAGCTCGTTGACCAAGGTGGTCATCAGCTTGGTGCCCGAGCAGCCGAGTGGGTGACCAAGGGCGATTGCGCCACCATTGACGTTGACCTTGTCCATGTCGGCACCGCATTCCTTCTGCCAGGCGAGCACGACCGAAGCAAAGGCTTCGTTGATCTCGAACAGGTCGATGTCGTCGACGGTGAGATCGTTCTTGGCGAAGATCTTCTCGGTGACCGGGATCGGGCCTTTGAGCATGGTGACGGGATCGGTGCCGGCGAGGGCAAACGAGTGGAAACGGGCACGAGGCTTGAGCCCAAGTTCTTTGGCCTTCTCGGCGCTCATGATGAGCACGGCCGATGCGCCATCGGCGATCTGCGACGAGTTACCGGCGGTGATGAGGCCGTCTTCTTTGAAGGCCGGCTTGAGGTTGGCAAGGGTCTCGGCAGTGGTTCCGGGGCGGAGGCCTTCGTCGACCTTGTGGACCTCTTTGGTGCCGTCGACATCGATCTCGATCGGGATGATCTCGTTTTCGAAACGACCCTCTTCGGTTGCCTGCACGGCAAGTTGCTGGCTACGGGCGCCGTAGGCGTCAAGGTCTTCACGGGTGATGCCGTACTCGACAGCGATCATGTCGGCGCCAATGCCCTGAGGCGGAAGGCCGGTTTCGGCGTAGCGGTCTTGCATGCCTTGGGGGAAGGGGTGGCCCATCTCGCCTTTCACGACCGACGATCCCATCGGCGTGGTACTCATCGACTCAACGCCGGCGGCGACAACAACGTCGTACGCTCCCGACATAACGCCTTGGGCAGCGAAGTGCAGCGCTTGCTGGCTGCTTCCACACTGGCGGTCGACGGTGGTCGACGGCACGCTCTCGGGCCAGCCAGCCTCAAGTACGGCGCTACGGCCGATGTTGAGCGACTGCTGTCCAACCTGCATGACGCAACCCATGATTACGTCGTCGACCAGCGCCGGGTCGAGGTTGTTGCGTTCTTGAAGAGCTTTGAGGGTTTCGGCGGCCAAGGTGGCGGGGTGAATGCCACTCAGGCGGCCGTTGCGCTTACCCGCTGCGGTCCGAACTGCGTCAACGATTACTGCATCTTGCATTTGGTTTTCTCCTGTAGTGGTGAGATTTGGTTCTGTGCTTACGTACTTGATTAGGTGGTAGAGGGGTAAAGAGTTCGCTAGAGAGCCAGATTCTGCTGCACGCGCAGCAAGAGCGACGAAAGCTGCTGGCGCTCCGCCCGGCTAATGCCTTTGCGAAGGTCGGCTCGAAAGACGATGTCGATCTCGATAACTCGGTCGGCCAAGGCCTTGCCGTCGGCCGTGACCGCCACCAGCCAGACCCGACGGTCGTCGGGGTCGGGCTGGCGCTGAACAAGGCCCCGTTTCTCGAGATTGTCGACAATGTTGCCGGTTGCGGCCCGGCCGATGCCGAGCCGGTCGGCGATTCGCGACTGGGTTTCCTCGCCAAACTCGGCCACGTAGGCGAGCAACATGGCTTGGGAGAGGTTGAGGTCGAGTTCGGCGAACCGGTGATCGTAGGCCGTGCGGATAGCCGCGGCGGCGCTCATCAGGGTGCTCTCGACCCGCTGCCAGGGCGGGGCATCGAGTTCGTGGGTGGAGGTTTGCTTCTTGTTCACGGTTTTTCAGCTCTGCGGAAGTACTTCAACGCCATACTGGTTGGTACCACACTGTATGGCACTATACAGTACTCCAACACAGTATCGCCTATCGCCTACTAGGGAATCTCCGATGATCACCGACGACGAACTCCGCGAACGTACCCAAGCGCTGCTCGACGAAGTCGACCCACACTCGGTCGACCAGATCACCTTCCGAGGCGCGCAATTCGACGCAGGCCTTGGCATGGTCCACTTCCCGGAGGGCAAGGGCGGACTCGGACTGTCGCGCTCAAAGCAAGCGGTGATCGACGACGTGCTTCGCGAAGCGAAGGTGCCGTACCACGACCTGATGATCAACCCGATCGGTATCGGCATGGGCGCACCCGTGGTACTGAACCACGGAACCGAAGAGATGCACGAGAAGCACCTACGCAAGATCTTCACGGGCGAAGACATCTGGTGCCAGATGTTCTCCGAACCAACCCACGGCTCCGACGTTGCCGGCATTCCCAGCCGCGGCATCAAAGACGGCGATGAGTGGATCGTCAATGGCCAGAAGGTCTGGACCACGCTTGCCCACGTCTCGAACTACGGCATGCTGCTCACCCGCACCAACCCCGATGTGCCCAAGCACAAGGGACTCTCGTACTTCGTGCTCGATATGAAAGCACCAGGGGTTGAGGTACGCCCGCTGTTCCAGATCACCGGCGAAGCCGAGTTCAACGAGGTGTTCCTCACCGACGTGCGGATTCCCGACAGCCAACGCCTCAGCGAAGAGGGCGACGGCTGGCGGGTTGCTATCACCACCTTGATGAACGAACGAGTCGCCCTGGGCGGCGGTTCGGGAGGTAAAGGCGGCGGACCGATTCGGAGCCTCGTGAACCTCTGGAACGAAAAGAAGGACGACCTCGACGAAGGCACCCGCAAGATTCAACGCGACCGGGTCGCCGACCTTTGGATCCAGTCTGAGGTCTTGCGCCTCACCAACCAGCGAGCCAAGGCGCTGGCGAAGTCGGGTGCTGCCGGACCCGAAGGTTCAGTAGGCAAGTTGATGTCAGCCGAGATCAACATCAAGCTCCACGAACTCAACATGGAACTCCTCGGACCCGACGCCATGCTGCATGGCCCTGGCTACCCGATGAGCCGCAGTGAAGAGGCGCACACCACCGGCGCGCTCACCGGCCAGTTCCTTCGGTCACGAGCAAACACGATCGAAGGCGGCACAAGCGAGATCATGCGCAACATTCTCGGCGAACGGGTCCTCGGCCTGCCGGGCGATGTTCGGGTCGACAAAGACCTCAGCTGGTCCGACATCCCCAAGTAGCCAACCAACTAGCTCAAAAGTAAGAACGCGGGGTCTGACCCCGCGTTCTTACTTTTTGAGGTTTACGGTTCCGTCGATCGCGGTGACCGCGTCGCCGCCGACCCACAGGTCGCCGTCAGCCGAGTCGACATACACTCGACCTCGCCGGCCGAGAACCGTCCCTTGGGCGGCGACGTAGGGCGTGGTCAACGTCCCGTCGCCCACCAACCACATGGCGAGCGCGGCGTTCAGACTTCCGGTTACCGGATCCTCAACCGCCGCGCCGCGCGATCGGAAGAACGCCCGCACCTCGATGACCACGTCGCCATCAGGGTGAGCACCGGCGATCCCAATCGGGGTTCGACCAACGATGCCGATGTCGTAGGACTCAGCTGCGCCGAAGTCGGGAACAATGTCGAGCACGGTTTGTGCATCGGTGAGCAGTAGGCCGATCCAGCCGGGACCGTTATCGCACCACTGCGCCTCGATCACCTGCGAACGGTCGATCTGCAAGACGGCACACGCCATTGCGATCTCTGCTTCGCTAACCGGCCCCGATCGCAGGAGCTCGGGCGCGGCGAACGCCAACCGGCCGCCGATGCTTCGCAGCGTGATCAAACCCAGACCGCATTCTTGGATCACCAGGCCATCGGTCTTGGGCGTTCCGCCAGCTTCGAGCCATGCGTGACAGGTGCCGATGGTCGGGTGCCCCGCAAATGGCAGCTCGGCCGTCGTGGTGAAGATGCGCACCTTGTAGTCGGCGGCTGGGTCCTCGGGTTCGAGCACGAAGGTGGTCTCGCTGAGATTCGTCCAGGTGGCGAATCGTTGCATCT
>CALHTF010000019.1 GCA_938038815.1 uncultured Acidimicrobiales bacterium | reverse complement strand
TTCGAAGCCCTTCAGCCGAAGTCGGCGGGTTCTGTCAACATCACACCCGCATCGACGGCCGTCAAACAGCAGCCCAACACGACCGGTGCCCTGGCTGGTGGCCCGACTCACTCAACCCCACTGGCTGGTACTGCGGATGTGCCTGTCACGAACAGCACCAACGCTGGCCCGCATGGGATGACCATCAAGCCGCCATGGTCGATCGTTCTGCCTAGAACATCCGGACCATCATCTAGGGATCATCGGCCCATCCACAGCCAACACCCGCTGACCGATAGGTCCTGATGAAACGAGTACGGGTTACCTGTCCCCAGTGCGGCGATATCGATCTGGCCACAACAGATCTACGAGGCCGCATCTGTGTCGAAACCGGCCAAGCCGAGTACCGGTACCGCTGCGCGGGCTGCCACCAAACCGCCGTGCACGACACCGACACCCGAACCTACGAGATCCTCACCGCCGCCGATATCTACTTCGAACCCTGGCACCTACCCGCCGAACTTAAAGAAACCCGCCACGGTCTAGTCATCAGCCACGACGACCTCATCGAATTCCACAACCTCGTCCACAACGACACCCACTTCGCCAACGCCCTCGCCAACCTCGAATCAGCCAACTAACGAAACCAACCACCCAGTTCCCAACAGTAAGGCAAACATCAGTGACCCAATCTGCACGCCACCGGACCGCCCAACTGCACAACAACACCACCCAACGCCTGCGCATCCTCATGGCCGACGACGACCGCAACGATCAACTCCTCACCCTCATGGCCGCCGACCAAGCCAACCTTGACGCCGACTTCACGTTCGTCGACGACGGTCTCGAACTGCTCACCCGTCTCAACCGCTACGGAACCGAACAGACCCTGCCGCATCTGATCCTGCTCGATCTACACATGCCTAAGCTCGCCGGCCACCACACACTTACGCAACTCCAGGCACACCCCATCCTCTGGCGGATCCCCGTCATTGTGTTTTCCTCATCAACCCGACGCCAAGACATCGAACAAAGCATCGATAACGGAGCTCGCTGGTTCGAAACCAAACCCAGCGACTTCAACGAACTCGTCACGTTTCTAAAAACACTCCCTGACAAAGCCGCTAACGACCACTACACAATCGAAACCACAACCAACCAGCACGGCAACCCCTGCCTGCATGAATACCTCGACCTCACCGAAATCGACCTCCGAGACAACCCCCTCTAGACCACCGCCGGACACCGATAATCACCCGGCATAAGACTGACCGGGCCATACTCGACGTAGCCCCGTGACCCGTTCACAAGTCAGACCCACCAAGCGCAACCGACTATGAAGATGCGAGCGCTTCACGGGCCTTGGTGGCGTGGATTGCATCGAAGTTGGGATCGATATCGAGCGCGGTTTGGAGTCGCTCTTGGCCGACCTCGGTTGCGCCGTAGGCGAGCGAGATCATGCCTGCGTGGTACCAGAGCTTTGCCTCGTTGGTGCCGAGGTCTAACGCCTGCTCAGCGTGTTCGGCCGCTTGGTCGATCTCGCCGTTGAGATACAAGGTCCAGGCAAGGGCGTCGTGGCTGTAGATGTCTTGTCGATCGGCAAAGTCGAGCTGGGCGAGTTCGAGGGCAACGGCCGGATCGTGATCGGCGTAGAAGTCGATGAGGTGACGGCGTTCGGCCACGAACTCATCGATTTGTACTGCGGCGGCCGCCCGTCCGAGTTGGTCCTGTTCGGCCGCAAGCGCCGGCTGTCCGGTTGCGGTGTAGAGCTTTTCGAGCTCGCCGTGCAGGTCGGCGGCGCCGCCACCAACAACCAACCCTTCGAAGGCAACGATGGCTTCGTCGAGTCGGCCCTCACTGACGAGCACGTGGCCGTACAACTCGAGCGAACCGAGGTGGCCGGGGAAGACGGCGAGTGCGTTATCGAGGTTGGCGAGTGCAGCAGCGGTGTCGCCACTCCGCCACTGATAATTTGCGAGCTGAAACCAGTAGAACGCTGCGTCGGCCGGCCGCAGATCGAGGTCGGCTACTGCTCGAAGCGCTTGTTCGCTGAGCTCGATAGCTTGAGGGGTATCGCCGTTGAGGTACGCCATACGGGCGAGACGAGAATCGATTGCGGGTTCACCCGGGGAGAACCCCGAAACCTGCCAGAACAGATTCTGGGCTTGCTGGTACTCGCCGAGTTCGAGTGCTGCGTCGCCTTTTGCGGTCAGTTCGGCGGTGAGAAGTGAAGGCCGAAACGTTTGGTTCTCGATGATCTGCTGGGCCTCGACGAAACCGTGTTGGGCCGATACGGCCGAGGCCAAGCCCAAGGTTGCAGCACCGGAGCTCGGGTTGTGGCGCAGGGCAGTGCGGAACGATTCTTCGGCTTCTTCGTAGGCGGCAAGGTCGCCCATTTCGGAGGCAAACGTCAGCTGGGCATTGCCGAGCGAGGTGAGTACAACTACATCTTCGGGGGTCTCGACGGCTCGGGTTGCCCAGTAGGCGAGATAGTCAGCAGCGATCGGCTTGCCGATGCTGTTGGTCAACATGGTGGCCGGCTCGGGAAGCGGCTCGACTTGGTCGTTTGGTCCGGTGAGCATCGACCAAAGGACCACGAGCACGGCAGCTGTCGCAATGCCGAGAGCGATTCGGTGGTTCGACATCGACCGACGAGCCGGTGGTGTGGTCGGGGTTGTCGTGAGCGGGTCAGTTGGTGTGATGAGAGCCATGTGGTGAGGTTCCGGTGATTGCTGATTGCGGTGATGAACGAGTGGGTAGGCGGTTTGGCCGACCTGCCACAGGCGGGTGGGGCGGCCCAAAGGACCACCCCACCCATGCCCGTGGTGGGGTACTACTGGGGTTTCGCTGCTACTTGTGCGCCTTGGCGAGGTACGGGAAGCTCGTGCGGAACGGCTTGTCGTTCTCCGGTACGCAGTCGCTGGTCAGAACCGGCGAGCCACCGAAGAAGCCGCCGGTCACGATGCCGAGTTCGGCGTCGATGACGTCGTCAGCAAGTCCGCGGCCGTTCGGGAATCCGGTCGGCATCGACGTGTCGATGGTCAGTACATCGGGGAGCAAGAACTCGGTGATGCCCTGGGCTTCTGCGTCGCTGTAGGGGGTTCCGTCAAGACCACTAAGTGCAAGCAAGGTTGCCTTTACGTCGGAGCCCCACTTAGCGAGGTCCTTCTTTGGCTTGGTCTTGTTGAAGTCGTCCTCGGAACCGTCGGGGATAAGCACGGTTGCGATGGCCGGACGGCCAACGCGGTCGATGACGCCGCCCGATCCGGTGCGAGCCCAGATTGCGAGGTTGGAGCTAGCAAAGGTGTCGTTCGGGATCTCGAACACGATGGCGTTGACGTTCGTGCCAGCGAGGAAGTCGGCCTCGCTACCATCACAGAAGGTGCGGTCGCCGCCGGCGGCCTTTACCTGGTCGTTGAAGGCTGCGAGGTCGAAGAAGAACGGATCGTCGTACAGGCCAGCGGTGGCCGAAATGCCACCGGGAAGGTTATGCGTCGTGCCAGTGCGGCCCTTGGCGACCTTCTCACCGTCGATGAATACCTTCATGACCTGCTTGCCGTTGGGCTTGGGCTTGTTGAACCGGACCCGCACCTTGGTCGGCTTTGCCGAGCCATCGTCGATGAGTACTTCGTACTTCGAGCGGGACTTAAAGGTGGTGCCACCGTTGACGCCAGCCAGCGGGTTTACCGCCATCACGATGACGGTGCTATCGGCGCTTTCTGGCGATTGGAAGGCATACAGGTCGGTGATGTCGAGGCGACCGTCAGCGGCTGCTGTTGGTGCTTCGAGGTGATCGGCCGCTTGGACGTTAATCGCGGCGACAACGCCCGCCGTTAACATCCCAAAGACCGCTAGGAGGACGGCCAGGCGGCCGCCAAGTGATTTGGACATGAATCGTTTCCCCTTCAGGAATTAGTTGGTTTCGGCCGTGGTTCGGAACGGCCCCTGAAGCGGATTGGAAAGATCTGATGAATTTTTGAAGTCGTCGGTCAGCTCAACCCGTGGGCCGACGGGTCGTCCCAAATCCCGTCGACCCCTGGGCGGTCGCCCGAAACGGTGGTGCTACTTGAGGGGCTTGAGTTGCCCGCGTAGCGCACCGTCGGGGTAGGCCTCGGTGTGCACGTTCACGTAGTAGCGCCGCGGGTGCTCAAGGACGTCGGCGACGGTCTGGCCTTCGGCAAACTTGCCCTCTTCACCTTCGGTGAGGCAGTCGGCTGCGGTGCCGTCACCCGGAGCGGCGAGGAACGCAACCGGCGGGCCGTTTTCGCCCTTTTTGCCCTCGTGGATGTGGGCGGCGGTTGCCACGCCGTCCAACCCCTTTACGTTGAGCACGTAACAGAGGGTGGTCTCGTCGCCGTCGATGCCAAACACCGAGATGCTGCCTTTGCCGCCGATATCGCCGGCGGAGCCGACTTCGTTTGCGCCCTTGAGCTTGGTTCGCAGTACCGAGTTTTCATGGCCGGCGAGTGCGGTTCCGGCGCTGAGGCTGAAGCCGACGATTGCGGCCAAGCCAACAAGCAGTACCTGGAAGCATCGCTTCGAAAATCGTTTCTGGTCTTTCAAGATGTATCCCTCTCCTAAAGTCGCTGAACCATTCAGCTATAGCTGCTTCGGAGCCGATTCCAGATCGGATTGGACGAACATCACCAGCCGTTGCTCGATCTCACGACAAGGCATTTGTCTCTAGTGACTGGCGCGACATTGAGTGGTTGGGGCCAACTGCCGCTGGGGATCTGTGATCGGTTTGCTTAGCCAACCTGGTTGGGTCGGCGTCGCTGGGTCCACATGACCAGGAGTACACCAAGCATCGTTATGAGCAGCGCGATTCCTGCGAGCTGACTGCTGCTCGCTCCGCTGTCAGTGCATTTGGGTTGCCCGGATCATCTGAGGTCACCCACGGTCCGCTGCTTTGGGCGGGCCAATGGTCGAAGTAGGTCGGCGAATCGCAATAAGGTGACGGGTTGGGCGCCGGCAAGAAACCAGCCGGAGCACTCCGGACCGCATCAGAGGTTGTCGGGTTCGGCAACGCACCAGCCGAAGGTGCGAGCAGCGGCGTGCTCACCGGCGCCAGCCCACTGACGGCGAGCGTAAGGACAACAACGAGAGCAAGTTTGTGGGACAGCGACATAACAGACCCGTCGACTGAAACGGATCGGGATAAAGGCCAAACGGTCGGATGCACAAAATTGCGTGCGCGGTATGACGGATCGAGATTCTGAGTTCGGTCGCTTACCCACCGGGGTGAACGATGTGCGGACTGAGCGTCGGAACCTACTCGTCGCCTTGTGGGTCTGTTGGGTTTTTCCTTGAGTTCCATGCCCGCATGCAGGCGAAGAGTTGTTCGGTAGCGAACCGGCGTGTTGGTGCGCAGCTGCAGTCGGCGAGGACGTGGTCTTGCAGAGCTCCCCGTTGCGGCGTTGCTAGGACCGGTCGATAGTGGTTGAGCAGCTGCGGCAGGGCGATCGACCCGGCGTCAAGGAACGAGGTGAGTAGAAGGACCTGTCCAGTTCGGTCGAGTCCCGATTCGTGGAGCCAGGAAAGTCCCGGATGAGCGACCGACGGCCACGCGAGGTTGTCGGCCAGAACCACCGAGGGGCTGATTTGTGCATCGGCTCGGTCAAATAGCGGTTGGAGTCGTCGTTGATCGATCTGCAGCCACTGGGCGAGCGCTCGTTGGGGGATTGTCGCGCTCCACCGCTTCCACTGTGCGCGTGGTTCGGGGGCCTCGAGTTCATGTGCGGCGATGAGGGCGCTCAGAGATTTTGTGGGGTTTGCCACCATTTCTGGGTCGGCGTGAATGCACTGTTCGTTGGGCGATCCAGGACAGTGAGGTGAAAATCTCACCGCCCCGCCCCCTCGAAAGAGGAGACGGGGCGAAAGTGACACACGATCATCGTTGGCGACGGAGCGATGGAGGGGATCTGCGGTCGAGGCTTCACGGGCTGGGTTTGTGAAGTCTGAGTTCGACATGCAGGTTCGTCCGTAGCCAACGAGTCCTTATTACGGTACGAGTACTGCGTCGATGATGTGGACGGTTGCGTTGGCCGTGGGGACATCCATGCAGATCACGTTGGCTCCGTTGACGGTGAGTGTTCCCCCGTCGTCAGCGAAGGTTAGGTCTGCGCCGTTTACGGTGGTGGCCGACCCGGCGTCGACAAGATCTTCCGAGCTCAGCTGTCCACTTACAACGTGGAAGGTAAGGATGCTGGTGAGAAGGTCGGTGTCGGCCAGGATCCCGTTGAGGTCTTCCTCAGGAATCGCTGCAAAGGCATCGTTTACCGGGGCGAAGATGGTGAACGGGCCTTCGCTGTTGAGGGTGTCGCCAAGTCCGGCAACGCCCACGGCGGTGACCAGGGTGCTGAGCAGCGGGTTGTTCGAGGCTGCGGTGGCGGCTGGGTCGTCGGCCATGCCGACGAAGCTGCCTTCGCCATCTTCGGGAACTGCTGCACAGCCGGGGCCGGTGGGCTCGAGCACACCTGCGGCGGCTTCGGTGTCGCCACTGGCGAGCGCCTCAATGACGGCTGGGGGAAGCAGTACCTGGTCGATGATGTGCACGGTCGCGTTGGCGGTCGGCACGTTCGAGCAGATGACGCTTACGTCGTTTACTGCTTCACCGTTGGCGCTGAGGGCAAGTTCGCTACCTTCGACGGTTGCGAGGGTGCCAGCTGCAGCCAGACCTTCGGCGTCGAGCGACTCGCCGGCGACTACGTGGTAGGTGAGGATCGTGGTGAGCAGATCGTTGTCGGCGAGCACCATTTCCAGGGTTGCTGGGTCGATTGCGTCGAACGCATCGTTTACCGGGGCGAAGATGGTGAACGGGCCTTCACTGTTGAGCGTGTCGACAAGGCCGGCTTGGCTTACCGCTCCTACCAAGGTGCTGAGCAGTGGGTTGTTCGAGGCTGCGGTGGCGGCTGGGTCGTCGGCCATGCCGACGAAGCTGCCTTCGCCTTCGGTTGGAACGGCGCCGCAGGCGGGTCCGTAGGCGGTGAGCATGTCGCCGCCTTCTTCCATCGAGCCTTCATCCATTGCGCCCTCGTCGGTTTCCTCCATGGTTTCTTCCATGGCGGGTTCGGTGGTGGGGGTAGGCGTTGCGGTGTCGGTGGTGTCGCTGCCGCATGCGGTGGCGATCATCGAGCCGGCGAGCAGCAAGGCGCCGAGGCGCTTTCGCTTCTTCGAGGTTGAGGTCTTTGTTTCAGTATCCATTGGTTGGTCCAGATTCGTTTCGGGGTTACAGGGGTCGGTGGTTATTCGGTGCTGGGGGGTTGTTCGGATTGGAAGAATTCGAGATTTCTTCGGTCGACTGAAGCCCCAGCTCAGGCCTCGTCGACGAGTACCACGATTTTGTGGTGACCGGTCGCGCCGTTTGGCATGGGTGCGGCGCGATCTTCGGTTTGGGTTTCGCCGGTGCGATCTGTTGCCCGCACCACGATCGTGTGGTTGCCAGGAGTTGCATCCCACGGCAGCATCCACTGCCGCCACGTGACGTCGTTGAGCTCTTCGGCGAGGGTTGTCTCGGTCCACTCTCCGCCGTCGATCTGCACCTCGACGCGATCGATGCCACGGGTCTGGGCCCAGGCAACGCCAGCGATGGCGGTGGGTCCGGGCGATAATTTCTGTAGTCCTTTGGGAGTGTCGATCCGGCTTTGGGTTTTGATGGGAGCCTCGGCGTCCCAACCCCGGGGGACCCAGTAGGAATCGAAGTCTTCGAAGCGGGTGAGGTTGATTTCGGTGAGCCATTTGGTTGCCGACACGTAGCCGTACAGGCCCGGGACGATGAGCCGGGCCGGGAAACCGTGTTGGAGGGGAAGAGGTTCGCCGTTCATTGCCACGGCGATTAGGGCATCTCGACCGTCGAGCGCGGCGACGGGGAATCCGCAGGTGTAGCCGTCGGACGACTTGCCGACGATCTGGTCGGCGGTGTCTTGTATGCCGACCTGTTCGAGCAGGTCGTCAAGGCGTACTCCCAGCCAACGGGCGGTGCCGAGCAAGCCTCCGCCTACTTCGTTCGACACACACGACAACGTGATATCGGACTCGACGAGGGGAAGTTCGAGTAGTTCGTCGTAGGTGAGTTCAATTGGTCGGTCGACGAGTCCGGTAATGCGCAAGGTCCACGTGTCGGTCCGCAACTGGGGCACGGTGAGCGCAGTGTCGATTCGGTAAAACTCGGCGTTTGGGGTGAAGAAGTCCGAAACGCCGGCCACACCGTTCTCGATGTTGGTCGGTGGTGACTGAAGCGCAAGATCGGCGCGGAGTTCGCCGACCGCCACGCGAGATTCGCTGGCACTAAACCGGTTGTTGGCTCGCCGTCCGACCCCTCCGAGCACTGCGGCGGTGGCCAAGAACCCGCCGGCGGAGTAGAGAAATACCCGGCGTTCTTTCGTGCTACGAGCGGGCGTGGCGGCTCCATCATTGCTTGGCGACCAACTTCGCAGCAGAACGCGAAGTGCAGCGATGGTCGCAAGGCCTCCAAGTAGTGCTGGGGCGATCGCCCACCACGGACCGGGGTTGCGTCCGGTAACAGAGGCCAAGCTGCCGAGAAATGCAAAGGCCAGGATCGCGAGCCATGCAGTTCTCGCCGAGCGGCGAGCCACCACGCCGATTGCCATCGCGCCGATGGCAAGTGTTGCGCCAACCCCCAACAGAAGTGCGATCTTGTCGTTGGTTCCAAACCATTCGATCGCCAGGTTTTTTAGCGGCGAGGGCGCAAGATCGACGGCGCGGTCGCCGACGTCGAGCACCGGTGACTGGGTGCGTTCTGCTATCGACGAGACAAGCTCGGCGAACCCCAATCCGAAGAAGCCAGCGACCAACCCTGCGAAGGCGTCGCGGATCGTGCTGCTGGACGTAATTGGTTGGCTGGGGGTTGGTGGCGGGGCGCTGGTTTCCATACCTGTGGTTCGGAGCAAACCGTCGGTTGGATCGGATCGAGACGCCTAGCGGAGAATTTTCTTTCAAGACCAATCCAACGCAGCTTTGGTTTCGAATAATCCGTGTGTTGACCTCGACCAACCCCGCCCCAGATATCTCAAATCTCCACCACCTCGCCGCGGCGTACGCGCTCGATGCCCTGGGCTCGGTTGAATGTCTCTCGTTTGAGCGTCATCTCGCGACCTGTAGCACCTGTGTCGACGAAATTGCTGGCTTCCGAGAGACAGCAGCCCTGCTTGCTGTCGGGGCAATCTCGCATCCACCAAAGGCGATCCGCCAAACCGTCGAGACTATTCCAGCCACGGTGCGCCCGAGGTTGTCGCTTCGGCGAGTCTGGTCGAAATGGCGAGGGTCATCGTGAATTTCCCGGCCGGCCGCCGACCCAAGCGAGCTGAGAGCAATCGTGAGAGACTCCAGGTAGTGAAACCTCCCCGAGTTCTGCGCGCTGTCGATTCCCCGGATCGCGGCGACCCACTGGCTGAGGTGATGGCGAAGTGCAGCCAAGGGGATCAAGGGGCGTTCGTGCGCCTTTACGACGAGCTCTCGCCCCTGGTGTACGGCATTTGCCGCAAAGTCATCCGCGACCCTGCGCAGTCTGAGGAGGTGACCCAAGAGGTGTTCACCGAAATTTGGCGACTTGCCCCTCGATTCGAGCAAGGCCGGGGGAGCGTCAAGAGCTGGGTCGCCACGATTGCGCACCGCCGAGCCGTCGACCGGGTGCGTTCAGAACAATCGGCGCGCGACCGGGAACAACGCGATGCGGTGAAGTTGGTGGTTGACGTATCAAGCGGCGTAGAAAACGAGGTCGAGGACGATCTCGAACGCCAGCGGGTACGGGTAGCTCTTGAGCTACTAACCGATGTGCAACGCAAGGCCATAGAATTGGCCTACTACGGCGGGTATACGTACCGGGAAGTGGCGGTGCTGCTCGAGGTTCCTGAAGGAACGATCAAGACACGAATTCGCGATGGCCTTGTTCGCCTTCGCGACGAGATGGGGGTGACCGAATGAACGACTTTGATATCCACTCCCTCGTCGCGGCCTATGCGCTCGACGCGCTTGAGCCCCACGAAATCGAGTTGTTCGACGCCCACCTTCCCGACTGTGACCGTTGCCAAGCCGAGCTCGTCGGCTTCTCTGAAACGGCCGCCCTACTAGCCGACGCGAATTCGGTAGAACCACCGCCAGGAATTCGCGATGCGCTACTAGCCAACGTTTCCCAGACTCGCCAGTTACCACCGATTGTCAGTGACGAAACGCAGATCGAAGCTCGTGCGTCACAACCCGGGAACCCAGTCCCCGCAAAGCTCAGCCGAGGCATGCTTACCCTAGCGGCGGCGGTGCTAATCGTAGGTGGGGCCTTCGCTGCTCGTTCGATCACCACCGACGACCGGGTCGACGAGATCGCGTCGGTTGTCGATGCATCCGATGCGATCGAAATTGCACTCGTTGGAGAGCAAGGCGAGTTAACGCTTACTTATTCTCAGTCGGAAGGCCAGGTAGCGTTGCTTGGCGAAGGACTCGAGGCTCTATCTGATGATCAAACCTATGAGCTGTGGGGGATCGATGACGATGGAGCGCGCTCCGCTGGGCAGTTCCGAACTAACGACGATGGTGTGGTCGAAGTGGTGTTAGCTACGGCCGAGTCTACCGACATCACCTGGGGCGTAACCATCGAACCCGCTGGTGGATCCCTCGAACCAACGGCACCCGTCCTCTATATGTCCACGTAGATGTACGACCCGATAGGTCTGCTCGTCGAGTCGAACACGAGTAGCTCGGCCAGGGCCTCGACCAGCAGGGCTGGATCGAATGGCTACTAGAGGTTTGATCGACGCCGGCGTTGCGGGCGCTATTGATGCGAGGTAGAGCCACTGGTGCAGCTTCGAACCAGCCTTTTCAGACCTGTAGGACCTGGCAACTGCGAGAATGCAGAGTCGAACTCGCCGACGACCCATGAGGTGCTCGATATTGACGAACCCGCATCCGGTTACAACCGGCGATATATCCGGCATTCTGCGCTACTGATCGCGCTGAGCGGACTCAGCGGACGCCTAGCGCGAAATTTCGGAACTAGATCGGCAGGTTGCCGGTGGCTCGTTTGGTGGTGCCTTCGTCGGTGTAGGCGGCGATGGTGCGTTGGGCGATGCGCATCTGGTGGACCTCGTCGGCGCCGTCGGCGAATCGGGCCCAGCGAGCGTGCTGGAACATGTGGGCCAACGGCGTGTCGGTCGAGTAACCGAGCGCACCGTGCACCTGGATGGCCCGGTCGATGATCCGGCCGAGTGAGTTGGCCACGAAGTGCTTGGCCATCGAAACCTCGGCCTTGAAGTCTTCGCCGGCGTCGATCTTTGAGGCGGCGTGCAGCACCATCAACTTGCACTGGTACAGCTCCATCGCCGAGTCGGCAATCATCCACTGGATGCCCTGCTTCTCGGCCAGGAGCGAGCCGTGCGAGAACCGGTTGAGCGAGCGGTCGACCATCATGTCGAGTGCGGTTTCGGCCTGGGCGATCCAGCGCATGCAGTGGGCCAGGCGAGCCGGCCCCAAGCGGTACTGGCCGAGCAGGTGGCCTTGGCCACGGCCGCCGAGCATCTTGTCCTTGTGGACCCGGAGGTCCTCGATGACGATCTCGCTGTGGCCGGTGCTGCCGTGCATGGTTTCGATCTGGCGGACCTCGTTCCAACCGTCGGCCGGTAGGTCGATGATGAACGCCGAGTTCGCTGCCTGGGGGATCTCGGGGTTCTCTTCGGTTCGGCAAACCAGGATGGCAAAGCTGGCCCGGTGAGCGTTGGAGATGAACCACTTGTGGCCGTTGATGACCCACTCGTCGCCGTCTTCGTAGGCGCTGGTGCGGATAAGGGTCGGATCCGATCCGGCGACCTCGGGTTCGGTCATGGCAAAGCACGACCAGACCTTTCCTTCGAGTAACGGTTGGAGGTACTGCTCCTTCTGCTCGTCGGTGGCCCAGTGGTGCAGGGTGTGCATGTTGCCTTCGTCGGGAGCCTGGGCGTTGAGCACCCACGGACCGATACGAACCTTGGCCGACTCGGCCTGCACCATCGCCATGGCGACGTGGCCGAGGCCCATGCCGCCGACTTCTTTGGGCATGTGCGGCAGCCAGAGGCCCGCTTTGTACGCCTTCTTCCGCAGCTCGAGCAGGTGGCCGATGCGCTCCTTGCCGGTGAGCGGTTCGCCGCCGGTGCGGCCCTCGATCAAGTCGTCGACTGGGCGCACCTCTTCGTCCATGAAGGTACGAATCCGTTGCCGGATTTCTTCGTGTTCGGGCGAGAGCGTGAAGTCGATTGCCATGGCCCGAAACTAGGCGGCAACGGCGGCGCCGCGAAATTCAGCCGACTAGTCGGTCGAGCACCAGCGTTCGCTCAGTCGGGCCATCTCGACCGCCACGAGCGCCGCCTCTTCGCCCACGTTGTGTCCGCCCGGTCCTTCGCTTCGGGCGAGGGCCTGTTCTTGGTTCTCGACGGTCAGCAGGCCAAACGCAACCGGGATGCCGGTCTTGAGCTGTACCTGTTGTACACCCCGGGCCGCTTCTTCGGAGACGATCTCGTAGTGGGTGGTTTCGCCTCGGATTACCACGCCGAGACAGATGACGGCGTCGACGTGGTCCGAACAGGCGACGGCCTGGGCGGCGAAAGGAATCTCGAACGAACCGGGCACAGTTACATCGTCGATCAGGTCGACTCCGAGATCGGCCAAGCCGCGCTTGGCGCCCTCGAGTAACCGGTCGACGATTTCGGCGTTCCATCGGGCCCGCACGATCGCGACCCGGAGTCCGTCGCCGTTCAGTCCGTCGGGGGTGGTTGCTCGGTCATCTCCACTTGCCATGTCGTCACGTTAGTAGCGTGAGCGCATGGCTACTCCACCCGCAGACGCAGCAGAACGCTGGGCGATTGCCCCGATCGTTTCGTACGAAACACATCAGCTTCCGCCCATCGACCTCGCCGAGTTGCAAGCTGCGCTGACCACCGCCACCGAGGTGGGGTCGACCACCATCGACCCGCGCTCGGCTTCATGCTTCGAGGTCGAACAAGGCAGCTTCTTTCGCATCGTCAACGTCGAGGGCCATCAGGTGGGCGACCTCAACCTGTGGAACCGTGACGACTTGGGCGAGCGCTTCTATAGCGGCAAGACCCGCCAGCTGCACGCCAGCCACGTGAGCACCGGCGACCATCTGTGGACCTCGATCCCGCACCTGAACCCGCTGTGCACCATCGTCGAGGACTCACTCGATTGGTACGGCATCGATGAGTACGGCGGCAGTGTGCACGACGTGATCGGGACCCGCTGCGATCCGTACACCAACTTCCGCTTGCGCGGCGAGAACTACCACCAGTGCTGCCATAGCAACCTGTCGCGGGCGCTGGCCGACCATTGCCAGGTCCCTCTCGCCGAAGCCGAACTTCATGTGCACGACGTGATGAACGTGTTCATGTGCACCGGCTTCACGCTCGATACCCACCAGTACTTCATGAAAGCCACGCCCGCCCGGGCCGGCGATCACATCACGTTTTATGCCCACAAGCCGTTGCTCGGCGCGCTTTCGGCCTGCCCGGGCGGAAACTGCGGATCGACCCATTCCGACGACGAGACCCCGTGTTACCCACTGCGGGTCGATGTCCTGACCCCGGCCGAGCCAGTGGCGATCGACTACGACGAACGCCTCACCTCAGCCTACGACGGCACCCACGGCCGCTGACTTAGGGAGCCACCACCTCGATGGTGGCGACCTCGGTGCGGTTGTTGTGAAAGTCGACCGCCTGCACCGCATAGGTATTGGTGCCGGGCTCGGGCCGATCGTCGAGAAACGATGTCTGGCTCAAGTCAGCGCCCCCGCCGAGATACCGCAGTTCGCCGTCGACCACGAGCGAGACCGAGTACGACGCGAACTCGACGTTGTCGGGCGATTGATCCCAGCGCAGGAGTATTCCGTCGGCGGTCACCTCGGCACCGAGTCCGGTAATCGGGGCGGGAGGTTCGGTGTCGGTCACCGCCAAGGCGTTGGCCCAGCGGCGTCCGAGTTGTGTCCCGTCGACCTCGACCAGCAGCAGGTACGAGTAGAACGTGCCGGTAACCACGTCGGTGTCGGTGAAGGTCTGGTCGAGCCCGTCGTAGACCAACAGGTCGTCGGTGAGTTCGATGTTCTCTCGGTCGAGGTTGCTGGTGATCTCGGTGCGGAACACGCGATACGCGCTCGCTCCTTCGACCGCCGACCACACAACTTCGATCTGATCGTCGGTCATGGTGTTGCGGCCGATCCAGTGCTGGCCCTGATCGGGTCCCTCGTTCTCTTCGGGGCGGACCACCGGTGCGTCGGCATCGTCGATCTCGATCGCCACGGTGGTTACGACCGCCGTGCCGGGCCCTTCGGTGGTGGTTGGGGCGACGGTGGTTGTAGTCGGCGGAACCGTGGTGGAGGTTGTGGTCGGGGTCGCCGTGGTGGGCGGCGGGGTTACCGATGGCGGGTCCTGCGAGCAGCCCGCCACCGCAAGGCTCATTGCGATGACCGCGGCAAAGGTCCGCAGCGGCAAGCCAAACAGGCGGTCGGGGCGACGTGACATGCACCAAGTGTGGCAAAGAACCCCCACATTGCCTCGTCGTCGTGACTCGGTCGACCTCTCACTGCGAACCCGGGGGAGTATCGTTTGGCTATGAGCGGCATTCGCGAGCGGACCAGAGCGGCATGTGTCCTGCTCGCCCTTGGCGCTCTCGGGTCATTGGTCGTTCACCAACTCGCCTATGCGGTCGTCAGTCGGCCGGGAACCGGCCACGGCCACCTCTCGATTCAGTGGGCGATCATTACGCCTCTCGCCGTGATCCTGGCTGCCGGCACCGTGCTTCGTCAGGTTCGCCAGTTGGGCGTGCACTGTCCGACCACCGGGCTCCGGGTGGGGTTGGTTTCGGGCTCGATGTTCGCGATTCAGGAAATGATCGAAGCCGGCCTCGCCGGCGGCTCGATCGGCACGGTTTTGGTCGATGCCTCGACGGTGGTCGGGCTGCTCATCGCTCCGCTCGTCGGCGTAGCGATCGCCGCACTGCTGCGCCGGGCGGCCGAGGCGGTCGCCTCTTGGGTGCCGCCAACCGAATTTGTGGCCGGGCCTCAACGCCCGAGCTGGACCCCAGCTGCCCGACTGTTCGTCGACCGGATCGTTGTTTCGGCTGCCTCGCCACGAGGTCCTCCAGAAATGTTGCTCACCCAGTAAGCAACCTTCTACTCAGCAAAGCAACGAGGACAACATGACGAACCGAACCACTCAGGCGTCCCGCGCCGTTTTGGCGGCGACCGTGCTGGCATTGGCCAGCCTGCTCGCCGCTGCCTGTGGCGGGTCGACGCCGGTCGAAACCGGCACCAGCGACTCGACCGAACAATCTGTACCCGCCGAAACCGACCATGGTGGCGATCACGACACCGATCACGGTGGCGAAGACAACGACGACAAAGACGACAAAGACGACAAAGAAGATGACGGCGACCACGAACACGGTGTTTCGATGGTCGATGTGCCAGCTAACGGCGCCCCCGAAATCGATATCGCGGTCACCGAAGCCGAGGCGGGTTTCGTCGTCGACGTGCAGCTCGCCAACTTCACCCTCACCGAACCCGACGTCGCCGAGGAATACGTTGCCGGCGAGGGCCACATGCACGTGTATGTCGATGGCGTAAAGATTGGCCGCTACTACGAGACCTCGATTGCTCTCGACCCGCTCCCCGCCGGCGAGCACACCATCGAGGTCGAAATCAACGCCAGCGATCACTCGGCCATTGCGGTCGACGGCGTACCGATTCGAGCATCGCAGACCGTGACCGTGGCGGAAGGCAACGGGGTCGAAGCGACCACCGCCGACAACGTGGTCAACGTTACCTACGAAGGCGGCGAGGTTGTGGTCGAGAACTCGACCGTCGAGGTCGACGCCGGTTCGGTGGTGGAGGTTCGAGTAACCAGCGACGCCGTCGAACACGTGCACGTGCATGGCTACGACCTGTTCGGCGACCTCACCCCGGGCAACGAACTGGTGCTGTCGTTTACCGCCGATATTCCGGGCGTGTTCGAGGTCGAGCTTGAAGATTCCGGAAAACACCTGTTTGATCTGCAGGTGAGATGAGCGCCGCACACTACCCGCAGGTGATCTTTGGTCACGGCGTAGGGTCGCGCAGCAGCCTCCCGCTCGAGCTTTGGATGTTTACGTGGGGCGCGGCGCTCGCGTTGGGTTTGTCGTTCGTGGCTCTCGGGGTGCTCTGGAACGAACCCAAGCTCGCGGCGGCGGCGAAGGGCAAGCCGGTGGCGGCCCCGCCGCTTCCGATGGCCTTGCGGATGGTTCGAGGGGTTGGCCAAGCGGCGGCGCTTGCGCTGTTCCTCGTGGCGTTGTGGGCCGGACTGTTTGGGGTCGACGACCAGTCGGCCAACATCTTGCCGGTCACGTTGTATGTGGTGGTGTGGGTCGGGGTCACCTTGCTTGCTGGCACCCTGGGCGACGTGTGGCGGGCGGTCAACCCGCTCGCCACCATCGCACGAGGTGCTTCCTGGTTGGCGCAGAAGGCCGGTGTCTGTCCGTCGACTGCCCCCGCCCATCTCGGCCACTGGCCGGCCGCCGCTGGCTTGTTCGTATTCCTGTTCTACGAACTCGCCCATCCGTCGGGTAGCCAGCCCCGCACCTTGGGGTACATGTTGTTGGTGCACACGTTGGTCGTGATCGTGCTTGGTGTTCGCTGGGGCGCCGACTGGATCGCCGACTTCGAACCGTTCTCGGCGATCTTCGACATGATCTCGGCCATGGCGCCATTCGGTAGCGACGGCCGACTGCGGGCTCCGACGTCGGGGCTGGCGACGATGCCGGTTTTGCCGGGCACGTTGGTCGCCCTGATGGTGGTGCTGGGCGGTACCTCGTTCGACGGCTTCGCCGAGAGTTCGATGGGCCGATCGTTGTTCGGCAACCAGAGCGGCTGGACTGGGGCGATCGTTTTGGGGATCGGTTTGATCTTGTCGATCCTGCTGGTCGGTTCGCTCTATGGGGTTGGTATTCGATGGACCTGTTCGGTCACCGGGCGTAGCCCCGAAGAAGTCACCGACGCATTCACGCCGAGCTTGGTGCCGATCGTGTTTGGCTACGCAATCGCCCACTACGCATTGTTGTTGATCGACGAGGTACAGACCTTCTGGTTCCGCCTGTCCGACCCTGGCGGGCAGGGGTGGAACCTGTTTGGTGGGGCCGATGGCAGCGCCGACCTGACCCTGGTCGACCCGACGGTCATCGCCTGGATCCAGGTCCTGGCGATCCTGTTTGGCCACATCGGCGCGGTGGTGGTCGCTCATGATCGCTCGATGGAAATCGCCGACCACAAAGATGCCCAGCGCAGCCAGTACGTCATGCTCATCGTGATGGTTGGCTATAGCTGTCTTGGGCTCTGGCTGCTGTTTAACAGCTAAGCGCTACCGCTGGGCGATGGCCACGATGTGGCTGCTCACTCCCAGAAGCGAAGGCTCCGCTTCGACCTGGCGCAGCAACGACAGGACGATGTCTCGGGAGCGAGCGTTGGCGAGTTGAGCCTCGGTCGATGCAAGGTCTGCAGCGATGCTCTCGACGCCGATGATGTGGTCGAGCGTGACGCCCGCTGCCAGCGCCTCGTCGGCGATCTCGGCCGGGTCGTGAAAGTAGGCGGCGGTGAAGCGGCCTTCGACGTTGTCGGGGTTGCGGTGCTGGCCGGTGGTCAATGCGGTCGTCACCATCTCGGCAACTCCGGCTTCGCCAAATTGGTCGCGGGTCAACATGTCGTGGAACGACGCGAACCGCGAGATAACCGCGGCCGCGATGAAGCCGCCGGGGCGACACACCCGTCGAGCCTCGGACCAGGCGGTTACTCGGTCGGGGCGTTCGACCAGGTGGTACAGCGGGCCGAGCATCACCACCGCGTCGACGGACTCATCGGGAAGATCGACGCGGCGGGCGTCGCCGACGCTGGCGGCAATCGATCCCGGTGCGGCAGTGATTTGGTTGGCCGCTACAACGTGGCGCTCGACGGGATCGATAAGGGTTACGTCATATCCCTGGTGGGCGAGCCATTCGGCGTAGATTCCGGCGCCGCCTCCGAGGTCGAGGATTGTCGCCGGTGGTTCAGGCAGGAATCGCGACAAGATCTCGGTGGTGCGCACAAACTCGATGTTGTTTTCGCGAGCTTCCAGCCGCACCGACTCGTCGTACCGGTTCTCGTAAAAGTCGACGACCTCGTCACCACCCATAACCAAAACCTAGGCGGCGAGAGACCAGCCGTCCCCCGTATTTCTGATCGCGTCGGTCTTCGGCCGAAACCGACGGGCACTGGAGCCTGGCACTGCATACGCAGAGTGGGATTCTAGGCGGTTTTGGGGCTTTGGGCTGGTGAATCGCGCGCTGCGTGGGAACTTGATGGGTTAAAGGGCGGCGGTGAAGGCTTGTACGGCGTTTCCTATGGCGGTTGCGGCTCGGCTGAGGGCATCGGGGGTGGTGGCTCGTTCTGAAGTGTCTTCGGGGGTGTGGAAGTCGACGCCCGCGCCGGAGAACGACAACAGCGGTACACCGGCCTGGCTCCACGACTCGCCCTCGCCGATCCAGCGTTCGCATCCGGTCGCCAAGTTGAGTCCAATGGGCACCAGGGCATCGGTCACCGGTTCCGCAGCCGAGTCGTCGAGCGAGGTGAGAGCAAGACGGGTGGCGATCAGATCAGAGGTACCCGGGTCGACAACCCCGACCGATGCCCCGACGTGCACGATGGCGCTCGGCCGGTCGGCCGGATCGAGTTCGTCGACCCAGCGCTGAGCGCCAAACCAGGTGAGCTCGTGGCCGCCCGTGGCCACGATGAGCAGGTCGCGGTCGGCGAACCGCTCGACCAATGCGAACAGCACGGCGATGCCGGTGGCCCGTTCGCCCGCACAACCGAACCAACCCGTGAGAGGAGTGGTGAGCATTAACGGTGGCTGGCCGGAATCACGGGCACCTCGAGTAGTGGCAATGACATTAGTGGTGTGGCCGTCGACCAGCTTGGCCGAGTAGCGCACCGTCACGTCGGTTGCGCTCATGAGCCGGTCGCCATCACGGCCGGCGACCAGGATGGTCGGGAACCCGGAGTGTTCGCCCAGCACTCGGTTGACCGCCACCAGCGAACCGTTGACGTGTTCGGTGGCCAGCACCGCAGCTTCGGCTCCGCCAGCTTCGGCCTTGGCGATCGCATCGGTGAGGGCATTGGCATGCCCACCGTGGCCCGCATCGGTCTGGGCTCGGTACACGTTGTTGGTCTCTAGAGCGCCGGTCCACTCGTGGAAAACGGGTAGATGCTCGAGTGGCTGACCATCGAGTTCGACCTCGCCGCTGGCCACCCACTGTTGATACGGCACCGGTACCGGCTCCACATCGAGGCCTCGGTCGGCCAGGTGTTGAGCGGTCCAGGCGGCGGTCCGAAGGTCGACATCGGTGCCCGTGCGGTGAGCGCCCATTGCGGCATAGTCACGCACAATTTCGAAGAGTTGTTCGCCATCCATCTGGCCACTCTTTCACTTATCGGCGCGTCGGTGAGTTACGTTGCCTTCATGGCGATACCAACAGCAGCCTTTGGGCGAACCGGTCACATCAGTTCACGGATCATCTTCGGTGCAGCAGCGCTCGGACGAATGAAACCGCAGCGAGCCGACGAGGTTGTGCTGCCCATGTTGATCGAGGCGGGCGTCAACCACATCGACACCGCGGCGATGTACGGCGCGTCCGAAGATCGCCTGAGCTCGTGGATGGCTAATCACCGCGACGAGTTCTTTCTCGCCACCAAGACCGGTGAGCGCAGCGGCGACGCGGCCCGGGCCGAACTCGAACGCTCGCTCGAGCGCATGGGTGTCGACTCGGTCGACTTAATTCAGCTCCATAACCTGGTCGAAGAAGCCGACTGGCAGACCGCCCACCGCGCGGGTGGAGCGCTTGAAGCGTTGGCCGCTGCTCGCGACGAAGGGCTGGTGAAGAACATCGGCGTCACCGGCCACGGGCTTCGGATTGCCGGGATGCATACCCGCAGCCTGGCCGAATACGACTATGCGTCGGTGTTGTTGCCCTACAACTGGACCGTGCTCGACAACCCGGCCTACCGCTCCGATGTGGAGCAGCTTCTCGCTACGTGTGCCGAGCGCCGGGTGGCGGTGCAAACCATCAAGTCGTTGGCTCGCGGTCGATGGGAGGACCCTGGCGAGCCGCACTTCAGCTGGTACGAACCGCTGACCGACGAGGCAGCGATCGGTCGGGCGACCCAGTACGTGCTGGCCAACGAGCAGATCTTCCTCAATACCTCGAGCGATGCTCGCCTGCTGCCGCACATTCTGGCGTCGGCGACGGGAGACCGGCAGGCTCCGACCGACGACGAGTTGGCTGCCGACGTAAAGACCTTTGGGATAACCCCACTGTTCGACGGTGACGCCCTCGAACGAATCTGACCTGGTGGTCTAGCCCTGGTCGGGGCTGAGGGTGATGTCGATCATCAGCTCGACCGCGAGAGCTTCGACGGCATCTTTCAGGCCTTCGAGATCGGTCTCGGCTGGGGCCTGAAGCACAGCTCGGGCCTCGAACAGCGTGCCGCCAGCCATTGGGGCCTCGCGGGTTTCGGTGGCCAGGTCGATGATGCTGACGTTGCGGTCGGCCAGTGCACCTGAAACCTCGGCGATGATGCCTGGTTGGTCTTGGCCGAGCAATTCGAGCACCAGCTTCGGGCCGGCGGCTTGCGGGGCGGGATCGGCCTGTTCGATCGTGATGTCGAGCAGGCCCTGAGCTTCGAGAGGCTCGAGGCTGGCGGAGAACGCCACCAGGTTCTGATCGGGCACGGTAACCATCACGATGCCCGCAAACTTGCCAGCCAACTGCGCCATCTGACTGGTTGTCCAGTTGCCGCCGTGCTCGTCGACAACGGTCGCTAACGCGTCGACCAGCCCCGAACGATCATCGCCGATCACGGTGAGAACCATGGTTGCCATAACCGCAGGCTAGCCGCCCGTCCCCTGACTCTGAGTCGTGGTGCGTTGTCCCGTGACTCTGAGTCGTGGTGCGTTGTCCCGTGACTCTGAGTCGTGGTGCATTGTCCCGTGACTCTGAGTCGTGGTGCAGATGTTGGAGGCGGTCGGGCTAGCGTGGGGAAACGCACTTTTCGGCGGTGTGGTCCAAGGAGAGCCGATGCTTGGTTCCACAGCTTCGTCATGATCGGCCCGACATCTAACCGACCCCACACCGCCCGATGAGGCCCACGTGACCTACCCGTTCCCCCGTGAATTCAAAGACAAGATCGAAAAGCTGCCGGGAAGCGACCTGCTTCGCCACGAACGGGTAAAGCAGCTCACCGCGCAGGCCGTGCAGTTCCCGGTGTATGCCCGGTCGCTCAAGGCACAGCCCGACCGCAAAAAGTTTGTGGTGTTCGGCCAAGGCCGCACCGGCAGCACGCTGCTGATCGATCTGCTCAACACCAACCCCGAGATCTACTGCGACGACGAACTGTTCTTCTACAAGTTGCTCTCGCCGGTGCGGTACGTCGAAGGCAAGAGCGAGTTCTCGAGCGCCCCGGTGTACGGGTTCAAGGCCAAGATCTACCAACTGTCCGATGTCCAAGACACCGAATCGGGGCCGTTTCTTCGCCAACTGAGCGACAAGGGTTGGACCATCATCCACATCGAACGCGAAAACTTGCTTCGGCACTCGCTGTCGGCCGTACTGGCCGAGCAACGCCAGGTGTACAAGTCAAAGGACCTCAAGGACCGAGCGCTCGACCTCCGCGACCACGTGCCGATCGATGCACTGCTCGCCGAGATGAAGCAACGAGAGATCTATCGAGATCAAGAGGCCGAGGCGCTCGACGGACTCGACTATGTCCACGTGGGCTACGAGCGCGATCTATCCGATGGAGCGAAGCAGCAGGCATCGCTCAACCGGGTGTTTGAAGCGCTTGGCGTTCCCGAGGTCGAGGTTGCGACGTCGCTCAAGCGGATCAACAGCCCCGACCTTCGCGACAACGTGACCAATTACGACGAGATGGTCGCCGCCCTCGATGCCTCCGGTTACGGGATGTACCTCGTCGGCTAGTCCGCCTAGCGGGAGTGGCGCACCGTTATCGACAGGATCTGCCAGCCGGCCACGATCGATCCTTTGAGCGTGCCACTCACTTTCGAATCGCCCTGAGTGCGGGCCTGCCAGGTCACGGGAACTTCAACGATGGTGCCGCCCCGTTTGGCGACCTTGACCGTCATCTCGGTTGGCCAGCCGAAGGTCATCTCGGTCATATCCAGCTCGGCTAACACGTCGGACCGGATCGCTCGGTACGGGCCGAGGTCGGTCACCGCCACGTCGTACAAACGACGCATGAGCGCCGCGGCGATGGCGTTACCGAATCGTTGATGCGGACCCATGGCGCCCGCTTCGATGTTGCCGAGGGTGCGCGACCCCAGTACCAGGCTGGCCGACCCATCGAGTACTGGGTCGAGGACCCGCTGGATCTCCGCAGGCAACGAGCTGCCATCGGCGTCGAGATACACCAGCACGTCGGCGCCGCGGTCGGTGGCGGCTGCTGACGCTGCGGCGCAGGCCGAGCCGTATCCCTTGCGGGCCTCGTGGACGACGAACGCCCCCGCGGCGGTGGCCTGGCCGGCGGTATCGTCGGTCGAGCCGTTGTCGGCCACGACGACCTCATCGACAAGTTCGACGAGCTCCGAAACGACGGCCCCGATGTTCGGGCCCTCGTTGAGCGCCGGGATGATCGCTGCGACCTTCACGGGGTGCGACGGGCCAGCGCGGTGGCGGTCCGGGGTGCGGTTGCGGCAACGGTGGGGTCGCGGAGGTCGGCGCGGAGCCGTTGCAGGTCGGCCGGTGTGTCGACGTCGTACCACGGCTCGCCAACCACCACGTTGAGGCCTTCTGTTTCCGCCTTGGCCAACGTGTCAGCCAGAACGGTGGGGGTCGACATCGTGACGCCGAGGATTAGTTCAGGCCGAGGCTGCTGCAACGCGATCAGGTAGTAACCGCCATCCTCGGCGGGTCCGAAGGCCGCGTCGACCCCGCGAGTTTCAATCGAGCCGAAAGCGGCGTCGAGCAGCCCACCGGGCAAGGTGGGGCTATCGCTGTTGATGGCGGCCACCGAATCGAATCGGCTGAGGGTCACGGTCAGCACATGGTTGAGGCGTTCGTTGAGCGACGCACCGAGCTGGGGGACCACCTCAATGTCGGGAGCGTGCTGGGCGAAGTAGCCGTCGCCGTCGTCGGGCCACACGGCAAGCAACGGGGTAACCCCGTCGAGCGCTCGCACCGTGTCGAGCACGTCGTGCAGGAAGCACTCGTACAGGTCGGCTGCCTGCTCGGCGCTGAGCTCGGGTTGCAGACGGGTCTTGGTCGATCCCGCTTGGGGTCGCTTGGCCATCACCAGGAGTGCCCGCGATGTCATGAGCTCTTGGCGAGCTCCGCCCGATCGGCGCTCGATCCGGCGGGGAAGGTCGCAATAACCGCAACGGCGGCGGCCAGGTAGCTGCCCGCCACAAAGAACCAGGCCCAGCGAATTCCGGTGGTGTTGGCCAGCCCTTCAACATCGTCGGATCCCCATGCCACCAAAGCGACAACCATCGAGATGCCCATCGCGTAGGCCACCTGTCGGATGGTGTTGTAGGTAGCGCCGGCTACGCCGAAGAACTGTTGGGGAATGTCGGCGATACCGGCGCTCGACCAAGTGGCGACGGTAAGGCCAACACCGACCCCCGAGATCAGGCTGATAGGCACGAAGATGTTCCACACCGCGGTGTTGTCGGTGAGGAAGATCGCTTGGGCGAAATACCCAAGCCCGCACAGCGCGCACCCGAGGCCCAGGAGCCACCGGTGGCCGTACTTGTCGGCGTACCGGCCGGTGGCGATCGACACGGCCGCTGCCAGCAGGGGAGCAGGCACCAGCGCCAACCCGACGTCGCGGATCGGTAGTTCCCACACGTCTTGCAGCATGAG
Organism: uncultured Acidimicrobiales bacterium; assembly: GCA_938038815.1. Taxonomy (GTDB): domain Bacteria; phylum Actinomycetota; class Acidimicrobiia; order Acidimicrobiales; family SHLQ01; genus CALLQB01. The sequence goes on along the minus strand of CALHTF010000019.1, from coordinate 3,651 downwards.
GGAGTTCACGAGGAACCCTGAAGCGAAACCGAGGCCCCACAGCGACACACCGATGTTGGCGCTGCGAAAGGACCGGTACTCGTACAGCTTGAGGTTGATGAGCGGTTCGTCGTGGGTGCGGGAGCGTTTGAGCATGATGGGCAGAAGGGCCAAACCCACAAGCAGCAGGCCGATCAAGCGAAGGTCGGAGATGCCCCACTTCTCGCTCTGCACGATGGCGAACATGATGAACGCAACCGCTGCGGTGCCGATCACTACGCCCAGCAGGTCGATCCGGCCGGTGGCGTTTGGATCGCGCGATTCGTTGAGGAACTTGGGTCCGATGATCAGCACCAAGATGCACAACGGAACGTTCAACCAGAAGATGGCTTGCCAGTTGAAGAGGTCGATCAGTAGCGAACCGATGGCCGGACCCACGACGGCTCCTAACGCACCGGTAGCCCCGGCGATGCCGATGGCGGTGCTGCGTTTCGCGGGCGGAAATTCGGGCAGCATTACGGCGAACCCGGCAGCGGTGGTGATCGACCCGCCGATCGCCTGGATAAGCCGGAATCCAATGAGAAACCCGGCCGAGGGTGCAAGCGCACACAGTGCCGAACCGATGCCAAAGATGGCCACGCCCGGCAGGTACACCTTGCGCCGCCCCAGGCTGTCGGCGAGTCGGCCCGAAACCATCAGCAGGGCGCCGACAACGATGTTGTAGCCCGAGATGATCCAGCTCAGCTCGCTTGAGGTAACCCCGAAATCTTCACGGATCGACGGAAACGCAACGTTGACCGCCGAGATATCGATCACGACCAGGAACACGACGACGGTGCTCACAAACAGTGCGAGCCACGCTTCTCGGGTGATCTGGTTCTCCGTCACCGTTGGAGCTTAGGACGCAACGGGCAGTGTGCCGTTGGCCTGCACGGCAGATTGTTCGGCGACCAGGCGTCCGGCTCGGGCGAGTCGGTCGCGGTGAATCACTATCGCTTGGCTGATGGTCACGCCCACCACACCGAGCAGTCCGCACCCAAAGAGCATGGCGTAAACAAACACGCCCCAGTTGTCGTGGCGGAACGCGACCGTTGCGCCAAAGAAGCTATACAAACCCAAGGCGGCTTCGGCGTAAACGATTCGGTCGAGTTGTAGTTGGTAACGCTGGCGGGTCCACGCCGTGGGTGCCTCTTCGATACCGAACTTTGCCGTCCGCTCGAATTCTGGGTTGGGCTTGGTGAAAATCTGAAACGCAGCCCGCACGGTGTTGAGCATGAGGCCCGAGCCAAGTGCGGTGAGCAAAACGGTGCGGGGAAGTTGGCGTACCCACGGCCGCCCGAGGCGGTACTGACCGGCGATAAAGAACACGCCGGGGGCCACCGAAGTGAGGGCGAAGATGTAACCCACGCCAAAGAGGGTCGATGCCCCGGGGTAGTAGTTCCCGGTAAGCACGACGAGCGGATACAGCAGGGTGAGGAGGAACAGCACGATGTGGATGCCGTAGGCCGACAGGTGGGCGGTGGCCTGAAGTTTGGTGGTGCGGGCTGCTCCCGAACGCCACACGGCGGGCAGCAGCTTCCAGGCGCACTCCATCGAACCGCGAGCCCAGCGGTGTTGCTGGCGGCGGAACCCCGAAATGTGCACCGGAAGTTCGCCGGGTACGGCCAGGTCGGACACGTAGGTGCCCCGCCACCCGGCCAGGTGTACCCGGTACGACAGGTCGAGGTCTTCGGTGAGGGTGTCGGCGGTCCAGCCTCCGGCATCGGCGATGGCCGAGACCCGCCACACACCGGCGGTGCCGTTGAAGTTAAACCAGTAGCCCCGTTCGCCCCGAGCCGATTGTTCGACCATGAAGTGGCCGTCGATGGCCAGCGCCTGCAACTGGGTGAGCCACGAGTGGTTGCGGTTGAGGTGATCCCACCGGGCTTGGACGAACCCGATCTGCGGGTCGGTGAACCGACCGACGGTGCGCATCAAGAAGTCGGCTGGGGGCTCGAAGTCGGCGTCGAACACCGCAGCGAGTTCGCCGGTTGCTGTCTTGAGTCCTTCGGCCAAGGCGCCCGCCTTGTACCCGGTGCGATTTGTGCGGCGGATGTGATGGATCGTCACGCCCAAGCGCCGAACCGATTCGATAGCGCCGGCCACGATGGTCGACGTTTCGTCGGTCGAGTCGTCGAGAACCTGGATCTCGAATCGGTCGAGTGGATAGTCGAGTCGGGCCGCAGCTTCGATCACCCGTTTGGCGACATAGAGCTCGTTGTAGATGGGGAGTTGAACCGTGACCCGCGGTAGGTGCAGCGGGAGTGGCTCGGGCGCTGCGGGCTTTGAGCGCAGCGACACGAACGACAACCACAACATGTTGAACCCGAAGGCAAACAACAACATCGACAAGATCACATAGACCAGGCCGACGACGAGAAGGAAGCTACCCATAGGCGCGAGCTACCAGAGCAGTCGCATGAACGACTCGCCCCGAGATTGCGCCAGTCCTTGATCGACACCGAGTTTTCGGCCGCCCCAGTCGAGGAACACCGCGAGAGCTGCAGCGGTGAGTAGCACGTAGGTCCAGATCCATTCGCCGCCCCCGAAGTAGGCGAGGAACAGGTTGGCGAAGAACACCACCGCAGCGAGGCTGGCGAGTCGGGTGAACGCCCCGACGAGCAAGGCGAGCCCCATCAGCAATTCGATGACCAACTGCAGACCACCGAACAAGCCCGGAGCGGCCAACAACACGTTGTCGACGAACCCTTCGTAGAACCCGAGGCTGCTGCCGTTACCGCCGTCTGCTTCGGAGGTGAACAGCCAGTTCATGAACCCCTCAAACGCATCGCCGCTGTAGAGGCCGAGCGCGCTGTCGACGTTGTCTTTGGTCAGGTTGTCCCACCAGGTCACCAAGACGATCACGCCGAGGGCGATGCGCAACAGGGCTACGCCGAGCGACCCGCGGTCCTTGGCCGGGGTTCGGGGCGGGGCTTTGGGTTCTGGTTCTTCGTTCGAGATGTCGTTGTTGGAAAGCATGATTGGGTGCCTTGTTGGGCCGGACCGGAATCCGGGGCCGAGGGTGGAGACTAGGAACTAGGTGACCAAATCGAGAATACGAGATGGTCGACGTTTCGAGCGGATGAGGCCATCGACCCCGGCTACTCGACCTGCTGCTGCGACCAGGAAAGTGCCGTGCCACATCATCATCATGACGTACGCCCACGGCCATTCCCCAGGTACTTCAAGGAGTCCGACCAGCAGATTGAACGACATGAGTCCTCCAAGAAACGCCGCCAACCTCGTGAAAGTTCCGGTAAGGAGCAAAAAACCCACCACCAGTTCGGCAAAAAACACCAGCCAGGCGAACAAGGTGAAGTTGGGCAACACGACCGAATCGATGAGATCGGCGTAGAACCCAAAGGCCGGGTGGGCGACTTCAAGCTCGAGCCATTCGCGCAGTCCGGTTTCGGAGCCCCCATCGAAATCGGGTGGGAGTTTCCACCGCAACGAGTACAGCCACAACAGACCCATGAGCACCCGAGCGAGGACGATCGGCCACATCGGCGCCGACGCCGAACGCCACGACTGGCGACCCAATGGGCTGTCGTCTACCGAGAAATCAGCGTCGTTAGCCATCACTATGGGTCAGAGGGGGGAGCGTGTAGATCCCCACTCACGGTGGGGAAGAAA
>CALHTF010000018.1 GCA_938038815.1 uncultured Acidimicrobiales bacterium | reverse complement strand
GCGATCTACAAGGCGCACCGCGACAACACCGCCAAACCAGCGCTGGTGCTCGCCGGGTAATTGCGGTCGGCTTGTCACGCTGGGTGACGACAACACACGCAACAACAGACCGCCGTACCGCCGCGACGGTCGCTGAATTGGAGCGTAGCTATGGATATCTATCCGCCGTCCGCCCGAACGTCGACTGGGCGTCGACGATCTTCGAAGCTGGCAGTTGTACTTTCCGCCGTGGCCTTTGTGGCCTCCTTGTTGGCCCTCGCCATGCCGTCTGCTGCGGCCCAAAGCGATGCGGCCGACGGTTGCTCGGTAAGCCGTCACCCGTCGCAGTTGGTGGTGACGTGGGGTGAAGCCAACGTGGATTCGAACGCCGTAATCGGCGTTTCGCTCGATCTAGATAACAACCCGCCAACTCGTTACTTCCGGTTGAACCAGACCAACACCGAAGCGACCCCCGATGGGGCACGCAACTGGTCACGGGTCGAGTACCCGAAGGGGCTTGCCAGCTTTGTCGGCAAGGTAGTGCTGAGCATCGTGAACGACGACGGATCTATGCAGCTGGTCCAGACCTGTGGTCTCTCGACGCCGGTCGACACCCAGAGCCCGGCCTGTACCTGGACCTACAACGCCGGTACGTATCAGGTGAGGTTGCCCGATCCGGTGCCCGGCTCGTCGTATACGTCCCAAATCCGGTTCGGGGCCGACAATGTGTGGGAGACCTTCGTCTTTGAGCTGAGTTCGGATCGCACGCCGCCCGCCGAGGTTCGCATCGTCCGCTGGGCATTCACCGGAAAGTTCGGTCTGTACGTGGAGTACCTGCCAACCGTTTGCACCCCTGGTGAGGCTGACCCAGACCCAGACCCAGACCCAGACCCAGAGCCAGATCCCGAACCCGAGCCGGATCCGGTTGGTTGTTCGGTCGTGGGTGTCGCTGGCGGTGTTGCGGCATCGTGGCCAGCCGTGCCCGGTGCGGTGACCTATGTGTGGGGACTCGAGGTTGCTGGTGCATCGACCCGCTATAACCGGGTGAACGCAACGTCGACGACAATTCCCGTGCCGGCTGGTACGCAGGCGCGGGTTCGGGTGTCGGGGGTGTTTGCCAACGGCAGCTATAGCGGGGCGGTCGACTGTGGTGTCGCTGCCGCAGGCGACGCCGACCCTTCAGGTCCGACCGACCCTGACCCAAACCCTGATCCGGTTGGGTGTTCGGTCAGTCCTCGTCCCGATGGCATTCGCATCACGTGGGGCGACGGTGCCGAGGCGTTCTCGTCGCGGGCCGTCATCGGCGTCAGCTTCGATGTCTCGACCCGTCCGAACACGCGGTACTTCCGGCTCAACGAAGAAAACAGTCTGGGCGCCACGCCTGACGGCAAAGCTATCTGGAGCCAACTATCGCTCGAGTTTGGCTACTCGACCTACATCGATCGAGTCGTGCTGAGCGAACGCGACGCCGACGGTCGCTTGGAGCCGGTCCAGACGTGTGAGGTTGCGCAGCCGCAGGGGCAGACCCGGGGGTGCACGTTCACCTACATCGACGGCACCTACCTGGTGCGGCCCGACCGGTTTGGTGGAGCATCGTTCTCCGCCCAAGCCCGGGTGCCCGGTGGCGAGTGGTTGCCGTATGGGTTGGAATTCGAATCCGCCGACCCGAGCCTCGAGGTACGCATGATCGACTGGGTCTTCTCGTCGAAGTTCGCCCTCTTTGGCCAGAGCGTCCCAACGGTCTGTACCGCCGCCGGCGCCTAACGGCCAGCGTCCCGAACTGGTGAGCGAAGTGGTCGCTAGAACGACCACATTGCTCACCAGTTCGTGGTTTTGCGGTGGTGGTTGGTACCAATGAGGTACCCGAAACTGACTTTTGGTCGATCCACCCGAGGAAGTAGGTTTACCCGATGTTCACCGGCATTGTTGAAGAACTTGGGACCGTGCGCTCGATCGAGTCGGTCGGCGAAGGGAAACGGATCAGTGTCAACGCCTCGGTGGTGCTCGAAGGCTCCGAGCTTGGTGCCTCGATCGCCGTAAACGGCTGCTGCCTTACCCTGGTCGACCAGGGCGACGGCTGGTGGAGCACCGACGCGGTACCCGAGACAATGGATCGCACCAACCTGGGCGAACTCATCGTCGGCTCGCCGGTAAACCTCGAACGCCCGTTGGCCGCCAATGGTCGATTCGGCGGCCATATCGTGCAGGGTCACGTCGATGGGGTGACCACCGTGGTTGCCAAAACCGAACTCGACGATGGTTCATGGCGCATGAGCTTTGCGATCCCGACCGATCCTGCGGGCAACAGCCTGGGCGCTCACATCGTTCCCAAAGGCTCCATCTGCCTCGACGGCATCAGCCTGACCGTTGCGTCGCTCACCGATACCAGCTTCGATATCGCCGTGATCCCGCACACGCTTAGCGTGACGACTCTTGGTCACCGCGACGTGGGCGATACCGTGAACATCGAAACCGACATTCTGGGCAAACACGTCGAGAAACTTCTACAAAGCGGTCGAGTCGACCTCCCTCTTGGCTCGACCACCCCAACGGTCTCGGAGACCCAATGACCACGGAGACCCTATGAAGAGTGTAAAGAACGCCAGCGAAGAAGCGGGCCTGGCCCCGATCGAACAAGCGCTTGAGGCCTACGGCCGCGGCGAGTTTCTGATCGTGGTCGACGACGAAGACCGCGAGAACGAGGGCGACCTGATCATCGCCGGCGACGCCATGACCGACGAGAAGATGACCTTCATGATCCGCCACACCAGCGGTGTCATTTGTGCATCGATGACCGAGGCGCGAGCCGAACGGCTTCGCCTTCCCCTGATGGTGGCCGACAACACCGAGTCGATGCGTACCGCCTTCACCGTCACGGTCGACGTGATCGAGGGCACCAGCACCGGCATCTCGGCGTCGGACCGAACCAAGACCGTCAATGCCTTGGCCAACCCCGATTCCGAACCGCAAGACTTCAACCGTCCGGGTCACATCTTTCCGTTGATCGCCCGCGATGGCGGCGTCCTCAAGCGGGCCGGCCACACCGAAGCCGGTGTCGATCTTGGCCGTATGTCGGGCCGTGAACCGGTCGGTGTGTTGTGCGAGATCGTCAACGAAGACGGCACGATGTCGCGGCTGCCCGACCTGATCGAGTTCGCCAAAGAACACGGCATCTTGGTCGTGAGCATCGCCGACCTCATCCGGTACCGCCGCCGGAGCGAGAAGCTGGTCGAGAAGTTTGCGTCGGCCCGCATCCCCACCAAGTACGGCGACTTCACGGCGCACGCCTACCGTTCGCTGCTCGACGACGAAGAGCACGTTGCCTATCAGCTCGGCGAGATCGAGGGCGATGAACCGCTGCTGGTTCGGGTGCACTCGGAATGTCTCACCGGCGATCTGCTCGGCAGCCTGCGTTGTGACTGTGGTTCACAGCTCGACGCGGCGCTCGAGAAGATCGGCGACGCGGGCAGGGGAGTGGTGCTGTACCTACGAGGCCACGAAGGCCGCGGCATCGGTATCGCCCACAAGATCCGGGCGTACGAACTCCAAGACGAAGGCGCCGACACCGTCGAGGCCAACCTGGCCCAAGGGTTGCCGGTCGACAGTCGCGAGTACGGCGTCGGTGCCAACATCCTCGCCGACCTCGGCATCACCGACATGGTGGTCATGACCAACAACCCCACCAAGTACGGCGGCCTCGACGGTTACGGACTCAACATCGTTGGGCGCGAACCCATCCATGTCGAGGCCAACCCCGAGAACATCCGGTACCTCGAAACCAAGCGCGAACGTATGGGCCACATCACCCCCAACGAAGACGCCAGCTAAGAAATCTCCCGAACTGGGGACAAAACGCGCGCCTATAGGTACGCGCACGCTCCCCAGTTCGGTTGTTTTGGGCCCGACACAGGTGGGGGAGTCTGATCCAGATATCATGACGGTTCACTAATTCTCCGCTGCGGTTGCCGGTAATCGCTCCTCGTGGCTGGGTCCGAAACCCAAAGGTAAAACATGTCTGACAACCGCAAGCCCGCACTGCTTCCTTCCAAGGCTGAGACCATTGCTCGTACCGTCGAGAAGTTTGGACTCTCCGAGGGCGACACTGGTTCCCCTGAGGTACAGATTGCGCTGCTGAGCGACCGGATCAACCACCTCACCGATCACTCGAAGCTCCACAAGAAGGACCACCACAGCCGTCGTGGCCTCTTGATGCTGGTTGGTCAGCGTCGTCGTCTTCTCGACTACGTCGCCGACAAAGACGTCGAGCGCTACCGTGAGCTCATCGCTCACCTCGGACTGCGTCGCTAACAAGGGCTAGCCGAAAACGACAGGTGCGGACCGCTCGAAAGCGGCCCGCACGTTCGTACTTGCTTCGGTTAGATGGTCGTTACTCGGCGGCTTCGGCGGGCGCCTCTACCTCGCCGCAGTCCACGGCAGCGCCGTAGGATCCGTCAGCGCGAACCGAGCCAACCCGGAGAGCGACTTGGGCACCCTCGGGTAGTCCTTGAATGACCGCAGAGTTTGCGTTGGCTCGGTCGTAGCGGGTTAGGCCGTTGACCCGGTAGGCAAACACGTATTCGGCGGCCTCAGCCATGGGGTTCCAAGCGATGCCGACTCCGTTGCCGCCGGCAACTGCATGACACGGGCGGCCACTTCGGGCTAGGCCTTCGCGTGCTGCCTGGGCGCTGTTGCCGCGCTCTTCGACGTTGCAGCGGTTGCTGTTGTTCGCGTTGTTTCCGCTGTTGCCGCGCTGTTGTTCGTTGCAGCGGTTGCCGTTGTTGGCTTGGTTGGTTGGCCGGTTGGCGTTGGCGCTGTTGCCACGACGTTCCGCATTGCACCGGTTGCCCATGTTGTCGTTTGCACCGCTGCGACCCCGTTCTGCTGCATTGCAGCGGTTGCCGTTATTGCCGCGCCGGCCGTCGTCATCGTCGGCTTCATCGCTGTCGGAATCTTCGTCGGGATCCTCGTCATTGTCAGCTTCGTCATCTGGCATTTCTGGTTCCGCTGGCTCTTCCTCAGCCGCTGGTTCCTCAGCCGGTGGCTCGACGACGGGTGGTTCGTCCGCAGGCGGTTCGGTGACCGGCGGTTCGGTCACCGGTGGCTGGGTCACCGGCGGTTCGGTCACCGGTGGCTGGGTCACCGGCGGTTGAGTGACTGGTGGCTGGGTCACCGGTGGCTGGGTCACCGGCGGTTGAGTGACCGGTGGTTGCCCGCCTTGGCCGTCGATGCTGCAGTCGGTGGCGTTGGAGGTCACGCCACCGGCGATCGCTGCGACCCGCATGGAAGTAACCCGACCTTGTTCAGCATCAATAAATATCGATGACTCGCCGGTGCGGCCGAACCGCTGCGGACCATTGTTGTATTGGGCGCCGTAGACGTATTCGGTGGCGTTGTCGACGGCCTCCCAGAATACAAAGGCACCTGCCTCGGCGTTGGTGACGGCGCAGACGCCAGGCGCTGCCGGTGCTTGCGCACCTGCGGGAGTGGCGAAAATCGCCATCGCGCCAGCTAGAAGGACCGAAAGGAGTCCGATTCCGAACACTCTCGGTGGTTTGGTTTTGGGGGGTTGTTTTGTCATGACCCGAGAGGGTACGCAATAAGCACAAATGCACCAAATTCATCACTAGCCACTTCTACATCATGACCCACACCAGCAGCATTCTCGCGAGTGCGAGGTCGGATCGACAGGCGGGCCTGGACAGCACCAGGACAAGACGGGAGAAATTGTTCGAGTCAAAGGCGTCGCCCGATGCGCACGTTGATCGCACTTTGCCTCTAGCGTGGAGCACAACCGCCGATAGGTGGTGGAAGAGCCAAGAGTTCTTCCCAGTAATTTTGAATACTTTGACAACGTAAACAAACCAAGACGACTTCGATTCAAAGAGATTGATCAGTCTTCAGTGGTGGCTTTCCTCAACGTCTGGACCGTTGGTGGGGCAAGCGTCTACTGGGTACTGATCGCCTGGAGTCGTCTCTAACGAGGCAACGTGCCTCAAGGAGATAAGAAATGGCAGAAGCCACTTCCGTAAGCGCGCCCGTATCTGGCGCGTCAGACAAGATCATGTCGTTCGAGGCGGGCAAATTCGCCAACCTCGCCGACGGATCGGTCATGGGTCGTCTCGGCGACACCATGGTCCTGGTTACCGCAACCGGTGCCCGCAAGCAGCGCCCCGGCGCTGACTTCTTCCCGCTGACCGTCGACATCGAAGAAAAGATGTACGCCGCCGGCAAGATCCCCGGATCGTTCTTCCGTCGTGAAGCACGCGCCGGCGAAGCCGCCATCCTGGCGTGTCGTTTGGCCGACCGTCCGCTGCGTCCGTCGTTCCCCGACGGCTTCCGCAACGAGGTCCACATTGTCGGAACCGTTATGGGTGCCGACATGGAAAACCCCTACGATGTGCTCGCCATCAACGCCGCTTCGGCGGCGCTGAGCATTTCGCCGATTCCCTTCAACGGTCCAATCGGCGCGTGCCGCATTGCGTACTCGGCTGAAGGTAACTGGATTCCTCACCCCACCTACCAAGAGGGCGATGCCAGCTCGTTCGAAATGACCGTTGCTGGTCGTTTGCTCGACGATGGCGATGTTGCCGTCATGATGGTTGAAGCTGGCGGCACCGCAGCCAGTGTCACCAACTTCGAAGGTGGCGCACCCAAGGTCGATGAAGCTGTACTGGCCGAAGGCCTGAACGCCAGCAAGACCTGGATCAAAGAAGCGATTGCGCTTCAGCAAGAACTCGTCGAGAAGATGGGCGGCAAGCCCGAGAGCTTCCCGTACGAAACCGCGGCCGACTACTCCGACGAGATCATGGCTGCGGTTACCGCCGCCGGCGCCGATCAGATCGCTGAGTCGCAGAAGGTTGCCGACAAGGCAGCTCGTGGCCAGGCCGAAGACGCCGCCAAAGAGTCGATCCTTGCTGCGGTTGGTCCGCAGTTCGCCGACGATGAAGCCGCCGAAGCCAAGATCAAGGCCGCTATCCGTTCGCTGACCAAGAAGACCGTTCGCGACCGCATCGTCGCCGAAGGGGTACGCATCGATGGTCGTGGCACCGCCGATGTGCGTCCGCTTTCGTCGGAGGTCGATGTGATCCCGACCGCTCACGGTTCTGGCCTGTTCCAGCGTGGCGAGACCCAGGTCATCAACTTCACCACCTTGGGCATGGCTCGCATGGACCAGATGATCGACGGTATCGATCCGGTCGAGCGCAAGCGGTACATGCACCACTACAACTTCCCGCCGTTCTGTACTGGCGAGACCGGCTTCATGCGAGGCCCGAAGCGCCGAGAGATCGGCCACGGTGCGCTCGCCGAGCGGGCCGTGTTCCCGGTTATCCCGTCGATCGAAGAGTTCCCCTACACCATTCGTTTGGTGTCTGAGGTGCTGATGTCGAACGGTTCATCGTCGATGGCGTCGGTTTGCTCGTCGAGCCTTTCGCTTATGGACGCTGGTGTCCCGATCAAGGCGCCGGTTGCCGGTGTTGCGATGGGCCTCGTGTACCACAACGACAAATACATCACCCTCACCGACATCCTCGGTGCCGAAGATGCCATGGGCGACATGGACTTCAAGGTCACCGGTACCAGCGAGTTCATCACCGCACTGCAGCTCGACACCAAGATCGACGGCATCCCGGCCGACGTTCTTACCGAGGCACTTGGCCAGGCCAAGGACGCTCGGATGAAGATCCTCGGCAACATGCTTGAGGCCATCCCCGAGCCCCGTCCCGAGGTTGGACCAACCGCACCGAAGATCATCAGCTTCGAAATTCCGATCGACAAGATCGGCGAGGTCATCGGCCCGAAGGGCAAGGTCATCAACGCCATCCAGGGCGAGACCGGAGCCAACATCAGCGTCGACGACGACGGAGCGGTCGGCATTGTCGCCATTTCGTCCACCGACAACGCCGTGGTCGATGAAGCCCGCCGTCAGATCGAACTGATCCTCGATCCGCCAACCGCCGAGGTTGGCCAGACCTACACCGGTCGGGTGGTGAACATCACCAAGTTCGGTGCGTTCGTCAACATCCTGCCTGGTCGCGACGGCCTCGTGCACATCTCGAAGATGGGCGGCGGCAAGCGCATCGACAAGGTCGAAGACGTACTCGAACTCGGTCAAGAGATCGAAGTAACCGTTGAAGACGTCGATCCCAACGGCAAGGTCTCGCTGACCCCGGCCGGCGGAAACGGCGTTCCCGGAGCCGCAGCAGCTGCTGGTGCAGCTGTCGCAGCCGGTGGCGCAGCTGCCGCTGTTGCCTCGTCGGGTGGCGGTGGCGGCGACGCCGCTCCAGCCAGCGATGGTGGATCCGGCGGCGGAACCGAAGAGGTCTCCTTCGAGGCTGCCTTCGACGCCGAGATGAGCGAAGAGCTTGGCGATCTTGGTCCTGCTTCTGGTGGTCGTCGTGGTGGCGGCAACCGTGGCGGAGGCGGCGGACGTCGCCGTCGTCGCAACTAAGAGCGTAAGGCTCGTACTTGACCGCACAGGTCATAGCTGACGGAGTTCAGCTAACCGAACTGCCTAACGGCCTACGAGTGGTCACCGAACGGATGGATTCTGTCCGGTCGGTGACCCTCGGCTGTTGGGTTGGGGTTGGTAACCGCGACGAAGACCCAGTGCATTCTGGCTCGTCGCACTTTCTTGAGCACCTGCTCTTTAAGGGCACGCCCGAGTTCTCGACCCGCGACCTGTCGATTGCGATCGATGGTGTAGGCGGCGACATGAACGCCTTTACGTCGCGCGAGTACACGGCGTACTCGTTTCGGGTCCCTTATACCTCAGCTGCCTTGGCGGCCGAGTTGTTGGGCGCGGTCGTTACCCGGCCGTCGCTCGATGCCGACGATCTCGAGTCCGAGCGCATGGTGATCCAAGAGGAACTCACCATGGCCGAGGACACCCCCGACGATCTTGTACATATGGAGCTCCAGCAGTCGCTGTTCCCGGGTCATGCCTTGGGTAGTGAGGTGCTTGGCACCGTTGAGTCGATCGGGTCGATTCAGCCCGACACGGTTCGGGCGTTTCACAAGCACTGGTATCAGCCGGCCAACGTGGTTGTTGCCGCTGCCGGACTCGTCGATCATGAAGAGTTGGTCGCCACGATGGCTGGTGCCTTCGACGGTATGTCGGGAGGCGACCGGCCACGGCGCACCAAACCGCCCACCGAGTTACGTGCGGTTGCGGCCACCGATAAGGCGGTCGAGCAAACCCATATTTCGCTCGGCTGGCGAGGCTTCGGTCTCGACGACGACCGCCGATACGCCCTTAGCCTGGCCAACCAGATCCTGGGCGGAAGCTTGTCGAGCCGGCTCTTTCACGAGATCCGCGAGAAGCGTGGTTTGGCCTATGCGGTGTTCTCGTCAGCGGCCAGCTACTCCGATACCGGCATCTTCACGATGTACGCCGGCACCTCGCCCGACAACACTGCTGAATTGCTCGAGGTAATCGACCAGGAGGTCGCGGGGGTCATCGCCAACGGCTTTACCGACGACGAGCTCGCCACCGCCAAGGGCGGGGTAGCGGGGGCCACGATGATGGCGCTGGAAGATTCGTCGAGTCGGATGAGTCGCCTCGGTTCGAACATGTTGTTGTTCGACCGCATCAAAGAACTCGACGAGTCGGTGGCGGCGATCGAACGAGTAAGCCTCGACGATCTCAACGCCGTAGCAGCCGAGGTCTTCTCGGCCCCGCACTGCGTCTCCCTAGTAGGCCCAAACGTAGAAGCCTTCGCCTCGTCTCTGTAAAAGAGCTAGGAGGTCCCGAGTTGCGCAGCAACTCGTTAAGGATTGAGGCCCGCCAGGGCCGAAACCGACGGGCACTGGGTCGGTCTTCGGCCGCAAGCGGCCTTCGATCCTTACGGAGTTTTGGTCTCCGCTTCGCTCCGGCCAAAACGTCCCTGTTTGTGAGCGCGCAGAGGTCCCGAGTTGCGAAGCAACTCGTTAAGGATTGAGGCCCGCCAGGGCCGAAACCGACCGGCACTGGAGCCTGGCACTGGAGCCTGGCACTGGAGCCTGGCACTGGAGCCTGGCACTGGAGCCTGGCACCGAACGCAGAGCGTGGGATTCTAGGCGATTTTGGTTCGGCGGACGCGTGAATCGCGCTCTGGGTGATGTTTGGGGCCTGGCGCCGATTTGTACATCTGGACGTTGGGGTCTGGCCCCGGGGTTGGTAGGGGTCGAAACCGACGGAATCTGGTGGGTTGAATCGAACCGTGGCGTACTACTGTTCGAGGCATGCGAGTTGGAGTTTTTGGAGCTGCTGGGCGAGTCGGACGTGAGGTGTGTCGGGCCGTGCTGGAGGCCGACGATCTTGAACTGGTCGCCGCCGTTGACCCCGCGAATGCCGGCAAAGAGCTGTACTCGATCGGTATCGACAGCTCGGTCGTGATCGTTGGTGCGGCCAGCGAGCTCGCCGCCGACTCCCTCGACGCCGCTGTCGACTTCACCCACCTCGAAGCCGCACGAGAAAACCTCACCTGGATGGCGGCCAGCGGGGTGCATGGCATTGTCGGGACCACCGGGTTCAACGACGAAGACCTCGACGGCTTCCGGGCCGGCTTTACCTCAAGTAACTGTCTGATCGCGCCCAACTTCACCATTGGTGCGGTGCTGATGATGCGGTTCGCCGAAATGGCAGCACCGTTCTTCGAATCGGCCGAGGTGCTCGAGTTCCATCACGAGAACAAGCTCGACTCACCATCGGGTACCGCCATGATGACGGTGCAGCGCATGGCCGAAGCCAACAGCGACTGGCTTGAGGACCCCACCAAGACCCACGTGGTCGAGGGAGCACGCGGTGGCGAAGGTCCCGGCGGGATCCGAGTACACGCAGTACGCATGCGCGGTGTTGCCGCCAACCAAGAAGTCATTCTCGGCACGGCGGGCCAGACCCTCACCATTCGCCACGACACCATCGACCGCACGAGCTACATGCCGGGGGTGCTCCTGGCCCTGCGGGGTATCGCTGATCGTCCCGGTCTGACCATGGGCCTCGACGCGCTGCTGGGTTTGTCGTAACCGCTCACCGTGTACCGGTTTGCTCTAACCCCGAAGTGGATCGTGGCGCACCTCGTCGTGCTGTCGATGGTCGTGTCCATGATCGGGCTCGGATTCTGGCAGCTTCGCCGACTCGACGAACGCCGCGACCGCAACGCGCTGGTCGAGGCGCGCACGGCCGACGCTCCGGTGTCGCTGGCGGCCGGGCTCAGCAATGGCGACGACATTCGGTTCGTGCAGGTCGAAATGGCCGGCAGTTACACCGGCGAGAGCCTCTTCGTCGACAACCGGTCGATCAATGGCGCGCCCGGCTCGTGGCTGGCTACGCCGTTCACCAGCGAGGGCACCACCGTGCTCGTCATCCGTGGATTTCTCGGACGAAGTGCCGTGCTCAACGCCACGCCCGAATCGGTGGCTCCAGCGTCGGGCGAGTTGGTCATCACCGGCTCGCTTCAGCCCGGCGACCGCAGCGGTCGGTTCGCACAGGGGCGCGACGGTATTGCCGGGATCTCCCACCCGAACGTCGCGGCGATCGCCGACCGGTTTGAGATCCCGATGGCCGACGCGTTTGTCCTGCTCAGCGCCCCAGCTGAGTCCGAAGCATCGCCCGTGCCGCTCCCGTCGCTCGACGAAGGGTCCCATCTCAGCTACGCCGTTCAGTGGTTCTTGTTCTCGACCATCGCCGCCGTTGGGTACGGCTTGATCCTGCGCCGCTCGGCCGGGAATCATATGCGATCCGCCCCGACAACCCCCGAAGCTTCGGAATAGTCGTTGAGCCAGCCCAACCGGTAGTTTTTGGGGCCATGGCGACCACTTCTGAACCAACGTTGTTGACCCTGCACGCTTTGCGGTTGAAGGGATTTATCGATTCGGCTGAAGTCGCAGAGATCGCGTCGGTTGACCAGTCGGTTGTCGACGGCGAGCTGGCGAAGTTCGTCGAGTCAGGCCACGTGGTCTACCGCGATGGCCGGGTTAGTGGTTGGAGCCTCACACCAGAAGGTCGGGTGTACGGCGAACAACTGTTGGCGGGCGAACTCGACGATGCAGGTGTACGCGACGAAGTCGCCGACGGCTACCAGCGCTTTCTCGGCTGCAACCAGGACTTCTTGTCGATCTGTACCGACTGGCAGGTGCGGACCGTCGACGGAGAGCAACAACTCAACGATCACGACGATCCCGACTACGACGCATCGGTCATCGCCGCGCTGGGGGCTATCGACGAGCAGGTGCAGCCAATCGTTGCTCACCTCGCTGCGCAACTCGACCGCTTCGGGTCCTATGGTGACCGGTTCACCGACCGGCTAACGCGCGTAAATAATGGCGAGACCGATTGGTTCACCAAACCTATGATCGACTCGTACCACACGGTGTGGTTTGAGCTACACGAAAATCTCCTCGCCACGCTCGGCATCGAGCGGGCCAAAGAAGGGCACTAACTTCATGCAACCCCGTTTCGGCCGTGTCCTCACGGCGATGATCACCCCATTTGCCGCTGACGGCTCCCTCGATACCGACGGTGCTGTGAAGCTGGCGAAGTGGCTGGTCGAACAGGGCAACGATGGTCTCGTGCTCGCCGGCACCACGGGCGAGAGCCCGACCCTCACCCACGACGAGCAGATCGAGTTGATCGGTGCGGTTGCCGATGCGGTCGACGTGCCGATAATCGCTGGCACGGGAAGCAACAACACCATCGCGGCGGTCGAGCTCACCGAACGGGCCACCGCAGCGGGCGCCGCCGGGGTCCTGACCGTAACGCCCTATTACAACCGGCCGTCCCAAGAGGGCTTGTTCGTCCACTTCAGTGCCGTTGCGAAGTCGACCGATCTGCCGGTCATGCTCTATGACCACCCGGGGCGCAGTGGTCGCAAGATCGACACCTCGACGATCCTGCGCTTGGCCGATACGTTGCCCAACATCGTGGCGCTAAAAGACGCAGCTGGGAACCCCGGCGAGACCTCCCGGGTCATCGCCGCCACGTCCGACGAGTTTCAGGTCTACAGCGGCGACGACGGCCTTACCTTGCCGCTGCTTGCTGTCGGTGCCGTTGGCACCATCGGTGTTGCAACCCACTGGTGTTCGCTCCAGGTCGCCGACATGATGAAGGCGTTCTTCGACGATGGCGATGCCGCACGGGCGATCGAAATTAACCAACGGTTACTCGACTCGTATGACTTTGGCACCTCCGATGAGGCGCCAAACCCGGTTCCCACCAAAGCAATGATGAAGGTCCTTGAGCAGCCGGGCGGCGAGTGCCGCTCGCCAATGGGCCCCGAGCCCACCGGACTCGCCGACCAGGCCCGCCAGATTCTTGCTGGGCTCGCCCGCTAGAGAAATCGGGCTGTTCTGCGGTTCGGCGCGTTAATGCTCGCCTGAACAGCTACCGTCACTGCTATGACAAGCGATGTCCGCATCACCTTTCTTGGCGGCCTCGGCGAAATCGGACGCAACTGCGCCACGATCGAAACCGACCAAGAACTCCTCATCCTCGACTGCGGTCAGCTCTTCGGCGACGAGACTCTGCCCGGGGTAGATGCGGTGTTGCCCGACTTCACCTACATCGTCGAACGGGCGAACAAGCTGGTGGGGTGCATCGCCACCCATTCCCATGAAGATCACATCGGTGGCATTCCGTACCTGTTGCGTGACCTCACGAATGCCGATGCTCGCAAGCTCGACATCTATGGCTCAAAGTTCACCCTGGGCATGATCGAGAACAAGATCAGCGAAGCTGGCGTGTCGAAGGCGGCCACGCTCAACGAGGTCACCGACGGTACAACCGCCAAGATTGGCTCGTTCTCGATCGAGTTCTTGCCGGTAACCCACTCGACGCCGAGCGGACTCATCAGTTCGATCACCACCCCTCAGGGCATCGTCTTACACTCGAGCGACTTCAAGCTCGATCACACACCGATCGATGGCCGTCGGACCGATCTGGCCCGCATCGGCGCCATCTCGGGCGACCCGGGTATTCGCCTGTTGCTGGCTGACTCGACCAACGCCGACAGCCCCGGCATGTCGGCGTCGGAGATGTCGATCCGCAAAGGCATCAACGACATCTTTGAAGAACACGCCGAGAAGCGACTGATCATCAGCGCGTTCTCGAGCCATATCCATCGGGTGCAACAGATCGCTGAAGAGGCGGTGCGGACCAACCGGGTGATCTTCCCGTTGGGACGGTCGATGAAACGCAACCTGCAACTCGCACGCGATCTCGGGATCTTGTCGATCCCCGACAAGTTCGTCCAAGACATCGAAAAGGTCGACGACTATCCCGACCATCAGGTGTGTGTGGTGGCCACTGGTTCCCAGGGCGAACCGCGCGCCGCGCTTAGCAAGATGGCATCGGGCGATAGCAAGTTCCTCGAGATTGGCCCCAACGACGCCATCATCTTTAGTTCGCACCCGATCCCCGGCAATGAAGCCGCCGTCGCTCGGCTCCGCAACACCATGGCCCGCAAGGGCGCCACCGTGATTCACAGCGGCCAGGTGCACATCCACACCACCGGCCACGGAAAAGCGGGGGAGTTGCAGACCTTGCATGCGGTCGCGTCCCCCGAGTGGTTTGTGCCGGTCCACGGCGAATACGTGCACCTGGTTGCGCACGCAAAGCTCGGTCGTGAAATGGGCCTGCCCGACGAACGGGTCGTGATGTGCACCGACGGCGACCAGATCGTCATGACGAACGACAAGATTTACTCCGAGCGGGTGACCGATGGCGGCAAGGTCTACATCGATGGCTCGATTGGTTACCTCACCCAAGATGTCATCGACGACCGGATCATCCTCGGCGAGAACGGTTTCTTGGCGATCGACGCCATCATCGACTGGGACCGCCGCGAACTTATTGGCGATCCGCAACTGATCTCTCGGGGCTGGCTCGACTCAGCGAGTGCTCCCGAGTTGCTCGACGAGGGCGTCAAGGTCGCCCGCGACGCCATCGTGAGCGCTCTTGCCGACCCTGAGTCTGAGTTCGACGACATCGAACGGGTTACTCGTCGAGCCGTCGGTCGATGGGTCAACGACCGGACTCGGCGCCGCCCCATGCTCGCCCCAATGCTGCGTTCGATCTCGGGCTAACCCTGCGTTTCACTGATGGCCCAAGGTCGAACCCCAGAACAGACCGCCGCATACGCTGGCGCGTGGCTCCAGGCCGACCCCGACCCGGCGACGAAACGCCAGCTCGCCGACCTGCTTCAGGTGGGCGATCACGCCGAGCTGTCGGACCGGTTTAACAGCCGGATCACCTTTGGTACTTCGGGTCTTCGCGGTCCGCGAGGCGTCGGCCCAAACCGGATGAACCGGTTGGTCATCGCCCAGGCCACCGCAGCCATCATGCGTCAGCTCAGGCCGGCCACCGTGGTGATTGGCTACGACGGCCGACATCTTGCGCGGGACTTCGCCGACGAGGCCGCAGCAATGGTCGCCGATCAAGGCGGCATGGCGCTGGTGATGGCCGAGCCACTTCCGACCCCGGTTATGGCCCACGCGTTCCGTTATTACGGGGCCGACGCCGGGTTGATCATCACGGCGAGCCATAACCCCGGTCCCGATAGCGGATGCAAGGTGTATCTGGGCGATGGCGCGCAACTTGTTCCGCCCTATGACCGCCAGATTGAGGCCGTCATGGCCGAGCTGGCCGATCCGCCTACCTTGCCGCACCCCGGACTCGGTGGGCAGGTGTCGCGAGCGCGCGGCCAGGTGGTCGAGAACTATCTCGACGTAATTGTTCCGGCCGATCCGTCGCCGGGGTTGGCCGAGCTTTCGGTGGCGTACACCGCAATGCATGGGGTTGCGGGGCGGGTGTTCGCCGAGGCGATGCGCCGGATCAACACCACCCTGCATGTGGTCGACAGCCAATTCGACCCCGATCCCGACTTTCCGACCGTTGAGTTTCCAAATCCTGAAGAACCGCGGGCGGTCGACGCGGTGACGGCGCTCGCCGCCGAGGTCGACGCCGACGTCGCGTTCTCGAACGATCCCGACGGCGACCGGCTCGGCATCGCTGTTCCTGACAGCGATGGGTGGCGCCAGCTCAGCGGCGATCAAATCGGCGTGTTGCTCGGCGATTTTGCCCTTCGCTCCACGAGTGGGCCGGGTCGAATCACCGCCTGCACCGCGGTGTCGTCGCGCCTGTTGTCTCAGGTCGCCGCAGCCCACGAGGTACAACATGTCGAGACACTGCATGGCTTTAAGTACGTAGCCCGCGCCGCCGACGATCAGCTCGAAACCCGGCTCATCTTCGGGTACGAACCAGCGCTCGGATACGCCGTGCACGACACGATTCGCGACAAGGACGGCATCAGCGCCGCGGTGGCGTTTCTCGAACTGATGGCCGAGCTTCGGGCCGACCAACGCACCGTGCTCGATCGACTCGATGAGTTAGCGGTGGAGCACGGACTCCACACCACCGACCAGATCGCCGTGTGGTTCGACGGGTTGGGTTCGCGCCAGCGGATGGCTGCGGTGATGGATTCGATTCGCGCCAACCCGCCGTCGGTTATCGATGGGCGCACGGTGACGTCGGTGACCGACTTTGCCGAGCGGGCAAACATGCTTCGTTTCGATCTCGACGATGGTTCGCGGGTGCAGTTTCGCCCAAGCGGTACCGAACCAAAGCTCAAGGCCTACCTTGAGTTGGTTACCGAGGTATCGACCGACATTGCCAGTGCCCGGCTCGAAGCCGAAAACGCACGCCAACAGTTGGTCGCCGAAGTGCGCGAGATCTTGGCCACCCACGGAGCTTCGTAAAAGCTCTCGGCCCGGTGGCTAGTTTTTGTTGATTGCGCCGAGCGACTGGAGCAGCGGTGACTCGAGCAGCATCTGGGCGACACTGGCGAGGCCACCGAGACTGTCGAGCAGCTCGCCGGCCGGCGCCCGTTCGGGGTCCATTGCGTTGAGGAGTTCGACACCGAGGAACAGCGCAGAGATGCCAAAGGCGAGTTCGCGGCTCGAGATCATGCCGTCGCTTGGCGTGTCGGCCAGCAACCGCTCGATCGACTCGGCGATGACATCGATCCACTCTTCGAGGTGGCCGTAGAGTTTCTTGCCCATTTCGGGGTCGCTCGCCGATCCGGCGAACGCTTGAACCAAGGTGAAGGTCGAGCCGGTCTCGAGGTCTTCGTTGTGAAGATCGCGAGCTACCGCCGCCAACTCGGCGAGTGAGGTGGTCTCGACCAACCGGGCTCGGTAGCGGTCGCGCTGTTGTTCCGCCATCATGCCGATCGCTGCCACAACCGCGTCGTTCACGCTGCCGAAGTGGTAGAAGATCAGGGCCTGATTGAAGTCGCCAATGCCGGCGATAACCCGGGCGCTAGTACCAACGATGCCGTTGGTGTGCAGCGACTCGAGGGTGGCCTCGAGGATCCGGGTTTTGGTGTCGACAGCTGTCGCTTTGGTCGCAGGCACCATATGAGTATCGCTGCTCCCAGACCGTTTCGGTCGATTAAACCGTAGGTTTCGACTCGCGGTAGAACAAGATCAGACCTTTTCCCAGGTCGTTGCCACGCTCGGTGGTTTTTCTCGACAAAGAGTAGGTATTTGCAATGGCAGAAAACTCCGACATCGCCGACGTGTGGGGCATGGTTGGCAAAGGTGTGCTGGTCACCGGGGGTGGAACCGGTATCGGTGCCGCCTGCGCCGAAGCGCTAGCGAGTGTTGGGGCGGCTGTCACCATCTGTGGCCGAACGGAAGAAAAGCTGGCGGCGACCGTCGAACGGATCACCCCGGGCATGGGCGGATCGGTGCAGTACATCACCGCCGACGTGCAAGAGGAGGCAAAGGTGGAAGCGGCGGTCACCGCGGCGGCGGCGGTAACCGGGTCGCTCGACGGCGTGGTAGCGAACGCCGGCGGCGGCGGGGGCATGGGGCCGCTGCAAAAGCTCGACATCGACGAATTCCGCCGGGTGCTCGACCTCAACCTGGTGGGCACCATGCTTACCCTCAAACATGCGGTCCCGCATTTTGTCGATGCGGGTGGCGGCTCATTTGTGGGCATGTCGTCGATCGCTGGGTCGGTAGCCCACAACTGGTTCGGCGCCTACCCGCCAGCCAAGGCCGGGATCGAACACCTCATGCGCAACGCCGCCGACGAGTTCGGGGTATCGGGAGTTCGGTGCAACGCAATCGCTCCGGGCTTCATCGCCACCGAGATAATGGAGGGGGTGCCCCGCGACAGCGAGGTCTACGACAGCTATCTGGTCAACACCCCGATGGGCGACGTTGGCCAGCCCGAAGACGTGGGCAAGCTCGCCCGGTTCTTGTTGAGTGAACAGTCTCGCTGGATCACCGGCCAGGTGATCGCGGTCGACGGGGGCCACAGCCTCCGGCGTGGCCCTGACTTTGGGCAATTCATCGCCCCGGGCTTTACCCCCGAGCAGATGCGCGGTGCCCGGTAGCTGCTACGGAAACAGGCGGGTGCCAAGCTCCCACACCAACAACCCGAACGCGATGGCCAACGGGATCGGTACCGCAGCTAGCAGTACGTAGGTCGACCACCGGATCCATCGGGGTCGCTGGCTGAAGTGGCGGTGATACAGCGATGCCTCGAGTTCGGCGGTTTCGCTAAGTTCGGCCTCGGGCTTGTCAAGGCCGAGCACCGCTTTGGCATCGTCGACCTCGATCCCGAGCACCATGAGTTGGAATCCAGGGTTGGTGACGTGGTGCGGGGCGACCGAGTGAGCCGGGTCGCCGAACACCGCTGATTGAATGCCGTATTCGGTCAGATGGGCCGAGGCGACATCGGCGTCAAAACGGGTTCCGTACTCGGCGACCGTCGCCATCTTCGCGTCGAACTCGTCGTCCATACTCTCGTAGAGTAGATCGGGTGACCCCCATTAACCAGCACAGCATTTTGTCCGATCAGCACACCGCTGCGTTGGTCGACAATCAGGGCTCGATCGTTTGGTATTGCCCCGAACGAATCGACTCTGCTCCGTTGTTTGGGGCACTTCTCGGTGACACCGCAGGCCGGTTTTCGATCGCTCCCGCCGGTCGTTCGGACACTCCTGTTCAGCGATACGGCGACCGTGACTTGGTGCTCGCCACGACCTGGGATGGCCTTCGGGTTACCGATTGCCTCGTCGTTGGTTCTTCGGCACCGGTGTTGGTCCGGCGGGTTCAAGCCGATGTCGAAGCTCACGTGGTGTTCGAGCCGCGGGTCGACTTTGGTCGCACACCAACCACCGTTTTGTTGGGTAACGCCGGAGAGTTGGTCATCGACAACCAGTTCGTGTTGCGGTGCTCGGCTCCGGTCCGCTGGGAACTGGTCGAATCCGCGAGCCATACGACCGCATCGGCGGCGCTTGTGCCCGGCTCGACCGCCTATGAGTTCTCGCTTGCTGCGGTCGACGCGCCTGCACTGTCTGGCGACCCCATCGCTGAGACGGTCGAATTTTGGGAGCGCTGGTGCGAGCCGTTCGGCGATGTTTCGCCAGAACTTCGTCGCCATGGGTTGATTCTTGGAGCACTCAATCACCGGGAGACGGGTGCCTTCGTTGCCGCAGCGACCACCAGCTTGCCGGAGTTCATCGGCGGTGTTCGTAACTGGGACTACCGGTACTGCTGGCTTCGCGACGGCGCAATGACCGCCTCGACGCTTACCCGCCTCGGTCGAAGCGATGACGGGCAGCAGTTTCTCGACTGGGTGGCGCGCTTGCTCGCTGAGCCAGGCGCGTCCGCCGACCACCTACGGCCCTTGTATTTGGTCGATGGGGGAGCGTTGCCACCCGAAGCCGACGTCGAAGGGGTCGCCGGATATGGCGGAAGCCTGCCGGTGCGCACCGGCAACGGCGCCGACTCGCAGGTTCAGCTCGATGTGTTCGGCCCGATCGCTGTGCTTGCCTCGCGGGTCGCTGAGCAAACCGGCGGTCTTCGCGCCAAGCACCTCGACGTGCTCGCCGAACTGGCGGGGGCGGTAACTCGTCGCTGGGACGAAGCCGATCACGGGATCTGGGAAGCTCGGCGGTCGCCTCGCGAGTACACTTACACCCGGGTGATGTGTTGGCTCACCCTCGACAAGACGGCCGAACTCTTCGTCGCCGCCGGTCGCCCCGTACCCGACGAGTGGCGTCAGGTGCGCGACCTCATTGCCGAACGTACGGTCGCCGAGGCGTGGAAACCCGAACGGTCGACCTTTGGCACCGCCACCGACGCCGACGACGTCGACGCTGCAATTTTGGCCCTCGGGTGGGCGGGGCTGGTCGATCGCACCAGTGCGCAGTGGTCGACCACCATCGACACGGTTATCGCTGACCTCGGTGCTGGCACGACCATTAAGCGGTATCACTACGACGATGGGCTGCCTGGCGACGAGGGCGGGTTTCATCTGATGACCTCGTGGGTCGTCGACGAACTTCTCGCCGCGGGTCGAACAGCGGAGGCCCGGGTGTACTTCGATGCCCTACGCGAGCAACAGGGCCCAACCGGGATGCTGAGCGAAGAGGTCGAAGCTACCAACGGTATGGCGCTGGGGAATGTGCCCCAGGCCTACACCCATCTTGGGGTTGTCGAAAACTTGCTCAACTGGCCAGAACTTGGCCAGTAGTTAGGTAGCGGCGTCTTCGTCGGCGATCGGCTCGGCTCGCTCGATCTGGATTGCCTTGTTGATGAGGTCGCTGTGGGGCACGACCACCATGCGGCCGTCACCGGTCTCAAGTTCGAGTCCAACCGAGTGCAGGTTCACGACCCGGCCAGCGGTCGACTCGTAGGCCACCATGTCGCCCGGACTAAGCAACCGCTTCACCGCTCGGCCCGCAGCGAGTTCGGCCGCCACTTCACGAGAACCGAGCCCGGCCACCAGTGCAGCGGCGAGACCGACGCTAAAGAAGATCGATGCGGCGGCCAAGGTGAGGATTTGGGTGTCGATACCGATCTGGTTGGCGGCGATAAGTACCGCAAAGGCCATGATGATGCCTCGGGCGAGAGCCGGAACCCGGCGCCGCATCGATGCCGACACATGCCCCAGGCTTTGCTCGAGCAACGTCGTGATGACGGCGCCCAAAATGTTGGCGCCGATGAGCACGATTGCCGCGCTGAGTACCCGTGGGATGTACGCAACGACGTCCTTGGGGAGTTGCTCGAGGGCGGTTTCGTTGGTGACACCGAGTGCCACGACCAAGCCAACGATGAAGGCCAGCGAAAAGAACAGGCTCGCTACTGGTTTGGCGCTTGCTTGCAGCGCACGCGGCCGCTTTTCGCTGCTGAGAACGCTACGGGCGATGCGGCTAAGGAGGATACCCAGCACAAGCCCGGCAAGAATTGCCAACGCCGCGACGAGCCATTTGGTGTCCATGAGTGAAAAAGAGTCCCCTGTTGACCGATCAAGCCGGCGAAAAAGCCCGCCACCCAAAAAGCTAGTCGTCAGGCAGCGACAGGTCTATTAGTGGCGCTGGTTCGCGTCGCACCAGGTCGTCGGTGCGGTAGGTGACTAGCGGTCGTCGAGGGGGCGGTCGGTCAACAAAAGCTGCGCGGTGGGGAACGAAACCCCGCACAGTTCGGCAAACATCTTCATATCGGCCCGGTTCTGTAACGACGACGCGATCCGGCCGTTTAGCCGGATGACCAGGTCATCGGGCGGGGTCAGTACTGCAGCCAACGCGTCGCTCAGCACCGGGGTCGGAACCGCAAGGGCTTCGATCGATTCGGCACATCGGTCGCAGTCGATTACATGGGCATCGACCTCTTCGGGACCGCCCGATTCGAGCCAAGCGGCGAGTTTACGCTTTGAGGGGTGGAGGCGGCTTCTCATGGGCGCCACTCCTCAAGCGCGACCGACAACACGCGACGGGCCCGCAACAGGCGGGTTTTGACCGTCGGCAGAGGAATGTCGAGAACTTCAGCGATTTCGTCGTAGCTCATGTTTTCGAGCTCGCGAAGCACCACGATGCTGCTGGAGAGTTCGTCGAGTTGCCCCAGCGCTTCTTCGAACGCCGTGACCGCAAAGCGGCCCTCGACCGAGGTTTCTACCGTGCCGCCGGTTGCCCCTTCGGGCAACAGATCGGGGTCGCGGACTTCTTCGCGGCGGGTGCGCAGCAGCGACACTGCGGTGTTGTGGGTGATACGTAGCACCCAGTTGCGAAGCGGGGCGTCGCCCCGGAAGGTCGGCAATGCTTGCCAGGCCTTCAGTAGCGCATCCTGGGAGACATCTTCGGCCAGATCGTTATCTCGAACGACCGACCGGGCGACTCGATACACCGCATCGGAGTAGTTCTCGACCAGGTATTGCAGCTGAACCGCTGGATCGAGGGCATGAATTTCGGCCGGATTCGAAATTTCGGGGGCTGCGGAGGGGGGCGAGGATGAACTTCCGACAGGCATGACCCCTGCTCGATCGACCGCGAGCAATGGCCCGACGACGAGACGTTGCCATTCAGCATTCGCCCAGTCCAGAAGGGATTTTCTGCGGCGAGTGGGGGGACAAATGATGCCACCCACACCGGCCAAGCCGAGGTAGGTCATGTGGTAAGGACGTTCAAAGATGGTCGAAAGTCGCGAACAAATGAGAAATAAATGACCAGATGAGTCGTCGGGCCCACGGCGATCGGTAGTTCTCGACCGATCCTCGTATCGCCGATCATGGCTCACAACATGGCCACCCAAACCGTCCCGCACCTCTTCCCGCACTTCTGTTCCCGCACTTCTGTTCCCGCACTTCACTTCCGCCAGACGCAAGATCGATATCGCTACCGAGCTTGGTTACCCGCCACCCTAAACGACCACGCAAAACAGGTTGTGGCGCGAGAGCTAGAAAGAAATTTCCATCTTTCTCGCGACTTTCGCGACTCGCTAGGCGTCATGCAACTGTCCTCACAGTACGGGAGTAATAATTTATGACGTTTGCAGATATCGATTTCGCTGGTGGTTTCACCGATGCGTTTAACGACCTCATGGGATTTGTCCCCAAGATCTTGATGTTCTTGGTGGTTCTTGTCATTGGTATGTTCATCGCCAAGATCATTCGCCGAGTGGTCCACCAGCTCCTCAGCCGAATCGGCTTCGACCGCATGGTCGACAAGGCCGGCCTCGGTGGCCACATCGAACGAGCCGGATTCCCTGACTCGGGGCTGTTGCTCGCCAAGATCGTGTACTTCATGATCATGCTCGCTGTTCTGCAGCTCGCATTGGCTAACTTCGGAGACAACCCCTTCTCTGACCTGCTCAACGAGTTCATTGCTTACATCCCCAAGCTGCTCGTAGCCCTGGTGCTCATCGTGATCACCGGCGCAGTAGCCAACATGGTCAAAGACCTTGTCCGCCCCTCGGTATCGCACCTTGGCATGGGCAACATGATTGTCACCGGCGTCGGCGCCCTC
>CALHTF010000017.1 GCA_938038815.1 uncultured Acidimicrobiales bacterium | reverse complement strand
GGTCTTCGGCCGCAAGCGGCCTTCGATCCTTACGGAGTTTCGGCCTCCGCTTCGCGTCGGTCTTCGGCCGCAAGCGGCCTTCGATCCTTACAGAGTTTCGGCCTCCGCTTCGCTCCGACCAAAACGTCCCTCGCACTGATCCCGAGTTGCGCAGCAACTCGCTAAGGATCGTAGGTCCGCTAGGACCGAAGACCGACCGGCACTGGAGCCTGGCCCTGGAGCCTGGCACTGGAGCCTGGCACTGGAGCCTGGCACTGGAGCCTGGCACTGGAGCCTGGCACTGGAGCCTGGCACCGAACGCTTAGCGTGGGATTCTAGGCCAAAAGGGGTTTGCGGACGCGTGAATCGCGCTCTGCGTGGTCGGGCGTAGCGACTAACTCGCCAAGAGCTTTTCGGCGGTTCGGCGGCCGGAGTAGAGGGCACCCTGAATCGATGCGGTGTCGCGGTGGTCGCCACAGACCCATACGTGGTCGTCGACTCGCACCCGTTCCTTGGGCTTGAACGGCGGCCGTTGATCGGGCTGGCCGTGGGGGATGTGGTACGTGCGGAGGTGGTTCCACGAGTCGACGCTGGCGCCAAACCATGGCTTGAGCTGGGTACGTACCTGGTCGACCAAGCCGTCGCCGTGGGTGCCCGGGCAGGCAGCCACAAACAGCGATTGCCCGGGAGGCGCGTAACCGGGGGCTACAGCGCTCATTGCGGCAAAGTTGGCCATCGGGCCGGTGTGCTCGCCGTCGAGAACGATGAGCTTCTTACCCGCAATGGCTGGTGCGGTAGGCGCCGAGAAGTAGACGGCCGACACCGAACGAGAGCCGGGGTGGGCGACCGGAACCAACTGGCTAGCGGTTGGGCCGTCGGTGGCGACCATCAGGTCGGTGGCGGTGAGCGAGCGCCCGTCGGCCAACCCTACGGTGACCTTGTCGCCTTCGGCGTTGGTCGAGTTGACCTCGGCACCGAGGTACACGGTGCCGTTGGGCAACGAATCGGCAAGCTGTTGGGGGATGGCGCCCATGCCGGCGTTCGGAACGCCGCTGTCGCCTTCGGCCAAGCTCTTGTAGATCGTGTCGAACATCCGCGACGAACTCTTCAGCTCCGGGTCGAGACTGATGCCAGCGAAGAGCGGCCGGAACAGCCGGTCGATCATGGTGGATGAGAAGCCCATCGACTGAAGGTGGGCCAGGGTGGTTTGTTCGTCGGCCCGCAGCAGTGCGGGGGTTGGGGTGGTGAGCACCCGGCGTCGGAGTTGGGCGATGCGGAGCTTGTCGACGATCGAACCGATCGGGCTGCGAGCGGTTGGCAGCAGCGCCGACGGTTTGCGGAACGGGTCGCCGACCTCGTGAAAGTCGTCGCTTACTCGCACCAGGGCGCCCGGCCCAAAGGTGCGGATGTCGAGGGCGGCTAGGTCGAGCTGTCGGCTGGCTTCAGGATACGCGGTGAGGAGAACTTGAAAGCCGCGGTCGAGGAGGAAGCCGTCGACCTCGTCGGTGCGGACCCGTCCGCCAACCCCGTCGCTGGCTTCGAGCACAACACAGCTTCGGCCAGCCTTGGTGACAACGTTGGCCGCCGCTAACCCGGCGAGTCCAGCGCCCGCGATGGCCACATCGACGTGTTGAGGGAGTTCGGTCATAGCCCCCAACGTTAGGCGGCGGGTGGCCGGTGCGCGAGGTTGGCCCGCCCGTCAATCCCAGTGGTACGGCCGTCGACGCGGCAAGTAGTTTCGACGCCATGACGAGTTACAGCACCCTCGAAGAAATCCAGCAAGCGGCACGGGATCTTGAAGCCACGATCGACGGCTACCAGACTCCGGCTGCCTTTGGCGTCGGCATCGCGACGGTGGGTCCGTCGGGCGACGTACTCGACGTTGCGTATCCAAAGGTCAATCTGCCCGAGCCGGGCAGTAACTCGCTGACCGCTTCGTCGGTAGCCAAGGTCACCGGCCACTCGTCGGGGACCGCCACCTACGAGCTGACTGCCGCGCAACTCGACGAGGTCATTTCGATCCTCGCTCCGGCCGAGGCGTACACCGAGATTCCGCACCCGAACCTCGACGCCTACCGGGCGTTGGCAGCCGCCCTACCTCAACCGGCGCATGGCGGAACCCGACACCTGTTTGCTGCGTTCATCGGCGACCTCGACGACGACCCGATCGATGCGGTCGACGGGTACCTCCGTCTTCACCTGTTGTCGACCCGCACCGTGCAACCCCACGGCATGAGCATGAACGGCATCTTCGGCAAACTCACCAACGTTGTATGGACCAACCTCGGCCCGTTCGAGGTTGAAGGGTTCGAGCTCACTCGGGTCCGCCTTCGCGGCGAAGGCCATCAGGTCGACGTCAAGCACGTCGACAAGTTCCCCCGCATGCTCGACTACGTGATCCCATCGGGTGTTCGCATCGCCGACGCCACCCGGGTCCGGATGGGTGCCCACCTCGCCGAGGGCACCGTGGTTATGCACGAAGGGTTCTGTAACTTCAACGCTGGGACCCTCGGGACCTCGATGGTCGAAGGCCGCATTTCGGCTGGTGTTCTTGTGGGCGACGGCACCGATGTCGGTGGCGGTGCATCGATTCAGGGCACCTTGTCGGGCGGCGGTAAGGAGGTCATCAGCCTGGGTAAGAACTGCCTCCTCGGGGCGAACGCCGGCACCGGAATTTCGCTCGGCGACGATTGCATTATCCAGGCGGGGACCTACATTACCGCCGGCACGTTGGTCGCCATGCCCGACGGTACGACGGTTAAGGCTCGCGAGATCTCCGGCGCCAACGGCCTGTTGTTCCGCCGGAACAGCAAATCCGGAACCGTCGAAGCTCTCACCCGCACCGACGACAGCAGCTGGCAGGGTCTCAACGAAGCCTTGCACGACAACTAAGCCCCG
>CALHTF010000016.1 GCA_938038815.1 uncultured Acidimicrobiales bacterium | reverse complement strand
GTGAAGTCACCGAACAACCGGCCGTTGGTTGGACGATCACCTCGACCAACCCGCAGACCATCACCAGCGACGCTGTCACCCCGACCGCTGCCTTCACCAACACTCGTGACGTTGGGTCGCTCACCATCAACAAGGTTCTGGTGGGCGTACCGGCTGCGGTCGACCTGGGCGACGAACTGTTCGACGTTGTTGTTTCGTGCGTCGGTGACTTCGCCACCAGCCCGTACGAAATTGCGGGCCAGATCTCGGCCAACACGCCGCTAGTGATCGACGATCTCCCAACCGGCGCCGAGTGTTCGGTAACCGAAACGCCAGACCCCCAGTTCGAAACCACCGTCGATGCGCCGGTCACCATCGACACCGACGGCGAAGAGCTGGCGGTAACCAACACCACCTCGACGTTGTCGATCACCAAGGCAACCGACGGCCCAGCCGACCATCCGTTGTCGCTCGACGACACCTTCACGTTCGACGTGGTCTGTGGCCTGCTGTATGCGGGCACGATCGACATCACCACTGCTACCCAAGCCGGCGAATGGGTCACCCCCGATACGCCGTTGCTCCCCCCGGGCACCGAATGTGAAGTTACCGAGCAACCGGCGGTTGGCTGGTCGATCATCTCGACCAACCCGCAGACCGTCACCACCGATGCGGCCGACATTGTGACCGCCGATTTCGTCAACACTCGCGACACTGGGTCGTTGACGATCGAGAAGGTACTGGTCGGCGTACCGGCCGATGTCGACCTCAGCGACGCGCTGTTCGACATCACCGTTGAGTGCACCGGAGACTTCGAGACCGTGCCCCACATCGTCACCGGTCAGGTTTCGGCCACCACCCCGATGGTTATCGAGAACCTGCCGACCGATGCGGCCTGCACCGTGGTTGAAACACCCGACGAGCGATTCATCACCAGTTACGAGCCAGCGGGCGCCGATGGCGCAAGCCCGGTGGTTGTCGGCGACGGCGACGTTCAGGTTGTGGTCACCAACACCACGGGCGAAGTGATCATCGCCAAGGAAACCGTTGCCCCCACCAGCCACCCGGTCGACGCCACGGGCACGTTCACCTACACCGTCGACTGTGGCGCCACCTACGTTGGCGACCATGAAGTGGTAGCCGATGTGCTCACCGCCACCGGTGCCATGGGACTACTGCGGTACTCGGACCTTCCTCTGCTGCCCGACGGCACTGCGTGCACCGTGACCGAGCAAGATCCTGGTCCGCTGTGGGCACTGGAGACGGCCGAGTCGGTGAGCCTCACCATTTCGTCTGATGCTCCGAGCACGGCGTCGTTCACCAACCGTCGCCTCACCGGCGATCTCAACATCACCAAGACCCTCGACGGCGTACCCGACGACCTCGACCTCAGCGCCGAACCGTTCGAGGTAACCGTCAGCTGCGTTGGTGGCTTCAGCGTGAGCCCCTACGTCACCACCCACACGGTGACCGCCACTTCGCCGATCGCCCTGACCGACCTGCCGACCACCGCCGTGTGTTCGGTGGCCGAGACGGCCGATCCGCGATTCGCCACCACCTACAGCGCCGAATCGGCCACCATCGCCGATACCTCGGCGACGGTCGACATCACCAACGCCACCGGCGTGTACGAAGTTGTGGTGAACACCACCGTCGACCCGACCCACCCGATCGAACTCGACGACACGTTCGAGATCGAAATCTCGTGCACCCACACCGACCCCGATGGCAACGTTGTCACCTTCAGCGAAATCGTGACCATCA
This sequence comes from uncultured Acidimicrobiales bacterium, assembly GCA_938038815.1. Lineage (GTDB taxonomy): Bacteria > Actinomycetota > Acidimicrobiia > Acidimicrobiales > SHLQ01 > CALLQB01. The sequence goes on along the minus strand of CALHTF010000016.1, from coordinate 9,508 downwards.
CTACCGTCGACGGACAGGGTTCGTACCGGTCGCCCTTGCTGCCGGCGAACTCGATGTGCACCACGACGCAGGTGGCCGACTCGACATGGAACCTCGACAACCGGTCGGGTGGTTCGAACGTGAACGACGCCGGCATCGACTACACGGTGGTCGGCGGATCGAACACCTTGGAATTCTCCAACAGCCGGGCCCTTTCGGCTCTTGAGGTAACCAAGACCCTGGCCAACGTGCCGGCCACTGCCGACCACACCGCCACCGAGTTTGCGGTGAGCGTGCTGTGCGAAGGCGGGTTCACAGTCGATCGCTACGAAGTACCTGGCGACCTAGTGGTCTCGACCCTCGAGTCGTTGGTGATCGAAGGTCTGCCTGTCGACACCCGGTGCACGGTGACCGAAGCCGAGCACGAACTGTTCGACGCCTCCTACGACGTCGACGGAGCGGTGACGCTTAACGAAGTCGGAGCCACCGTTGCCATCACCAACACCGGCAACGCCACCCTGAATGCTCCGCAGGCGCCCCGCCGTCCGTTGGCCTTCAGTGGCTCGACGCTCAGCGTCTACCTGTTGCTGGCGTTCTTCGCGCTGTCGATCGGTACCACGGCACTGATCATCAGCCGCCGCCGAGAGCGCTAACGGCCCGCAAAACCACGGAGTGGAGGGCACATGTGCCCTCCACTCGTTGATAAGCAAACAACTCGCTCCTCAGATAAATCGAATAGAGCGAGTGCCCTTGATGTTCATCGTATCGAGCAGGTTGTTGTCATACCGCGAACTGCTCTTGACGAAGCCCTTACCCGAAACAAAGTGTTGGGTAGAGGTCACACGCAGCACCGTTTGGCATCCACCAACATCGATGCCACCTGGAACCTTGAGGCACTTGTTTAGGTAGAACTCACCCACCAACTCGCCGTTACCAAGCAGTTCGCGCTGCTTGACGTCGATCGTGTCCCACGGCTGAATCTTTCCGATTCCGACATCCTCACCGCGAAGTTGACGCTTAATGGTGTCTGGCTTGATGACACCTTTGGCGTCAAAGCAAGCCAAAGACGTGTGGTGAAGACGGTGGACCACCGTACGAGCTACCCGCACATCGATGACGGAGTTGATCTCCTGGCATCGGTTGGCAACCGCTCCACTCGAAGCCGACGTCAGCGCTCGGCGAGTAGCCGGACCAGCGAGTCCGTCAACACTCAGACCTCGGTCCGACTGGAACACACGAACCGCTCGCTCGACGCCTTTGCCGAATCGACCATCCAGGTCGAGCGATGCTCCGTTGCGGTTGAGGTCACGTTGAAGGATCTTCACCGCACGTCCTCCATCGCCACGACGAAGGGTTCGCACCGATACTCCCAACTTGCGTTGGGTCGCCGGACCAACAATCGAGTCAGCAGCGAGGCCCGAGTTGCGTTGAAATGCAGCAACCGTACGAGCCGTACCGGGACCGAATCGGCCATCGACCGAAATGCGGTAGCCCCGAGCCTTGAGGCGCTTTTGCACGGCCCGAACACCGTGTCCTCGGTCACCCGGGAAGAGGGTCACCGTGGCCGAGTAGCGAGCCACGGCAGAGCTGATATCAACCGAGCGAACTTCCGAACTAACACTTGCGGTGACCGGGGTGAAAGTCTCACCTGGAACCGCAGACGCAGCCGGAAGCTGGATCGTCGAAGCTCCGAGAGCAATGGCCACGCCAAGCGCAGTCCTTGCCCCGAAGCTAGATCGTTTGTTTTCCATAACTTTCTTCCTTTGTGAATGCCTCAACGAGGCGTGGTGTAGTTCCAACGATGAGCTACAAAGCGAGATCCGTCTCTGGGTGCAACTACCCAACGCACGGCCTCAACACCGAACCGACAACGCGGCGGTTCCCTGGCGAGTTCACGCCAGGGCACCGCCGATCTACATGGAGTTGGTCGGTTGCGTTATGGACGAATCACCCCAATCCACTTGCCCTTATTGAGGATGCCGTTCGTGGTGCGGAACCACTTGCGACCGACGGTGTGGCCCCCGTACTTGTCGACCTGATCAGCAGTGTTGCCGCCGAGCACCTGAATCGACTTCGAACCAACGACGACCACAACATCGCAGTGGGTCTTGATCGAGTCGTTCTTTGCGGCGATCCGCTTGACCGAGGCATAGGTGATCTTGCCACTGTGACGATGAGAGCAAACCAGGTCGCCAACCTTCACCGCGGTGCGTGCCGGGTCAAGCGTTCGGAACGAACCGGAGGTGTTGAGACCAGCCTTGATGTAGTCGAAGTGCCGGAAGCTCGCGTGGAAATCGGTCGCACCCGCTTTTTGCATTACGTAGGAGATATATGCGGCGCTCCAGGCGTAGTACGTCTTCCAGTCCGAGCGCTTGTTCCAAGGCGACCAGCCAGCAGCGTCGTAGTAGCTGCGAAGGACCGGAGTTGCCCACGAATCGCGCTCGGTGTAGCGGCGGCCATTCGGCAGACTCCACCGGTCGTGCTCGGCCTCGGCCGCTGTAACGATTGCCTTCACCAACGAACCACTTACCGGCGGAGCCGGAGGTTGCGGCGGTAGCGTCGTCCCACCCGTACTGATTACCCGAAAGTTCTTGGCCGGGTAACCGCACGTGTTCACTTCGAGGTGCTTCTCGGCACGGATGCTGTTGTGGGTGCCCGCTGCATCGAGGCAGCGATCGCCCGGCACGGCAAGATCACGGCCGTGAATACGCCACGCCTGGGCGTTATGCCACCTGCTGTCCTTGCCCACGCACTTCGCCACCTGAACCGCAGCACCGATACGACCGTTGTTCTCTACATCGAGGCAAAGTCCGGAGCTCGGGTTCACAATGCGGCCGTCCTTGAAAGCAAACGCTTGAGCAGCCGTGCCGTTGCACTTCCAAAGCCAAAGGTCGGCGCCTGCTCGGGCATTGTTCCCCGGGATGTCGACACACAGGTCGGTACCAGTCGCCTGGATCTGGAATTGCGATGACGGGAACGCTGCCGAGGCTTCGGCCGATGAGGGAACGAGAGCCATCGAGAGGCCCAGTAGCCCGAATACGAGGAGCAGGTTTGCGCATGCCCGGAAGAGAGTGTCTTTGGTGTTGATTTTCATGATTTCTACCTTTCGTCGGCTGCTCCGGGGTTGGAGCAGCGCTCGTTAGAAATCACGATGACGGAAGCGGTTGGGTCGCGTAATGGGTGCAAGTACCCCCGTCTGTGCAGTTCGATGCACTAGCTCGTGCGGCCCTGTGTGCCTTGCTCGTTCGTGCTGAGTGTGACCGGGGATCTACATTGCAACTAGTGATCTGACAAAGGGGACGAACATGGCGAACGACTCTTCAGCAGGCAACGAAATGCCGATATCAATCGCTGGCTACAGCGACTTCGAAGTCATCGCCGAAGGATCGACGGCGTCGGTGTATCGAGCCAAGAGCAGCATCGGTCTTGAGGTTGCGGTGAAGGTTTTCAAAGGTCGAAGTATCGACAAAGACTCGTTGCTTCGTGAGCGATCCGCGATGGTGGAAGTAGCGCCGCACTCCAACATCGTCAGAATCTACGACGCCGGCGTGACCGACCAGTTCGATCCGTACGTCATCATGGACCTCCACGAGATGTCGCTGAGCAAGCGAGTGAATCGTCTTGGAAGGCTCAATGATGAGGAAACGATTGCGTACGGTTCGTATCTCACCAGCGCTCTTGAGTTCGCCCACCACCGCGGAGTGGTTCACGGCGACATCAAACCTGCAAACATTTTGCTTTCGGTGGACGACCAAGCAATCTTGGCGGACTTCGGAATCGCCGCTCTAGCGGGCAACCAGGCCAACCAGCGGGGATATACGCTTCCGTTTGCGTCACCAGAGCTGCTTGGTGGTGAACCGAATGATCAAGCTTCAGACATGTACGCGCTAGGCGCAACTCTGTACTGGGCACGGACGGGCAAGCACCCACATCCGGTTGATGATCTTGATTTCGATCCTCACTCCGCCGAAGCGGCAGACCAACTTCGCGAGAGGATCCTCGGCCTTGGCAAACCGCCCGACATCGCAGGTGCCGAGGCTCCGCTTTTGCATGCTGTACGCGACATGATGGCGATCGACCCAGCCCAACGGCCCACCAGCACCGAAGCCGCACAGAGGTTCAAATCGCTTGCGAACGGCTATCGAATTGGAAAAACGATCCAGGTTCTACCCAACTCGCAGGACTTGCCAACAACCGACCCCGTCGACTCGGCCGCGGCTGAACCCGAAACTCGAAAGCCGGCCGAACCGACACCAGTTCCAGACCCACCTTCGGCCGATGCCAATGCTGTGCCAGCCGCCCGTAAGTCTCGCTGGGCCGTCGCTGGTTTGGCGCTAGCGGCGGGGGCGGTGGTGGCGGGCCTTTGGGTAGCGAACGATGGTGGCGACGACTCAGGTCAGGCGTCGCCCGATTCGACCGCTGCTGCAACAACCGCACCGAACCCCCCTACCTCAGTTGCGGCAACCACGATCGCCCCGAACACCACTACGTCGACCTCCACCTCCACTACGACGTCCACTACGACCTCCACCACGACCATCACGCTTCCGGCGGGAGTTGAACTGAACTCATTGCTCGCCGGCGCCGATGTTGCCGCCGCCGGTTGCACATACAACGACGGCTATGTCGATGGACTAGTCGGTATCGGCGATCCCACATTCGACGGTACGACGGTGACGATCGGGGGCGACAACCGTGGTGCGCAACACGGCGAAGTACGTATCCGTACCGCCGGAGATCGGCCGCTGTTCTGGAACGATGGGCGGTGGATCAAGACCGCTGAGTCGAACTACGTCCCGTTCGAAGACCAATGGTCAGTGTCGGCCGATTTGCCTGACGGCGATTACTGCGTGGTGGCTTGGGGACGCAACCGCGACAACGGCGGGACGAATAAGGGCGAGACAATTGCGTTTCGCATCGAGGGCAGTTCGGCCGCGGCGATTGTCGAAGAAGAAGGGGCCCCAAATACGGCAAGCCTCATCGCCGGCCCTTCAAACGGCTCTGCGCTCTACGGAGACCGACCTATTCGAGTGCGGCTAAGGGACGGTGTCGATTCATTCGAGGTCCTACTCGACGGGACGCCTGTTGACCTGCCGCTCGGTGTCGTCGACCAACTTCTCACCGGCGAGGCCGTTGAGATCAATCTCGATCCAGGCGAGTACGAGTTTGTTGGAAGACGAAGTGAATTGATCGACCTGCACAAGATCCAGGTACTCAATATCCCATGAGGTAGGCCGTCCCAGGGTTGTTGTACCCATTCCCGCATAAGTCGATCCTTGGTTTGATCTCTGCCTACAGCGAACAAACATCAAGGAGAAAGTCGTCATGCAGGTACCAAACCCAATCTCGGCTCTACCCGTCGAGCAGACCGAGATCCGACGGATCGATGAGTCCTTCGTCGATGCAATATTCGACGAGAATTCGACGGCGATGGCGGGCATTGCCGCCGGGCTCGTGCACCCCCCGTATCCCGTGCTCGGAGAGCTTCTCGCACACATAGTCGAGCTTTCGCTCGAACTGCTTCTTGCGCCAACCAAGTCGTTGAATTGCAGCCTTGTTCGAGGGCAACTTCGACTTAGCCATTGGCTCGCGAAGTATCGGTTCGGCAAGCGCAAGCACCAACAATGTTTCGGGTTCGTTGAGCGAGAACTTCTCGGGTACATACGTTTCCTCCCCGGTTCTTCTCATTGTCGACCCGGACGGGAGAGCAGCCGAGCTCTTGGCAGCGAACTCGTATGGAGTTGTGCCAGCCACTACGCGAATAATCGTTTCAGCACCAGGCAAGGCTTGCGCTGTTCCGGGGGCGACTACCGCCGCAGACTTGGACTGGCGGTCCTGCAATTGGATAGCGCTCTTTCCGTGGTTGCGAACCCACCAGCTCGGCCCGTGCGCTTCGAACGTTCCAACGATCCGGTGCATGTTCCGATTGTCCTCGTCAAGCACAAGGTCAGCGGACCGGCCAAACGACAAAGACTCCCCGGGCTCGAGGCGACGAATGTCGTCGAAGAACTCAATCTGCAGGGTTCCGGCATCGTCGCTCATAGTGAAACTCCAATCGTTGGTGTGTGTAGCCAGGCGAGACAACCATGAGATATCGAGTGCTAGCAGTCCCGGGGGCAGGATATGTCATGACCGTCGATCAGCTCGCGGCGTGGGGTTGTACCCCGATCGCAGATCTGGTGGCACAGCTCGTTCGCGCCGAATCGGTCGTCAAAATGGCGGCCGAGTTTGGACGCCTAACTCTGAACGACAAGACCACTGTGATCGCCGATCTCGCCAATGCAGCGGTGCTAGCGAAGGGTGATATCGCCATGAGTAACCATGCGGGTCCCCTTGCGACCGAGTGTGGTGATGGCCGGATCGGCGTGCTCGAAAATGTCGACTTCGCAGAGTTCCGAGCCGTCGCCCCAAACAACTCAGCTGCTCCGGGTACATGGATTCGGCCGGGCACGGCACGAACCGGTGGGGGGTTTTCGCTTCGTCGCCAAAAGCGAGAAGAGGACGCTGTGATCAACCCACAGATCGCCCTAAAGTCTCCCCAGCGAACGATCAGATTCGACGATGGCCAGATAGTGGTCGTTTCCGACGGACTCGTTGTCGGACGACACCCAGCATGGCGGCCCAACTACCGGGCCATCGAGGTTGCCAGTCAAACAGTTTCTCGATCTCACTGGGAACTCGCCGTTTCCGGCGAACGAACGTTTGTCCGTGATCTCAACTCAGCCGACGGCACCTGGCTTCGATACAGAAGCGGAGACCGGATGTTGCTCAAGCCAGGCATGAGCGTTCCCCTCGAACCGGGAACGATGGTCCTCTTCGGCGACCGGTGGGCCGTAATGGAATAGCCAGCTTTGATCCGTTGGAGTCTCGCTGCTACCTATTACTGGTACGAACAGCGAAGGTGGATTCTGTGTTGCGTTTGCGAGGAAGACTCAATGTATCGCTTGCGGTCGCGGCGATTGCCGCGGTGTGCACAGCGTTGCTTTCGCTACCTCAGGTGGCGGAGGCCAAACCTGACGAGGCCGAGCGAACGGTCGCCCTGCTCGAACCGGCCGAAGGCGTGTTGTTTGGCGCTTGGCCAGCAAGTGGGTCAACCAACGCTGAGCGGGCGTCCGACGCGGTCGACGAATTTGAAGCGTTCACCGACACTCGTCTCGACATCGTCCATATTTTCGAACCGCCGCATCAGCCGGCTTGGGATCTCGAATGGGCGAACTGGGTTCTTGGCTCAGGCCGAATACCGATGATCACATGGCGTGTTGGCCCTGAAGGGACCGTCAGCACGGGCGACAACGTCGGCCAACGGGTGGTGAACGGCGAATTCGACGAACAGATTCGAGCGCGCGCCCTACAGGCGAAGCAGATTGACGGCCCGTTTTTCTCCCGGCTGTTCCACGAGATGGACGGCACCACCGGTGAGGTCTACGACCTCACTCCAGAAATTTTTGGACAGTATTGGAGACGCGTCCGAGCAATCTTCAAAGAAGAAGGAGTCCGCAACGCCTCTTGGGTATGGAACGTTGCGGCCCTAAGTCCAGGCGAAGAAGCCTGGTACCCAGGCGACGATGTTGTCGACTGGCTCGCAGCGAGTCCATTCCATTGGGTCGGCGAGCATCCAGATCCGTCGAAGGAACGCGACGGATGCCGCACCGCTCAGCCAGAGACTTTGTCTCAGAAGATTGGCGACACCTTCCGGCAGTTCGTGGCTGCCCACCCAGACAAGCCAATAATGCTCGGTGAATGGGGAACTGGGACGCGCACCGGCACGAGCGCGCGCGTAGATTTCCTTAACTCAGTAGCAGCGACGATCGACGAGATGCCTCAGCTCAAGGCATTGGTCTACTTCCATTCCTCCTCTGGTGGCTGCGGGTGGAGACTTGACCAAGGCTTCGACACCGAGGGCGCAGCAGAGGCATACAAGGACTTGGTAACCGGCCGACAGGCGACGATCGACCCGCTGCTCAGGCACTACCAAACGCGCACCATTTGTAACGGACTACCGGTAACAGTCGACCTGGCCATCGGCGAACGGCCGACCAAGGGGAACGATGTCATTGTCGGCACCGAAGGCCGGGACAAGATCAAGGCTGGTGGAGGTGACGACGTGATTTGTGCTCTTGGCGGGAACGACCGAGTGGTCGGGGGAGCCGGCGCCGATCTCGTGCTTGCCGGTCCAGGCGATGACGTTGTGCTCGGCGGCAAAGGCTCTGATCTACTCGAAGGAGGCAGTGGGGATGACCTGCTCGAGGGCGGCAAAGGGTCAGACGAACTCCGAGGCGGGGCTGGCGATGACCAGCTCAAGGGCGACGGCGGGTCCGATCGAGTCTTTGGGCAAGGCGGAAACGACACCATGGAAGGGGGCGCGGGCCGCGACCTACTCAACGGTGGCAAAGGACGTGACAGTGCTGACGGCGGGGCTGGCAAAGAAAGCCCGCCAAAGAAGGACAGGTACGGCTGCTCTGCCGAAGTCGTTAAAGCTTGCTGAGCCACATCATGGTCGCCCGCTAGCTGGCCGACGCCACGATCCGCAGTTCGATCGACTTGCGCTCGACCGCCGAGCGAGCCTCGCCAACCTGAGCGATCCATTGCGCCGCCGCCCCAGCGTCGGAACATAGGTGGTCGGCGTTCTGTTCGGCTTCGGCGATGAGGCGGTCCATCTCGTCGATGGCTTGGCGCAACGGTGCGGTTGCGACCTCGGGTTGTTCTGGCCCGTGAGCCGTTGCCGCGGCGCACAAGGCTTGGGCGTCGCCTTGGTCAATAGCGTCGAGCAGTACGCCGAGCGCGAGGTACGACCGTTCGGCAACGTCTTCGCCGGGCAGGATCGCCGACCCGTGGGCGGTGCTCAGCGTGTCGAAGACGTATGCGGTCGAGGCATTCATGTCGGAGCGGAAGTACCACCGCTGGCCTTCGTCGTACAGGAACGACCAGATGTCGTTGATGCGTCTTCGTCGCGCTCGAGAAACCCGTCGACCGGCAGGCCATAACGAAGTTGATGTTGTTGGCGATCGAGGGTGGTCGAGTCGTTAAGCACCAGGGGCCGGACGACGGCGGCCATGGGGATCCACACGTTGAGCAACAACATGTCGCCTTCGTCATTGGTGCTGTCGGGTGCGGCGTGGCGAAACAGTTCGGGGGCCCGGCCGTCCATCAGTTGTTTCATCGGCGTGCCCAGTACGTCTTGGTCGCCGTGGACGGCAACCGCGGCGCCGTGGTCGTTGACCTTGGTCATCTCGCCACAGATCTTCAACCCGTTGGGGCCCGACTTGCGCATGATGAGCCCGTCCTCGGACACAAACTGCACCTTGATGGTTCGCCCACCGCCGAGCTGAAGGGTGGCTCCTTCAATCGACGACCGGATGACCTCGATGTCGGCCTCGTTCACGAAACCGGTCTGGCCACATTGCGCCAAGGTGGCCTGCAGGGCGTCGAGCCCGGAGATGTCGGCGGTGTCGAAACCGTTGTCGAACAGGTCGGGCACGAAACCACCGTCGGCCATGTCGGAGAGCTCGCAGGTGCGCATGTCGAACTT
>CALHTF010000015.1 GCA_938038815.1 uncultured Acidimicrobiales bacterium | reverse complement strand
CTGGAGCCTGGCACTGGAGCCTGGCACTGGAGCCTGGCACTGGAGCCTGGCACTGGAGCCTGGCACTGGAGCCTGGCACTGGAGCCTGGCACTGGAGCCTGGCACTGGAGCCTGGCACTCGCTCGGCTTTACTCGGGTTTGCCTAGGGCGTTGGCTGCTTTTAGGGCGGCGATCTTTTCTTCGTCGTAGCCGAGGCTGGCGAGTACTTCGTCGTTGTGTTGGCCGACCGTGGGAGCCATGGTCGGAACGGGCAGTTCTTCGCCCGTGATCTTGAGCGGCAGGGGCATCTGTTCGGCGCCGACCTGCTCGACCGTGTAGAGCGGGAACCGGTGCTGGAACTGCGGATCGTCGAGCGCTTGCTGGCCGTCGTACACCGGGGCGATCGGCGTGTTGACGTCGATCGAGAACTGCAACCACTCTTCGGTCGACTTAGTGGCAAATATGTCGCGTAACTCACGCTGAAGTTCGATGTTGCCGCGGGCGTGATCGGCGTAGGTCGACCCTGGGTACGCCTCAAATAGGTCGGCCCGGTCGACCGCTTCACAGAAGTTCTTCCAGAACGCTTGCTCGCTCGCCATGAACAGCACGTGGCCGTCGTTGCTGGCGTAGATCTGGTAGCGGACACCCTCGTACATGCCGGCCAGACCCGGTGGGCGCCGCAAATAGTCGTCCGATGCGTTGCCGGTTACTTCGTCTTCGGGGCGGCGGTAGGCGAGGTTGGTCTCGAGCACGTACCAGTTCATGTAGGCCGCGGCGTCGCTCTGGGCAACTTCCATCTCGCAGCCGATGCCGGTGGCTCGAGCTCGGGTGATTCCGGCCAGCAAACCAAAGGCGCCCATCATCGGGCCCACGTTGATGCCGATGTTCGGGAAGCTGGGGATGCGGGTGAAACCCTCGTCGTCGACCTCGGGCGGGATCAAGCCAGCCCAGGTGTCGTACGCGATGCCGTGGCTCGGCATGTCGCGGTACGGGCCGGTGGCGCCGTAGCCGCTGATGCCACAAAAGACGATCTTTGGGTTGAGCTCTTGAAGTCGCTCGAAGGTCAGTCCCATGCGGGCCATCGCACCCGGACGCATGGCCTCAACGACGGCGTCGGCGTTGCGGATGAGGTCTTCAAACACGGCGAGACCTTCAGGGTTCTTCAGGTCGAGGGTGATGCTTCGCTTGTTGCGGTGGCAGTGCAGGTGCAGGAGCGAAACGTCGTTGATGATCGGCCAGGTCATCTTGCGGATGTAGTCGCCGGCGGGTGGTTCGACCTTGATGACGTCGGCGCCGAGGTCGGAGAAGAACGTGGTGAGCAAGCCCGGGCCGAGCATCGACAACTCGACGATGTTGACGCCGTCGAGCAGCGGGGGAGGAGTGTTGGTGGTGTTCATTGGTTCTCCAAAGGTTCAGCTAAGGACGGATTTGCAGGCGTTGACGACGGTGTCGACATCGGGGTCGGCAACGCCGATATGGGTGACGATTCGGGTGCCGTTACCGACCATGCGCATGTTGATGTTGTGGTCGGTGGTTAGTGCTTTGGCGAAGGCTTCGCCGTCGGCGAGTCCAGCGGCGGTGATCGCGGAATCCATGTCGGCAAACACCATATTCGTGTCCTGGCCCGTGACCCTAATGCCCTCGATGGTGGCGAGTCCTTCGGCGATTCGTGCCGCGTTGGCGTGGTCGTCGGCGAGGCGGTCGATGTGGTTCTCGAGGGCGTAACGACCCGCTGCGGCGAGGATGCCGACCTGGCGCATTCCGCCGCCCAGCATCTTGCGCCACTTGCGGGCTTCGTCGATGAACGGCTGCGGTCCGACCAGTACCGACCCGACCGGCGCACCGAGGCCTTTCGATAGACACACCGACACGGTGTCGAACGGTGCGGCAACCGCCGATGGCTCGACGCCGAGGTCGACCGCGGCGTTCCAGATTCGAGCGCCGTCGAGGTGGTAGCTCAAGCCATGCTTGCTGGCTGCCTCGGCCCCGGCCTTGAGAGCTTTGATATCGATCACCTTGCCGTCGTGGGTGTTTTCGGCGCACAACAACCGGCTGCGAGCGAAGTGCGCGTCGTCGGGTTTCACCACCTGTGAGACATGGTCGAGGTCGATCATTCCCGAGTCGAGCATCCGCACCGGCTGGGGTTGAATGCTGCCCAACACCGCAGCGCCACCCGCTTCGTACCAGTAGGTGTGCGCGTGGTCGCCAACGATGTATTCGTCGCCCCGTTGGCAGTGGGCCATCAAGGCACAAAGGTTGCTCTGGGTGCCCGACGGAACGAACATGCCCGCCGGTTTGCCGAGCAGTTGGGCGGTGAAGGACTCGAGGTCGTTGACCGTGGGGTCGTCGCCGAACACATCATCGCCCACGGGAGCGGCGGCCATAACCTCTCGCATCTCGGCAGTGGGTTTGGAGACGGTGTCAGAACGTAGATCGATCACCGCAAGAGCTTGCTACAGATCGCTTCACGATTCACCCTGGGCGCCCGGAGGCGCAGGCCTACATCCAGTCCTGGGTGTTGGTCTCGACCAGGTACAGCAGTTCGTCGCGCAGCTGTCGGGCCGTGGCTGCCGGGAGGTGCTCGATTTTGAACGATCCGGCTGCCGTGCCGCACTCGACCGTTGCCAGGTTGTGACGGCGATGCCACCAGCCCTGGCGCAGCTTTACCGATTGCAGTTTTCGACACGCCACATCGATTCGTTCGTGGGCGAGGAACCCTTCCCGACGCGAGATTGCGGTTTCGTTCAGGTTCCAGGCGTAGTTGGCGTAACTCACCTTGGCGAGCAGGTACCCCCATCCGGTGATGAGGGCGGCGACGATCAGCACGGCGATTGCGGCGAGGGTGAGGTCGCCGATCCATAACCCGATACCGACGGCCAGCAGAAGGAGTCCGGGCACCAAGCCCTCCCACAAGAACCAGCGCTGGCGAGCCTTGGCAGCGATTGGGTGCACCGGTTCGGGGCGGTCGCCCGCCAAGAAGAGATCGGTCAGATCGTCGACCTTGTCGTCTCGTGCACCCGGCACCAAGAACACCCCGGTACTTGCGGCACCGGGTTCTGCTCCGGCGGTGGCCGAGGCTTGGGGGAGGTAGACGGTGGTCCGGTTGAAGCGCCGCTCGAGAAAGTTCTGCTTGCGTTTTACGTACTGCACCCGTTCGGTGCGAGCGAACATCTCGCGCTTGTTCAACAGGCCAGCGGTCAGGCGCAGCCCCTGGTCGCTTCGCCAGACCGTGAGGTCGAACTCTCGCACGATCGTTCCGCCGATGGTGACCGCCACGATCAGTACGAGGGCGACGACTCCCAACAAGATTGCGCCAGCGGCACCGAAGACCGACGAGTCGAAGATCCGTTCGACCGAGGTTCCGAGGCCAAGACTGAGCAGGGCCGCAATACCGGCGACCACCTGCGGGCTCGGCCGGGCGACGGCGATTTGGGCGAGGTCGGCAAAGGAGTGGCGAACCACCATCGTGCGCAGGTCGGTCTCGGGGGTTGTCGCACCAGGCGGCGGGGCAACGGTGGGTGGCGCCCCTGCTGGGGTCGGCGCCACAGCACCCGGGAACGGTTGGGCGGTTGGTGGGGCGGCGGTTCCCGCTTGGTCGGTGCCCACCAGTTGGCTGCGGAGTTGGCTCACCATGTCGTCGGTTATCGCCGAAAGCTCAATCTCTGATCCGGCCGAACCGGCACTGTCGACCCGAACCTTTCGCACGCCAAAGATCTGTTGGACGATGCCCTGCTCGGTCGCGATCTGTTGGATGCGATCGAGGGGAACCTGCACCCGTTTGCGGTTGAGGACACCCTTTTGGAGCACGAGGTGACCGTTCTCGACCCAGTAGGTGGTGAAGAACCAGCCGAGACTCGAAAAGGCCACCAAGACACACACACCGAGGGCGATTAGTCCAAACAGAACCAACGGCCCCCGCGACAAACCAAAGGCGAAAAACGGCAGGAGGCCTTGCAGCGCATTGAGGTTGACCAGGTTGGCCAGAATCGCCGTCGGCGACTGCTTCTGCGGCTGCGTGAGGTCGACCTCGATGGGCGCTGGCGCGTTCACGACGTTGTTTGGCGAAGCTCGGAGACGCTGTGAAGAATGTGGTTCTTGAGTTGCTCGGCGGTTTCGGTCGACAGTCCTTCGATCGAAAGGTCGGCGCCCGCGCCGCCCGCGGTAAACACCTTGATCGTCGACAACCCCAACGCACGTTCGATCGGGCCGCTCTGAACCGCCGCGTGCTGCACCCGGTTAAACGGCACCGAAATCACCGACCGAAGGATGACCCCTTTGCGCACCGTGAGGTCGTGCTGACGGACCGCATAACCCCAGAACCGGTAGCTGAGCCGGATGGCGACGGCGTTGGCGATGAACAACACCAGCGCGGCGAGCGCAATGAGCCCACCGAGCCAGCGGGCTTCGCCGATCGCCACGGCGAGGACGAGGCCCGACAGGAACATGATCCCGAAGGGGATGAACGCAAAGACCGTGCGGAGGGTCACGAGCTTGCGCTCGAGTGGTCGGAAGTCTTCGTCGCGAAGTTGCGGACGAGCGGGGCGGTCGGCGGTCCCGGCGCTCGGCTGGGAAACGTCTACCGGATTGTTCTCAAACATCTAACCCCCTGGTTGGTTTGCCGATACGATTTGGTCGAGCACGAGCACCGCTCGGCCCTGGTCACGTGATTGTTCGAGATCGACCCGCCCGGCAAAGTGCCACTCGTGATTTTGGTCCGGGTCGTCGATGATCTGGCGGACGGTCTGGTCATCCTCGTCGTACAGGAACAGCTGGGGGCTCCGAGCCGATGGTCCGGTGCCTACTTCGCCCTCGTTCTGCCAGTACGGCATGGTCAGGTCTTTAATTTCTGGGCCGGTCACCTCGGTAGACATCACGTCGGCCAGCTCGTCGTACTTATACCGGCTGAGCAGTTGTACCCACCGGAACGCTTCGTTGCGAACCATGACCCGGAAGGCTCGGGCGTTACGGGTGACATCGGGTCGAGTGTCGACCTCGGCCGGTGCTTCGGTGTCGTCGGGTTCGGGGTTGCGCATCTTCTCCCACTCGTCGATCAGGCTCGAGTCGACCTGTCGCACCAACTCGCCCAACCATTCGGTGAGGTCGTATACCTCGTCGGTCTTGTTGTCTTCGGGCACGTTTTGTTTCAGCGCTTTAAAGCAGTCGGAGAGATAGCGCAGCACAACGCCTTCGCTGCGTTTGAGTTTGTAATGGTTGATGAACTCGCCAAAGGTCATCGCCCGTTCGTACATGTCGCGGGCCACCGCCTTGGGGGCAATGGTGTCGCCACCCACCCATGGGTGATGTTTGCGAAACACATCGAAGGCCGGGTACAAGAAGTCGGCCAGCGGCTTGGGCAGCTCGACCTTTTCGAGCTCCTCCATTCGCTCGTCGTACTCCATGCCTTGAGCCTTGAGTTCGCCGATCCGTTCGCCCTTGAGCAAATTGAGTTGGGCTCCCAAGATCACGCCCGGGTCTTCGAGCACGGACTCCACAACGCTGAACACGTCGAGGGCGTAGGTTTCGGACTCCATGTCGAGCGCTTCGATCGCCTCGACGGCGAAGGGGGAGAGGGGTTGGTTGAGCGCAAAGTTGTCTTGGAGGTCGATGGTTACCCGGACCAGTCGGCCGTACTCGTCGGGTTCGGCGAGGGTCTCGAGGACCTCGCCGGTCAGCAGTGACCGGTAGATGGCGATCGCCCGGCGGATGTGTTTGCGTTGTCGGCGACGAGGTTCGTGGTTGTCGACCATCAAGGTCCGCAGCGCCGCGCAACCATCGCCCGGGCGGTCGAGCACGTTCATCACCATCTGGTGGGTGACATCAAAGCTCGACGTGAGGGCCTCGGGCTCGCCGTTTACCAGCTTGTCGAACGACGCTTCGTCCCAATGCGAATAGCCGCGCTCGGGCGGCTTCTTCTTCACCAGCTTCTTGATCTTCTTCTGGTCGCCGCCCGCCTTGGTGACGTTGCGCTTGTTCTCGACCACGTGCGCCGGAGCCTGCACCCAAACGTGGCCTTGGGTATCGAACCCTTTGCGCCCCGCCCGGCCCGCAATTTGTTGAAACTCTCGGACCGAAAGGCCACGGGTCTTGCGCCCGTCGTACTTACACAGCTGGGTAAACAGCACCGAGCGGATCGGCACGTTCACGCCAACGCCGAGGGTGTCGGTGCCGCTGATGATTTTGAGTAGGCCAGCCTGAGCGAGCTTCTCGACCAACAACCGGTATTTCGGCAACAACCCTGCGTGGTGCACCCCGATGCCATGGGAGAGATACCGCTTGAGGTCCTTGCCGATCGGGCTATCGAACCGGAACCCACCGATGAGTTCGGCCACCTGCTTCTTTTCGTCCTTGGTCAGCACATCGATGCTGGTAAAGGCTTGGGCGGCTTCGGTTGCCTCCCGCTGGGTGAAGTGCACGACATACACCGGTGCCCGGTCGCTTTCGAGTAGTTCCTCGAGCGAATCGTGCAGCGAAGTATCGCGGTACTCGAACGACAACGGGACCGGCCGGGTGGTCGAGCGAACCAGCGTGGTCTCGCGCCCGGTCCGTTCGGTCAGCTCGGTGACAAATCGTTCGGTGTCGCCCAAGGTGGCCGACATCAACAAGAACTGGGTGTTGGGCAGTTCGAGTAGCGGTACCTGCCACGCCCAACCGCGCTGCGGGTCAGCGTAGTAATGAAACTCGTCCATGATGACCAGATCGATTTCGGCCTCGGGGCCGTCGCGCAACGCCATGTTGGCGACGATCTCGGCCGTGCACGCGATGATCGGCGCGTCGGGGTTTACCGCCGCGTCGCCGGTGACCATGCCCACCCGTTCCGAGCCAAACTCGTGCACGAGCGAGAAGAACTTCTCGCTCACCAGAGCTTTGATCGGGGCGGTGTAAAAACTGCGACGATCGTCGGCCAACGCGGCGAAGTGCGCAGCGACCGCAACCAACGACTTCCCCGACCCGGTTGGGGTGTTCAAGATGACGTTGTTGCCGGCCAACAGTTCGAGGATCGCCTCTTCCTGGGCCGGGTAGAGATCGATCCCTTGCTCGGCGGTGTGCTCGACGAACCCGTCGAGCAACGCGTCGGGGTCGGGTGCAGGTGGCAGCCGGCGCACCAACGGGGGTAGGGGCTGGGCGGGGCTGTTCACACCAGCACAGTAGTCCCCGCCATCAGCTCACCTACTGCTGGTTCTGGTTCGCTCCGTCGCGAAGTTCGATCGTCGATCCGGTCGTCTTGGCAATCGAGTGTTGTTGGTCGCCGCCGAGCTCGCGCAGGTCGACCTCGTTGTCGGTTTCGTCGAGGTAGTAGCTGCTGCGCTTGTACTCGTTGGGCGCCGTGTGGCCGTTGAGTACGGTGCCGAGCAACGGAGCGCCGACCCGACGCAAGGCGCCGATCGATTCGCGAAGCTCTTCCTTCTTTGTGACGCCGGAGCGGGCTACGACGACCACGCCGTCGACCAGCTTTGACACGATGAGCGGATCCGACACCGGGCGCACCGGCGGCGAGTCGATCAGGACCAGGTCGAACATACCGGCCAGCTTGTTGATCAGCTCGGCCATGGCACGAGTACTGAGAAGCTGAGCGGGGTCGGGAGGGGTGGTTCCGGCGGGCAGCAGGTACAGCTGGTGAACCGGATCGACCCGAACGAAGATCTCGTTGAGCGGCTTACGGCCGAGAAGGTACTCGGGGTAGCCGACCGACCCGTCGACATCGAGGTACTTATGGATCGACGACCGGCGAAGGTCGGTATCGACGATCACGATGCGCTTGCCTGCCTCGGCCAGCAGCTTGGCGAGGTTGGCGACGGTGACCGATTTACCTTCACCGGGAAGGGCACTGGTTACCTGGACGACACGTAGTGGCTTGTCGAGTGCTGCGAACTGCAGCGACGTGCGGAACGAACGGAAGGCTTCGGTAACCGCTGGAGTGCGTTCGACCGCCTCGCGGCCGCCTCGCTTCCAGAACAGTTGCTTTCCACCTCGAGGAATCATCGCCAGCATCGGGAGCTGGTCGGCGGTGCGAGACAGATCATCTGGGTCGACCACCGCATCGTCGAGCTGTTCGAACGCCAACGCAGCGGCGAGGCCGAGGAGAAGCCCGCCGAGCAAGCCAAGGATCATGTTGCGGATCGGGCGAGGGCTGGCCGGACCTTTGGGTTCTTCGGCTTCGGTAATGATTTGGGCAATGCCGCCACTCGCAAGGTCGGTGTTGAGTTGGAGGGTGGTGAGACCCTGCGAGTACACGGCCCGCTGGCTGACCAGCGGTGCTCGTTGTTCAGACTGGCGACGAGCAATTTCGGCGCGCTGTTGCTCGAGTGAGGTAATCAGGCCCACGTTGGGTTCTTCGGCGCTGCGTTCGTCGGTGAGCTGCACATCGACCGTGCCGAGCTCTTCCGCGTGGGCGACGTCGAGGGTTGCCAACTCTTCGTCGATGGCCGCGATCTGGTCCTGCACCGCAGCCGAAGTTTGGGCGTAATCCTTCACCAGGCGGTCCTTGCGAAGATCGAGGTAGGTGTCGGCGTACACGTTGGCCACCTCGGCGGCCCGGGCGGGCTCGTCGGCGGTTGCGGTCACCGAGATCACGTCGCCGTCGTTCGTCGTGGCGATCCGGACGTCGGGTTCCTCGCCGAGAGCGTCGGTCGCGGCGACCAAGACCGTGCTCGACTTCAAGAACTCCACCTGGTTCTCGAGGTCGCGGTCGGCGTCCTGACGGCCGCCAGCGGACTGAGAGAAGATGTCGTTGGTCGACCGAGTCTCGACCAAGAGATCGGCGGTGGCTTCGTAGGTCTTGTCCTGAAGGAAGGTCAATAGGCTCGCCGCCAGCATGGCGAGCGCAGTGCAAGCGATCACCTTTGCGCGGTGACGCCTAATAATCGTGATGTAACTGCGGAGATCGAGATCGATATCCCGTTCCTCGAACGAGAACATGAGATTGGTACCCTCCTAGGGCCACGTTTTGGCGGTATTGGTGAGAACCGCCTGCCACCTATCGGCATGGTCCATACGGACTTAAGGGATAGGACCCAAGACCTAACGAGTTCGTTGTTTGGGTCCGATTTGCGCAGTCGCGGCGCTCAAATCCGGCTCGCTTGGGCCGATCGGACTAGGGCGATGAGTCCAACGACCTCACCAGCTCGACCCACGGGCCAAACGACCGAGCAACCGTCCGAGCTTGGCGGCCTTGAGCAGTCGACAAACGTATGGATTGGGTATTCGATCGCTGGTCCCCGAATCGAGTCGCGGCCGGCGCGACGCGCCACGGTAATCCTTCTTCTTTCCTGTGCGGTCGGCGCGGCGCTCGCCGCGACGTCGGGTGCTGCCCCAACCGGGCATTCCACCGTCGACACCGGCTATTTGGTGGTGGCCGGTGCCGTCGTGCCGTTGATCGCCCGCCAAGCGGGGCGGGCGGCGCTGGTTCTCGGCACTGCGGCCTTTGCGCTGCTGGGTTCGTCTCCTTCTTCTTTGGCTGCTTCGGCTCCTTTGTGGATCATGCTCGCCGGCGGTGTGGTCGCCGGTGTGCTCGTGGTGCTGTCTCGTCCCCGCCTTCGGCCACTGCTCACCCCGCTGATCGGCGCCGGCCTCGTGGGGCTGTGGCTGCGGTCCGGCGACTACGGCATTGCCCGCTTGTCGGCCTATGTGGTTGCTGCGGTCTCGATCGTGATGTTGACCTCGGCAATCCGCCAGTCGACTGGCCGAGTACGAGGGTGGCTCGAGATCGCCACCGTGTTTGCCACGGCACTCCTTGCTCTTGGGGTGATGAACACCGCCTTCACCTTGTTCTCCGCCCGTAGCGACCTCGAAGCTGCAGCGTCCTCGCTCGAGACGGGCCTGTCCACCGTCGACGTCGCCGATACCGCCCGGGCCCAAGAAGCTCTGATCGTGGCCCGCTCGCGGCTCAGCGATGCTCGAACTCAACTCGATTCGTTGTGGGCCAGGCCAGCGCGACTGGTGCCGGTCGTGAGCCAGAACTATGCCGCCCTGAAAGATTCGGTTGTGGCAATCGACCGCTCGGTTATCGCCGCCGCTCGCGCGGTCGAGGCGGCCGACATCTCGGACTTTCGGGCCGACTCCGGTGGTCTTGACCTCGAACGCATCACCCAAGCCGAAGAGGCGGCCCAACAGTTCCGGCAAAGTCTGATCATCGTTGGCGAGCTCCCGGCGAAGCATCAGGGCCCCTGGTTGCTGTCGCCGTTGACCGAACGGCTGCTCACCGCTCAGCGCAAAGCCGACGGGACCATCGCCGAGATCGACCAACAGCTGCCATACCTCACCCAACTTCCTTCGTTATTGGGTGCCGACCTTCCCCGCCGGTATCTGGTGCTGGCGGCGAATCCGAACGAAACCCGCGAACTCGGCGGATTCCTCGGCGGATACGCATTGATCGAGTTCGACAACGGCGCCCTCGAGCTCATCGACTCGGGACGGGCGACCGACCTCAACGCCGAGTCGACGACCCCCGACGCGGTCGAGTCGTTGCTGCCGGACCGATTCGCTAGCTACGAACCGTGGAAGTACTCGCAGAATTTCACCGGCACGCACGACCTTGGTGTCGCTGCTGATGTCATTCGCGATATCTACGGCGAAATGGGTGGCTCGCCCGCCGTCGATGCCCCGATCGACGGGGTTGTCTACCTCGACCCCTTCGCCCTCGGCGCGATTACCCAGCTAAGCGGACCGGTCAACGTCGACGCCATTGGCCTCAACCTCGACCAAGGGTCGCTGCCCGAATTCTTGCTCAGCGGCCAGTACGAGCTCATCGACGACCGTTACGCCCGTACCAGCGTGCTCGATGTTGTGTTGGCTTCGGTGTTCTCCCAACTCCAGGCCAGCGACCTGCCACCGCTCGAGACCATCGTCGACGCCCTCGAGCCCATGATCGACCAAGGCCGCCTGCGAATGGTGAGCTTTCACGACGCCGACAATCAGCTACTCGCCGACTTTGGCCTCGCCGAGCGGTTCCGCCCGGCTGCCTTTGACGACTTCCTCTCGGTGAGTCACGCCAACGGTGGCCCCAACAAACTCGACGCCTACCTCCACCGCACGATCAACTACGACGTGACGATCGACGAATCCTCGGCTGCCCCGGGCGAACGGCCGGCGGCGCAGGCACAGCTCACCGTCACGCTCGACAACCGCACTCCACCTGGGCTCAGCGACTACGTGACCCCCAACCGCCACGGTCTCGAACCCGGCACCAACCGGCTCCTCCTTATTGTCCACACGCCGCTCGAACTTGAGGTGGCAAGCCAGAGCGGCCAACTCGTCGAGACCGACACCTACTTCGAATACGGAATGTGGCGCCACGAGCTCTTCGTGGCGGTTCCCCAAGGCGAGCAGGTCGACGTTTTGTTCGAACTCGCCGGAACGCTGGGCGCCGCGGCCAAAGACGCTGATCCATTGGCCCACGAGCTTTGGATTCACCACCAGCCAACGGCCACAACCGACTCCTACACGGTCACGGTCAACAACGAAACCACCTCATTCGACCTCACGACGTCGACAATGCACACCTGGGGGCGCTAATTGGCCGCAAAGAGCCTCTATGGGTCGTATGGATCAAAGCGTCCCAAACCCTAAAAGACCAGCACTGCATTCCGATTCGTTACTGGACAGTTTCAATCTCAGGAGTTTTACAAATCATGTTCCGACGTATATTCACCATTGCGCTTATGGCGCTTGCGCTGCTCGCCGCTCCGGCAAGCGCGCAGTATGACCCCAACACCGGTTGTGGAACCGTTGCGGTCTCGGGCGCAGTATCGGTAGACGCCGACGGTACCCCCGTCGTACGTCCTGGTAGCGACGGCTCTGTCGCACTCTCTAACCTTCTCCCCGGCTCGACCGCGACCGTCACCGTTGGTGGCCTCACCGTTCGAACCTTCACCGTGCCCGCTTCGGGTGAATTCACCGGATCGTTCCTAGTTCCCGCTGGCCTGGCCGATGGAACCTACGTTGTGAACGCTTCGGGTACTCACAGCAGCGGAAGCTCCGACTGTGGCGCCTCGACCACCATCCGTGTCGAAGCTGCCGGAACCACCCCTGGTGGCGGCGGCTCGGTCTCGGTACCGAACCCCGACTCGGTTGACGCTGACGGCACCCCAGTAGTTTCTGCTGGATCGCAGGCAACGGTAACCCAGAGTGGTCTTCTCCCCGGATCGACCGTAACGGTCAGCATCGACAACCAAGTTGTTGGATCCTCGGTCGTAACCGCCTCGGGCGAGATCAACATGACCGTAACCATTCCGGCCGGCATCTACCCAGGTAGCTATGCCATCGTCGCTGAGGGAACCAACGCTGACGGATCGGACTTCTCCGCTTCGCAGAACGTTCGGGTCACCAGCGCAGCACAGACCGGATCGACCACCACGGTTCCAGGTACCACCACCGGTGGCCAGCCTGGCGGATCACTTGCGTTCACCGGTAGCACCGCAGCTCCATTGGCCGGCGCAGCAACAGTCTTGATCGTACTTGGTGCAGTAATGCTCCTTGCTCGCAAGCCTGAAGCAAGCGACAGCTAAAGAGGAAAAGCTTCTGAGAAACTGAACGGCAAGGGCCGGCGCTAAGGCGCCGGCCCTTGTTGTCGTTTTAGCGGTTTGCTGGTCGGTCGCTCGCAAGCTCGCTCCCCATACTTTTCTCCGCCTTCGGCTCCGGCGCTTCGCTATTTCTCTCCGCCGGCGCCCTTCGCCCTGCGCGAGCTACGGGCTCTTTGGCCGTTTTCTGTTGGCTTTGCCCCGGCTCTGACGTTTTCTGTCGGTCAGGGCCGAAACCGACCGGCACTGGGTCTGGCTTACGTTGGCTTACTAAGGTCGACCTATGGCCGACACTCAGACTCACTTTCGTACTTGCCCGCTTTGTGAAGCGACCTGTGGACTCGAGATAACCACCAAAGGCGAAGAGGTCGTGCGGATCCGCGGCGACCAAGACGATGTGTTTAGCAAGGGGTTCATCTGTCCGAAAGGCTCGACCCTCAAACAGCTCCACAACGACCCCGACCGGCTGCGGTCGCCGATGGTCAAGCGAGATGGCGAATGGGTCGACGTCAGCTGGGACGAGGCGTACGCCGAGATCGAGGCCAACCTGATGCCGTTGCTCGAGGCGAAGGGTCGAGAGTCGCTCGGCATCGTGCTCGGCAATCCGAACACCCACAACACGGTCGGCAGTTACTACGCCCGCCCGGTCATCCATGCCGCCGGGACTCGCAACATCTACTCGGCCTCGACGGTCGACCAGATGCCCAAACACCTCACCGCGGGGCTGATGTGGGGCAACCCGCTCATGTTCCCGCTGCCCGACCTCGACCGGACCGATTACCTGTTGATGCTCGGAGCCAACCCCGCGGCATCGAACGGCAGCTTGTGCACCGCGCCCGACTTTCCTGGCCGGATTGAGGCGATTGTCGAACGAGGCGGCCAGGTAGTACTGATCGATCCGCGTCGAACCGAGACCGCCGAACTGTCGAGCGAACATCACTTCATCAAGCCTGGCTCGGACCTGTATCTCCTGCTGGCGATCATCAACGAACTGTTCGAGAACGACCTGGTCGATATTGGGCGGCTTGCCGATTCGGTGGCCGGGGTCGACGAGGTTCGCGAGTTGGTCGCCGGCTTCACCGCCGAAAAGGCTGAGGGGCCGACCGGAATCGACGCCTCGATCATCGAGCGCATCGCCGCCGACCTGGCCGCTGCGCCGACCGCGGTGGTGTATGGACGGATGGGCAACCACACGGTCGAGTTCGGCACCCTTACCTCGTGGGCGGCCGACGTAATCAACGTGCTTACCGGCAACCTCGATTCGCCGGGTGGGGCCATGTTTGCCAGCCCGGCAACCGTGCGTATCGATCACGAAACTCCGGGCGGTCGAGGCTACGACACCGGCCGGTGGGCTTCGCGGGTCGGCGGGCACGGCGAGGTCAACGGCGAGTTCCCGGCGGCATCGCTGGCTGAGGAAATCGAAACCGAAGGCCCAGGGCAGCTGCGGGCCCTGATCACCATCGCGTGCAACCCAGTTCGGTCGTTCCCGAACAGCGAACGACTCGATGCCGCCTTTGCCGACCTCGACTACATGGTGGCGGTCGATCTGTATCTCAACGAAACCACCCGACACGCCGACGTGATCCTTCCGGGCCTGAGCCCGCTCGAACGAAGCCACTACGACTTTGCCTTTGAAGCCAACGCGATCCGGGTGGTCACCAACTATTCGCCGGCGGTGTTCCCGGCAACCGGTCTGAACGAAGCCGACGTGTTGGCCCGGCTCGCGCTGGTACTCGGCGGGTTCGGCGCCGAGGCCGACCCCGAGCTTGTGCACCAACAAGTGTTGAGTCAGGTCGTCGACCGCGAGCTCAAGTCCGAACACAGCCCAATTTATGGCCGCGAGAAGGACGAGATCGTTGCCGAGTTGGCCGACCTCGATCCGATCGAACGGGTCATCGACCTTCGTCTGCGGACCGGCCGGTTCGGCGAAGGGTTCGGATCGAATCCGGGAGGCCTGTCGCTCGCTCAGCTGCTCGAGAACCCGCACGGGATCGACTACGGGCCGATGATCGAACGACTGCCCAACGCACTAAAGACCACCACCGGCATGGTCGAACTCGCCCCAGAACTCATCGTCGCCGACTTCGACCGATTCCGGACGGCCGACCACGAAAGCAACGACGACGAACTGTTGCTCATCGGACGTCGCCACGTTCGGTCGAACAACTCGTGGATGCACAACATCAACGTGTTGGTGAAAGGCAAGAGCCGCACCGCCCTGCAAATGAACCCCGCCGATGCTGCTGCTCGGGGGGTCGAGGATGGGTCGATGGTCGAGGTGTCGTCGGCGGCGGGCACGGTGTCGACTGCGGTCGAGGTAACCGACGACCTTATGGCTGGCGTGGTGTGTTTACCGCACGGTTGGGGCCACAACGTCGAGGGCACTCGAATGGAGATCGCCCGGGCGCAGGTTGGGGCGAACCTCAACGAGCTCATCGACGATCAGCGGATCGACGTGCCATCGGGCAATGGTGTGCTCAACGGTGTGCCGGTGCAGGTCACGTCGATGGAGCCGGTGGGGTAGCGGTTGGCGAATACATCGCCATTTCGGTGATGCCCGATTACCGTTAGACCCATGCAGAACTCCGCAGGACTCGCCGACGCCGTCGATCAGTTTCTCGAACGGCTCGGTAACACCATCGAGCCCCTCCGTGAAGAGGTCTTCGCTGTCTCGGCCGACGAACTCCGCCAAAAACTCATCGCCGAAGCCCACAACCTGTCGGCGGCGTTTATCGACTGCGACGAGCGGCACTCCGAACTCGAAGTCATGGGATTCATCGAAGCCCTCAGCCGCCACATGCCCGAGGCTCTGCCCGACGACATGACTCTCGCCGAAGGACGCGAGCTGCTGGCCGACAAGAAGGAGTGGCTCGACGAACCGACCGGGCTGTTCATGACCCTGGTCAAAACCGACAACAAGCGTGGTTCGCAGTACTCGAGCGTCTACTACGAGCAAGCGCTGCGGGTCGCCCACACCGTGATCGGCCTCGACGAGTACACGTCGCGTCTCGAACTGAGCGCCGTCGAACAGTTTCGGTCGATGCTGTTGCGATCGATCAAGTCCGGTGGGGTCAGCGAGAACGTTGCATCGGCGATGGGCACGGTTGGCGATGTCGACCAAGGCATCGACCCAACGCTCGATCTGCCGCCCGAACGCCCACTCGACGAACTGCTCGCCGAACTCGACGAGTTGGTGGGCCTTGAAGAAGTGAAGCGAGAGGTAAAGCTCGTCGCCGCTTTGCTTCAGGTGCAAAAGCTTCGAGAAGAACGAGGGATCGAAGTCTCTGAGTCGAGCCGACACCTGGTGTTTGTCGGCAACCCGGGTACCGGCAAGACGACCGTCGCTCGATTGTTGGCCCAGATCTACCGCACCCTGGGTGTAGTCGACCGTGGTCACCTGGTCGAGACCGATCGCTCGGGTTTGGTTGCGGGCTTTGTTGGCCAGACCGCGACCAAGGTCACCGAAACGTTCAACCGGGCCGACGAGGGTGTACTCATCATCGACGAGGCGTACTCCCTGGTGCGCGGTGGCGAACGCGACTTTGGTCGCGAGGCGATCGACACGGTGGTGAAGCTGGTTGAGGATCGGCGCGACAGCATCGTGGTGATCATGGCTGGTTACCCCGACGAGATGGCCCAACTGATCGACGCCAACCCGGGCTTGAAGTCGCGGTTCCCCAAGACGATCAACTTCCCCGACTACGGCGACGAGGACCTCGTCGCGATCTTCGAAATCATCGCTCGCAAGAACCATTTCGAGATCGACGACACCGCCAAAGAAGCGGTCGCCGCCTTCTTTGCGGCGGCCGACCGAGGCAAAGGCTTCGGTAATGGTCGAGCAGCCCGGAACCTCTTTGAAGCCGCGGTTGCTCGTCAAGCGGTAGCGCTGGCCGAGATGATCGAGGCAACCCAGGAGGTTACCGATGAAGTGTTGGCCACCATCACCGGCGATCACATCCCCGAATCCGACGACCCCGATCTCGTCGCGCTGGGCGATTAGAGGTTTCTGATCGCGCCAGACGGTCGGTCAGGCCCCTGAGCGCGAAAATTTCGGGTTAGTGGGGGCAGTCGATGGTGGGGTTGTCGAGTAGACGGCCGACCGAGCACATGGGTAGGCCGACGACGTTGGTGTAACAACCGTCGATGCGGTCGATGAACTCGCTGGCGGCGTCCTGCACCGCGAGTCCGCCCGCTTTGTCGTCGGCGGCGCCGGTGTCGACATAGGCGTGGACTTGTGCCGGGGTGAGCGGCTTCACTGCCAATGTTGTGGTGGTGGTCTCTACGGTTGGGTCGGCGTCGGCCGTGCGAATCGCCACGGCGCTCACGACTTCGATGGGTGAGTTCGACATGGCGAGCAGCGTGGCCCGGGCATCGTTGCGGTTCGTGGGCTTACCGAGAATCGTGCCTTCGTGCACCACCACCGTGTCGGCGGCGAGCACGGGTTGGTCCGGCGCAACCTCAACCGCCATCGCCTTGGCGATCGCCAACTGCGTAACAAGCTCGACGGCGTCGGTTAGACCGGCGCCGATCGCGGTTTCGTCGACGTGGGGGTCGACGAGGTCGAACTCGACGCCGGCATTGGTGAGCAGTTCGTGTCGGCGGGGCGAATTGGAGGCGAGCAGCAGCGGGGGACTAGCCACCCGACACGATCGCCTCAGCATCGGCGCCCATCGTGGCCGGGCCGAACGGGTCGTCGAGCCAACCTTCGGGCAGGGTTACCGCCTTCGGTCCGCCGGAGTGGCTGCGGGGGATCCGCATCGCGGCGGCCGGCAGTTCGAGCGACGGGTCGATCTCGGCCAACACTTCGTCGAGGGTGGCGAGCGACGTGACCCCGTTCAAACGACGGCGGATCTTTGGACCCACCGGGAAACCGGTGAGGTACCAAACCGCGTGCTTGCGGAATGACCGCAGCGAAACCTCGGTCTCGGTCCATTCGACCAGAAGACGGGCGTGCTCTCGAATGACCGGAACAACCTCGGCCATCGTTGGTGGCGGCGAGACCTCTCGACCCTCAAAGATGTCGACCAGGTCGCGGAAAAGCCACGGTCGTCCGAGGCAGCCGCGGCCGATGACCACGCCATCGCAGCCGGTTTCTTGCATCATCTCGATGGCGTCGTGCGCCTCCCAGATATCGCCGTTGCCGAGCACCGGAATTGTCGTGACGTGTTGTTTCAGCGCGGCGATGGCCGACCGGTCGGCCTGGCCTGAGTAGAGCTGTTCGACCGTGCGGCCATGCAGAGCCACGGCCTTCACGCCTTCTTCCTCGGCGATCCGTCCGGCGTCGAGGTACGTGTGGTGATCGTCGTCGACCCCGATGCGCATCTTGATCGTGACCGGGATATCGCCCGCCGCCTTCACCGTTGCCGCGATGATGGCCCGCAGGTGGTTGCGCTTGACGGGCAGCGCGCCGCCGCCACCACACTTGGTGACCTTCTTGACCGGGCAGCCAAAGTTCATGTCGATGTGATCGACGCCGTGCTCGTTTACCAACCACTTGGTGGCCTCGGCGGTCCAGTACGGGTCGACGCCGTACAGCTGCACGCTTCGAGGCGACTCGTCGGCGGCGAACTCGGCCAATTTGAGGGTGCGTTCGTTCTTCTCGCACAACGCTCGGGCGGTGAGCATCTGGTTGACGTATAGCCCGGCGCCGTAACTGCGACACAGCGCCCGAAACGGAACATCGGTTACCCCGGCCATGGGCGCGAGAACCACCGGGGGCCAGACCTCCAGGGGTCCAATGTTCAGCGGCTTCGCATCGATCACTCGACCATTTTGTCACCGAACGTGGTCAACCAACACACCAACCCCAGTTCTGATCGCGCTTGACCCGCTCTGAGCGGTTCAAACGCGAAAATTTCGGGGGAGGGGGGGTTAGCCTTTTGGGGGGCCGGCGCTGGTGAACTGGGTGCCTTCGGGGTCGATGGCCCAGTCGACTTCGTTTCCCCAGTGACCCTGGTAGACCAGCTCTTTGAGGGGGCGGCGGCGGACGGGGCCGTGGTTACCGGCCGGGTGTCCGAGCGTCACCGTGGCGGCGACAAACACGTCGTCGGGAATCTCGAGTAGCTCGCGAAGCTCGGGTTCGACCATAGCGTGGAAGGTGGTGACCACCCCGCCGAGCCCTATCGCTCGCGCGCCCAACAACAGGTTCTGCATCGCCGGATATACCGATGCGCCCTCGTAGGGGTTCTGGCCGCGGTGGCGAATAAGACACGGCAAGATCAGCACCGGGGCATCGGCGAAGTTGTCGACGTAGTGCTCCATGGTTGCGGCCATCCGCGCCTTTGGCGACGTGGCCGCCGCGTTGTCGTCGTACTTGTCGGTGCGGCGTTTGGTCGACCACATTTCCTGAGCCGCTCGGCCGAGAAGTTCGCGAGCTGGTCGCCCATGGTCGTCGTTGCGCAGAACCAGAAAGCGAAACAGCTGTCGGTTCGAGCCCGACGGCGCCCGCGACGCCGCGAACAAAATGGTTGCAAGTTGTTCGTCGGTGACTGGTTTGTCGGAGTACCGCCGAATCGCCCGAGTCGTGGTGAGCCCGTCGAGGAGTCCTGGTTGATCCATAGTGCTGGTCTACACCGCTACCGCACCGAGTACCCAGCAAAACCAGAACCGGTGGCCACCCGAAAGCGGCCACCGGCTTAGGAACTACTCGTTGCCCAGAACTACTTCTTCTGCAGCTTCTTGGCCTGGCTGACCCAGTCGTCGCGTTCGATCCGACCTGGGAAGTCCGGGATCAACTCGTTCAACTCGGCGACACCCGCCTTATCGAGAGCGGCCACCTGGCGGAAGAAGTAGATGCCTTCGCCGTGCAGCATCTTCTCCAGCTTTGGTCCTACGCCACTGATCTGGGTGAGATCGTCGCGTTCGGCCTTCGATGGTGCTTTGTCTTTGCTGATGACTTCGAGGGTTGATTTGCGTTCGGCTGGTTTGGGGGTTTTGCCGGCGGCGTATCCCTTGGCTTGGCGTACCCATTCGTCGCGTTCGATGCGGCCGGGGAAGCCGGGCAGGAGGTCGTTGAGTTCGTTGACTCCTGCTTTGTCGAGTGCTGCGAGTTGGCGGAAGAAGTAGATGCCTTCGCCGTGGAGCATTTCTTCCATCTGGGGGCCGATACCGCTGATCAACTTCAGATCATCCCGCTCAGACTTGGACGGTGCTTTGTCTTTGGTAATGACTTCAAGCGTCGACTTCTTCGCTGCGGGCTTCGGCGCCGGTGCTGGCTTTGCTGCCGCGGCCTTCTTGGCGTCGGCCTCTGCTTGCTGGGCTGCCTTGAGCTGCGCCTCGAGTTCGGCGATTCGCCCCTCGCGCTGCTCGACGGTGCCCGACAGTTTCGTCGTCTGCTGGGCGCTCGCATCGAGGTCGCGTTGTAGAGCCGAGGTGCGATCGTTGGCCGAAGCCAAGTCGCTCTCGAGTTTGCTGATCCGGCCTTCGGCGTCCGAAGCGCTTGACTGCAGAGCAGCGAATTGCACCGTCTCTTTTTCGAGCGAGGCTGTCTTGGCGTTGGCGGCGGCGAGATCGCCTTCGAGCGCTTTGGCCCTGGCGTTCGCTGCGTCGAGGTCGGCCTTGGCCGCACCCGCTGCCTTAGCTTGGGCTTCGAGTTCTGATGCTCGTTTGTTGGCGGCGGCCAGATCGCTGGCCAGCGATTCGGCTTTGGCGTTGGCGGCATCGACGTCGGCCTTGGCCGCACCCGCTGCCTTAGCTTGGGCTTCGAGTTCGCTTATGCGACCGTTGGCCGTTGCCAGATCGCCGGCGAGGGACTGGGCTTTGGCGTTGGCGGCATCGAGGTCGGCTTGGGCCGATCCGGCTTGAGCCAGCTGAGCCTCAAACGACGAGGCCTTGTCGTTGGCCGAGGCCAGTTCGCCAGCCAGTGCTTCGGCCTTGGCGTTCGCCGCTGCTAGATCGGCTTTGACGGAATCCGCAGCGCCCGCTTGAGCTTCGAGTTCCGAAGCCCGCTTGTTGGCTGTTGCGACCTCGCCAGCGAGCGCTTCGGCTCGTGCGTTGGCTGCATCGAGGTCGCCCTGGAGCGAACCGAGCGAACCGACTTGGCCTTCGAGTTCGCTGACCCGAGCGTTGGCGGTTGTGAGATCTCCGGTGAGCGAGGCCACTTTGGCGTTCGCGCCTTCGAGCGCAGCCTTGGCCTCGTTCGCTTCGTTTACCTCAGCTTCGAGGACCCCGATGCGGTTGTTGGCAGCGGCGACCTCACCTTGCAGACGGCCGATGTCTCCAAGCTGGCCTTCGATCTCGGCCACCCGAGCGTTTGATCCACGGAGTTCCTCTTCGAGCACGCCAGCTTTGGCGTTGGCGGCTTGCAGGTCGGCTTCGAGCGACGAAGCGCGAGCGCTCGCTCCGTCGAAGTCGCCCTGCAGCGAGGCGAATGACGCCAACTGGGTATCGCGACCTCCGAGGTCGCTTTCGAGGCTGGCGACCCGGCCGTTGGCAGTCGAGAGTTCGCCTTCGAGGGCGCTGATGCGACCGTTGGCGTTGCTCAGCTCACCTTCAAGTTCGGCGGTGCGTGCTTGAGCTGCCTCGGCGCTCGACTGCAGCTCGGTGAGTCGAGCGGTCGAGGCTTCGGTGTCGCCCTGCAGCGAGCTAACTCGAGCGTTGGCGCCTTCGAGCGCACTCTGTGCCTCGGCGGCTCGGGCGTTTGCGCCCTCGATCTCGGTTTGGAGTTGAGCAGCGCGTGCGTTGGCTCCTTCGAGTTCGGCTTCCAAAGCACCGACCCGGGTGTTTGCCCCTTCAAGGTCGGTCTGGAGCGACGCGACCCGAGCGTTCGCACCAGACATGTCGGTTTCAACCGCACTGGCCCGAGCGGTAGCGGTTTCGAGGTCGCCACGAAGCGAGGAGATCTGACCCTCGTAGGTCCCGACGCTTCCTTTCACCGTCGAAAGCTCAGCTTCGAGTTCGGCGTTGCGGGCTTGCACCGTTCCCAACTCGCCGGTCAGGCCGGAGAGGCGACCTTCGAGTTCACGCTTTTCGTTGCCCAGACCTTCGGCCCGGCCCCGCAGCGAACGAATTTCGCCTTCGGCCTTTGCGTAGTCGCCGGAACGGGCTTGGACCTGATCCCATTCAGCGGCGCTGACGTACTGACGGCGCCAGCGCCAGAAGAGGTAGCCAAGGCCAAGGCCGGTGGCTAGCGCTGCGAGCAGTGGGATGAGGATTTCTCCGATTGTCCAGATCATGGTGTTGGGTTGCTTTCCGTGGGGTCGGGTGAATTGGGGAGGGTGGGTAGGGAGAGGGTTGGGGTTACGAAGCGAACTCGGACTGGGCGGTAAAGGCCACCCGTCGGTTCGCTTGTTTGTTCTCGGGGGTGTCGTTCGGTGCGACTGGTTCGGTCTCACCAAAGCCTGTGCCAACAAGTCGTTCTGCGGCGATCCCTTGGTCGATCAAGTACTGGCTTACCGACTTGGCTCGCCGGTCTGACAGGTCAAGGTTGAGCGCATCGTTACCGTCGGAGTCGGTGTGGCCACCGACCAACACGACCGGGCGCTGGTAGCGGGTCATCGCGGCGACGACCTTGTCAAGGGTGCCGGCGGCAGTCGGGGTGATGACATCGCTATTTACGTCGAACACGACGTTCTCGAGGATCTCGGCCTGAAGGGCGTCGAGTTCGGCCTGGAGAAGATCGACCTCTTGTTCAACCGTTACCTCGGCGACCGAAACATCGACCGATGTCGCAGCGTTTGCTGAGCCAGCGAGTCCTTCGATGGCCGCTTCGCCGTCGGCGTCTTTGGCAACACCGCTGAAGTTGAGGGCGCTATCGGTGACGGTGCCCGACCCTTCGGTGAGTCCGTCGAAGCCAGCGAACAACGCTGCCATGTCGGCGATCTTGGCGTCGGAGCCTGCCTCTTGTTCTTCAACCCCGGTGATCGTGAGGTTGTTGGTGACGTTCGCTGCCCCAACCTCGGCCTCGGCCGCGCTGACCAAGGCGTCGTGTTGGCTTTGGTTGAGCACTTCGCCGTCGAGGGTGATGCTTTCGCCATCGGTCGAGACCGAAACGTCGATCGGGCCGGTTTCGACCACGGGCTCGGGGGCGACGGTTGTCTCCGGCGGAGGCGGTGGTGGGGGTGGCTCTTCGGGGGCGACTTCGGTACCGGACACCTTGATGTCGCGAATGTCGCCCTCTTTGATCGAGGACGTGTCGCGTTCGATGCGGCCGTCGAGCAGGCGCTCGACATCGTCGGTGCTTACGCCGACCGGAAGATCCATGTCGACGATCTCGCCGCTACGCCCGTCGAAGTCGACCTGATCTTTGCTCAGGGTGACGCCGTATTCCTTTTGCACTTCGGCGATCACGGCGTCTTCGAGGTCGTCCTCGATGTGGTCGACGCCCCACAGCACGCTGCCCAGACCAAGGGCGCCGATCGTGAGGGCGCCAAGCCCGGTTTTGGCCGCCGACGACAATGGACGTTTGCCCGACTTGGTCTTGTCGATCCACACGCCTTTGCCCGAGGCTCGTCCGCCGCCATTCATCGTTGGCCGGCCGGGCAGGGTGGCATCGAGGTCGGGGGCGGACACGTTGGGCTTGGCGATGTTGCCGCTCATCGATTTCGCAGCCTTGCCGGCACCGCCGGTAATCCCGGCTGCGCCCGCCGCTGCCTTGCCAGTTACTCCGCCTGCAAGATCGCCGGCTTTGCCTGCCGCGCCGCCAGCCAGATCGCCGGCCTTGTCGGTCGCACCCCCGGCCAGTTTGCCGAGGGCATCTTTGGCTGCGCCCGCTGCATCTTTTGCGGCATCTCCGGGTGAGTTCTGATCGTTTGCCACGGTCGGTGGATCCTTTTTCGTGAAAGGTTCCCCGTGGTCAAATTTTTCTTGGCGGTGCGCTCGCGCACGGTGTGGGGAACCGTTGTGTTGCGTCGGTCACAAGTACAGACGACGCTTCTGACGTTTGGTCGCGAAAAAAGTGCAGGCTGACCAGCGTTTTTCACGATTCTGTGGATAAACAGACCAATTCTGGGCAAATCACACGCTGAGTGGGTGCAAACTCACACGGTTTTGGCCTGGCGCCGCGGGCGGCGCAGGTGTGACATTAGTCGCATCACGGTCGCGATGTCGGAATGAGGTTCTGAACAGGGTGCCTGCACCACCCTCACTTGGGTGAGAGCGCCACAGCCATTCGCACGCTGGCACTATCGAACGCAGGTGTCGATTCCTTCATTGTTGATTTCACCAACCAACGAACAGCGGGGATCACATGTCTTTCACCACCAACCCAGGCCGGCGTACTGGCCGCCGGTACAAGAAGTTCACCACATCATCACGGGGGGCAGCGCTGCTACTCGCCTTCGTACTCATCGGGTCGGCATGTGGCACCGATGCGCTGAGTCGCTCTTCTGGCGACGCTGCCACGGCCGCCGAACTGGAGCTGGTGCAAGCCGAACTCGAGCTCCAACGAGCCCAGAACGACCAGCTGCTGCTCGAAGCCGAACTTGCGGCCGCCGCCGAGTCCGAAGCCGCGACGACCACAACCACAGAACCGGCACCGACGACGACCGCTCCACCTGCCACGACCGCGCCCCCGAAAACCGTGCCTCCCGAGACGCTGCCTCCGGAGACTCTGCCGCCTGAAACGCTCCCTCCTGAAACCGTGCCACCGACCACCGCTCCCGCGCCTCAGATCATGACCCGGCTGGTCATCGATGAGATCGAAATCGACCTGGACTGCGACGGAATCGAGGGCGATGGCGACTTCCAGCTCAAGGCTTCGGCAACGATCACCGCCGGCGATCAGGAAGAGACCTACACCTACCCGCCGACCTGGCACACGCTTGGCGACGGCGACACGGTCGACCTCAGCTTGCGGAGCGTCGTGACGTTGGTCAGCAACGAACCGCCGTCGATCAAGGTCACCTTCAGCAGCATCGAACGCGATGAGAACATCTGGGGCGACACCTGGAACGACGAACGGATGGAGGGTGGGTACTCGCGTGCCTCATTTACGGAACACAATGTGACTGGCCCCTTCCGCAACAGCCTGTTCACGGGTTCGGGCGACGGCTGCAAAGCTCATGCCGTGTACTCGGTCGAGACTGAAACGATCCCCTAACCCTCGGCGGTTCCGCGGACGCATATGTTGCGGGCCGGGGGATCCGCACTAGCGGCCACGGTCCGTTACATTTGCCCCATGGGAATCTTTGGACGTGACAAATCAGCCTTGCCGAGCCCCGACGATGCGTTGCCGGGTCGGACCGAATCGGTGCCCGTTCCCGAAACGCACTTCGTGAACGGTGCGCCGATGGTGGGACCGTTTGGCGACAACACCGAACAGATCATGGTCGGCGCCGGTTGTTTCTGGGGCGTCGAGCGCAAGTTCTGGGAAGCCCCCGGCATCGTGAGCACCTCGGTGGGCTACAGCGGAGGCATCACGCCCAACGCCACCTACCAGGAAGTGTGTTCCGGGCTCACCGGCCACAACGAGGTCGTGCTGGTGGTCTTCGATACCACCAAGACCAGCTACGACCAGATGCTCAAGGTGTTCTGGGAAAACCACGACCCCACCCAGGGCATGCGCCAAGGCAACGACATCGGTACCCAGTACCGGTCGGGCATCTATACCTTCAACGACGAACAACAAGCGCTCGCCGAAGCCTCGCGCGATCGGTTCCAGAAGGTGCTCGACGAAGCCGGCCTCGGACAGATCACCACCGAAATTCGAACCGCGGGCCCGTACTACTACGCCGAGGATTACCACCAGCAGTATTTGGCCAAGAACCCAAACGGGTACTGCGGTGTCGGCGGCATCGGCCTCAGCTGCCCAGTTGGTGTGGTTCAGTCCGAGTCGTAGCGAACCCCGCTAGCCTCAAAGGTCACTATGGGTCGATCACAATCTTTCCTCGCGGGCGGCCTCGTCGCCGCGCTTTTGTTTGCTCTTTTGCCCACGGTCGCCAGCGCCCAAGAGGGTAACTGGCCATGGGGTGAAGTCGAGTCGGTCATCGCCGGACCAAGCTCGGTCACCGCACGAGGTTGGGCGGTCGACTCCGACACCTCCAAGCCCATCAAGGTCCGCCTGACCGTCAACGGCAAGGTTGTGCGAACCAAGAAAGCCAACGGCCACCGCGCCGACAAGGCCGATCGTCACGGCAAGGGTGTCCGGCACGGGTTTGTGTTGCGGGCGACCGTGAAGCCGGGCACGCACAAGATCTGCGTCGAGGGCGACAACATTGGCAGCGGCGAAGACACCGAACTCGGGTGCCGGACCGTCAGCGTCGAAAAGCGCACCAAGAAACGCGTCGCTCGTCCGTTCGGTGGTGTCGATCGAATCGTGAGCGACGGCAACACCGCCGAGTTGGCCGGTTGGGCGATCGACCCCGATACCCGGAAGCCAATTTCGGTCGACGTGTACGTCGACGGTGAGTTCGCCAAGAGTGTCAAGGCCAAAGAGATCCGCAAAGACATCAACCGCCTCCACGACATGGGCAAGAACCACGGCTTCACCGCATCGGTGCAACTGAAGCCCGGCAAGCACGAAGTGTGTGCCCATGCCATCAACAACGGGGAAGGCCTCAACCGCAACCTTGGGTGTGGCGTCGCCGTGGTCGGCGGTAACCCGTCGCGGGGCGGACCCGGCGTGGTCATTACACCGACCGGCATCGTCACCCCGGTCATCGAAACCCACAGCGACGGCTGGACGGTATGGACCCCGTGCACCCGCACCGCTCGAATCACCAAGGGCAACTTCATCGCCGGGGCCGAGGTCGTCATCGACCCGGGTCACGGTGGTAGCGAGTCGGGAGCCGTTGGCCCCAACCGGTTGTACGAGAAGACCCTCAACCTGGCGATCGCCACGCGAGTGCAGTCGATTCTTGAGGCTCGAGGTATCAGCTCGGTTCTGACCCGAACCACCGATACCCGAATTCCGCTGCGCACCCGGGCCGAGATCGCCAATGCGCTCAACCCCGAAATCTTTATCTCGATCCACCACAACGGTGGAGCGGTGCGGCGCCAGAGCACGCCGGGCTCGGAGATGTTCTACCAGTCGGGCAGTACCGAGTCGCGTCGAGCAGGCGGCATCATGTTCGAAGAGATCACCGCGGCCCTCGACCAGTACGACGCCGACTGGGTCGGAACCGTGCGCAACGGTGTGTCGGCTCGGCTGCGTGAAGATGGCCAGAACCTCTACGGCATCCACCGCTACACCCCCGAGATCCCCTCGCTGATCACCGAGGCGGCGTACCTGAGCAACCCGTCAGAAGCGGCGCTGTTCGCTCGAGATGATGTGCGCGACGCAGAAGCGGTAGCCATCGTCGATGGTCTGCAACGCTGGCTCGACACCGACGATCCGGGCAGTGGCTTCCTCGCCGAGTTCGTCGATGGTGGCTCCACCGGCACCGGCGGCACCGACAACTGCGTCGACCCGCCACTGCAGTAACTCGGTCGCTTTACCTCAGCCGCAGCGCTCGCCGTTAGGCTCGTGCAAATGCGTGGCATTTTGAGTTTCGGGACCTACCTGCCGTTCCGGCGTCTGGACAGAACAGAGATCACCTCGACCATGGGGTCGGGCGGAGGTCGTGGCACCCGGACGGTTGCGTCCTACGACGAGGACACCACCACCATGGCGGTCGAGGCCGCCCGTACCTGTCTGGCGGCCACCGACGTGGCACCCGCCTCGACCTACTTCTCTACTGTCGATCCGGCGTATTTCGACCGCACCAACGCGTCGACAATCCATGCGGCGCTCCGATTCGATCCGTCGGTGTCGGCGGTCGACATGAACGGATCGCAACGCTCGGCAGTCGGTGCGCTGCAAGCGGCTCTTGAGGGCAGCCGGCCCACGCTGGTCGTCGGCTCCGACATTCGCATCGGCCTGCCCACCAGCGCCGACGAAGCGGCCGGTGGCGACGCAGCGTCGGCCCTACTAGTCGGTTCCGACGACGATGGCCCGGTGCTCGCCGAGTACCTCGGTGGTGCGGTTGCGACCGGTGAGTTTGTCGATCGGTGGCGCGAGCCCGGCGAGTCGCGCTCGAAGCTGTGGGAAGAGAAGTTCGGCGAGGTCGCCTACGCGCCGCTGGCCGCCCAAGCGTGGGCGAAGGCCTGCGAGGCGACCGGTATCGATGCCGCTGGTGTCACCTCGCTGATCGTTACCGGGCTGCATGCCCGAGCTATCAAACGAACCGCCGCCAAGTTTGGAGTCGACAACATCGTCGACGACCTCGGTTCGTCGGTGGGTAACAGCGGAGCGGCCCATCCCGGCCTGCTGCTGGCCTCGGTGCTGGAGTCAGCATCGGCCGGCGACGTGGTCGGCTTGGCCGTGTACGCCGACGGTGTGCAGGTGATGTTCTTCCGGGTAACCGAGCACGTCGGTAACTTCACCCCGGCCCGCAGCTTGGCCACCCAGCTCGCGAACGGCGCGCCGGTCAGCTATCCGAAGTTCTTGTCGTGGCGAGGCACCCTTACCGTCGAACCGCCGCGCCGGCCGCTGCCCGACCGGCCGTCGTCATCGGCGGCGCTGCGCAACATCGACTGGAAGTTTGGGTTGATCAACCCCAACGACGACGGCGGCACGCCGATGGCCAATGCCGTCGGCACCGTCACCACGTTCACCATCGACAAGCTGGTGTATTCGCCCAGCCCGCCGGTGGTCTTTGGCGTGGTCGACTTCGACAACGGTGTGCGAATGCCGGTCGAGATTGCCGATGTCGACGCCGCCGACGTTGCGGTCGGCGACCGGGTCGAGATGACCTTCCGGCGCCTCTATGACGGCGACGGCATCGTTAACTACCACTGGAAAGCTCGTCCCGTTCGGGACTAACCAGCACGAACAGAGAGTTTCGAACCCTATGGGATCTCACGGAATCAAAGATCAAGTCGCCATCGTCGGCATGGGATGCATCCCGTTTCGCGAACACTGGGACAAAGGCCTAGACGACATGTTGGTCGAGGCTGCCGACCTGACCTTCGAGTCGGCCGGAATCGAAAAGGACGACGTCGACGCCTACTGGTTCGGCACGTCGCAGTCGGCGGCGTCGGGTCTTGCCCTGTCGATTCCCATGGGTTTGTCGGGCAAACCGGTCACCCGGGTCGAGAACTACTGCGCCACCGGATCCGAAGCGCTCCGTCAGGCGTCGTACGCCGTGGCGAGCGGCGCCTACGACGTAGCGATGGCCATTGGTGGCGAGAAGGTAAAGGACGGCGGCTACCAAGGTCTCAACGCCTTCCCGATCCCCCACGATGGCACCAAGCGCAGCCTCACCGCCGCTGGTATGTACAGCTTGATCCTTCCGGCGTACGCCGCCAAGTACGGGGTCGACGAAGACGAACTCCGAATGGTGGTGGCCAAGATCGCCGAGAAGAACCACTACAACGGCGCCCGGAACCCACTGGCCCAGTTCCGCCGCGAAACCTCGGCCGAACAGATCTGTAACATGGCTGCGGTGGCCGGCAAGCTCAGCGTGTTCGACTGCGCTGGTGTGGCCGACGGCGCGGCGGCGGCCATCGTCGTGCGAGCCGAAGACGCTCACAAGTACTGCGACGACCCGCTGTACATCAAGGCGCTGGCGTTTGTGTCGGGCGACGGCCAAGGCGTGGTCGACCCCGATTACGACTTCACCAGCCTGCCCGAGTGCAAGATGGCGGCCGACGATGCCTACGCCCAGGCGGGCATCACCGACCCGCGAGCCGAGATCGCCATGGCCGAAGTGCACGACTGCTTCACGCCTACCGAACTGTTGTTGATGGAAGACCTGGGCTTCGCCGAGCCCGGCACGGCATGGTCGGAGGTGCTGAACGGCACGTTCAACCTCGACGGCGACCTTCCGGTGAACCCCGACGGAGGGCTCAAGGCGTTTGGCCATCCGGTTGGTGCCTCAGGCCTGCGCATGCACTACGAGCTGTGGCAACAGCTTCGGGGAAAAGCCGAGCCCGAGCGCCAGATCGACCTGTCGAGTCGCGACCGGAAGCTCGGCTTGGTGCACAACCTCGGCGGGTACCCCGGCGAGATGGTGGGCTTTGTCAGCATTTTGGGTACCGATACCGACTGAGGTAACCAGCCGTAGCTCGCTACCATCGGTGGCGTGTCTTCACCCTTAGCGCTCGGGAGTAGCCGCGGACTGCGGTTCGGGGTCTTTGGCTTTCCGGTCAAGATCGACCTCAGCTTCTTCTTGATAATCCCCTTCGTCATGGTGTTCTGGCGCGGCGGGTTGTTGTTGGGGTTCAACATCATGATGGTGCTGGGCGTATCGGTGCTGGTGCACGAGTTAGGCCACGCCTTTGCGGCTCGGGCCTTAGGTGCCGAGCCGGTGATCCGGCTCCATGCGCTGGGCGGACTGACCTCGTTTGTGCCACCGGTCGAACCGACAAGGCGTCAGTCGATCGGGGTTAGCGTGGCTGGTCCGGCAGCCGGGTTTGTTCTCGGGTTTTTGGTGTTGATCGCCCGTCAGGTGGTCGAAGACCCGGTGGTGGGTAGCGTTTCGTACCACACCTGGCGGTTTCTGATTCTGATCAATATCCTCTGGGGTCTGCTTAATCTGATCCCGATGCTTCCGCTCGACGGCGGACATGTGATGGAGAACCTGCTGCCGGGCGAGGCCCTGCAACGCCGCCGGCGGGCCGCCATCGTCTCGATCGTCGTTGGGTTGTCGCTGGCGTATTTCTTGTACCAACGAGGCGAAGACTTCTTCGCCTTATTCGTCCTGTACTTCGCGTTTCAAAGCATGGCCGTCCTCGCGTCGGTGTCGAAGAAGAACCAGCAAAAAGATGCCGAGCGAGACGAGCTCGAGAAGGCGCTCGATGGCCTCAACGCTGGCCATCCGGGGGCCGTCACCGAGCTCGAACGGCTAGGTGAAACCTCGATCGACCCGACGGTTCAGCGTTACGCCAAGATGCTCGTCGTGCAGCGGGCGGCGACCGATGGCGATGTGGTTCGGGCCCGCCAACAGCTCGACGCGATGCCCGGCGACGTGCACCCGTCGATCTACGGGCTGGTCGCCATGTACGAGGGCGACCCCACCGGCCTTCAGCAAATTTCCGATGCGGTGATCAACGAACCGACGCCCGCGGCCGCCCATATCTTGGCCCTTGGCCATATCCGTGCCGGGTACGAGAAGCTCCTTGTCGAGTCGCTCGGCAGCGGCCCGCCCGGTTACCGGGAGCCCTCATTCCTTTCGTCGGTGCAGCACACGTTGCACACCCGAGCAAAGTACGACGAAGCGACTCAGGTGGGGGAGTTGCTGATCGCCATGCGACCGGAATCCGAACCGCAGGCGTACTACAACGTGGCGTCGAGCTGGGCCGGACTCGGAAACACCGAGCGGGCGCTCACCCGACTCGACGAAGCGATCGAACGAGGCTGGAACGACTTACGCCGGCTCGACAGCGACCCCAACTTCGCCCGCTACCGTCACGACGTCGACTACGGCGCCGTCCGCGGCAAACTCCGCACGAGCTAGTCCGGCTATTTGGCGAAGGATTCGGCGAGGCGGCGTTGGGCGGGGGCTTCGTGGCCGGCGCCGGGTCGATGCTCGGCTACCAGTGCTCTCGCCTTGTCCGGGGCGATGCCCATGGCCACCATCGCACAGATCGCCATCGTCGGTGCGCGGCCCAGTCCAGCGGCACAGTGCACGATGAACCCATCGCCCGCTTCCAATACCTCGACCATCGCCGCCACAATCTGGGCCGCCTGGTCGGCGTCGGGTACGCCGTAGTCGCCAACCGGCGACCACATGCTGGGGGTAGCGGGGTCGTCGAGCCATTCGGCGTACGCCGGGTACTGGCCGAGCTCGACCGGTTCGACCAAACAGAAGATCTTGGCCGCGCCGGTCTGGGCGATCGCCGCCTCGGGGTCGGGCGCAACGGCATGTTTGCCGCTGATCCAGACTCGACCGGGACCCTCGAACGGGATCTCGTCGATGCGGTTATTGCGAGGCAGGGTCAGAGGATCTGACTGAGGAACAACTTGGTGCGGTCCTCGGTCGGGTTGGTGAAGAAGTGTTCGGGGGTGCCAACTTCGACGATCTCGCCCGACTCCATGAAGATGATCCGGTCGGCGACCTCGCGGGCGAAGCCCATTTCGTGGGTCACCACGATCATGGTCATACCGCTGTTGGCGAGGTCCTTCATGACGTCGAGGACCTCCTTGATCATTTCGGGGTCGAGCGCCGAGGTGGGCTCGTCGAAGAGCATTACTCGCGGTTCCATCGCCAGCGCTCTGGCGATAGCCACCCGCTGCTGCTGACCACCCGAGAGCTGACCCGGGAACTTCTGGGCCTGCTCCGGGATGCCCATCTGAGTGAGCAGTTCCATCGCCTTGTCTTCTGCTTCGTCCTTGGGCATCTTGCGGACCCATTTCGGGGCAAGGGTGACGTTGTCGATGACGGTCAGGTGCGGGAACAGGTTGAACTGCTGGAACACCATGCCGACTTCGGAGCGGATCTTTTCGATGTTGCGCACATCGTTGGTGAGCTCGACACCGTCGACGATGATTTGGCCACCCTGGTGTTGCTCGAGGCGGTTGATGCACCGGATCCAGGTCGACTTACCCGACCCCGATGGACCGAGCACCACGACCACTTCGCGCTCTTTGATCGTGGCCGTGACGCCCTTCAGCGCTTGGAAGTCGCCGTACCACTTGTCGACGCCGACGCACTCGATCATGTCGTCGCGCGACGCGAGTTCTTCATTAACTGCGGTTGTTGCGTCTGAAATGCTCATCGTGTTCCGACTCCCAAATCCTTCTCAAGTTTCTGTGAATACTTCGACATGGCGTACGACCCGATGAAATAGATCAACGAGACAAAGAGCAAGCCCTCACGTTTGTGACCAACGAAGTTGATCGGGGTGCTCTGGTTGGGGATTACGTTGTTGGCGATCCGCAGGAAGTCGAAGATGCCGATAATGGCAAACAACGACGTCTCTTTGTAGGTTGAGATCGCTTGGCCGACCAGCGGCGGTATCGACACCCGCAGCGCCTGGGGCATAACGATCAGGCCGGTTCGCTGGGTCGGGGTGAGGCCTATCGCATCGGCGGCCTCAAACTGGCCTCGACGGATCGACTGCAAACCGCCACGGATGTTCTCGGCCATATATGCGGCCGAGAACAAGACGAGGCCGATGAGAACGCCAGCGATCTCGCCGACCTCCATGCCTTCGGGCAAGAACAGCGGCAACATGATCGAGAAGAAGAACAGCACCGTGATGAACGGAATGCCGCGTACGACCTCGATGAAGGTGGTGGCGAGGATCCGAAAGATCGGGAACTTCGAGGTGCGAGCCAGTGCCAGAATGGCGCCGAGCGGGAACGAAACCACCAAGCCGACAAACGCCGCAAACAAGGTGAACAAGAAGCCGCCGAGGAACGTGTCGGACTGAATTCCTTGCAGGGTCGAAGGCGTATTGATAGCGGTGACGAAGTAGTGGACGATGGCGATCGTTGCGATCCATGCCCCAACAAAACGCAAGCGAGCCGATCGGTCGCCGGCGAAGTTGTGAGCGACCAAAGCAAACATGGCGAGCAACACAAAGCTGATGCGAGCCTTTTGCAGCATCGACATCCAGCCCAGGGCTCCACTGAGGAAGCTGAGAAAGGCCACGATCCCCAAGCCGAAGGCGATGATTCGTCCAATCTCGCCGAGGTCGGGTTTCGATAACCAGAACAGGATTGCTCCGCCGCCGATGGCAAAGGCGGCGAACATCGGGATGTCGGTCGACCACACGTGCGCCCAGTCGAACGATGGGTCGCGCAAGATGACCCACATGATGAACGGGGGAGCGAGCAGCCACGACAGGCCGGTGAGTCCCTTGAACCAACCGCGGCTTCGCAGCAGGGTGCCGACGAAGTACGCCACACCGGTTACCACCCACATCACGAGCCAGGGAATCCGGGTCGACCGAGCCACCAAACTGTCGGGCTCCATGACCGGCACGAGTGCACCGTCGGCCTCGCGCAGGCCGTAGTGGCCGTACTTCACCACGAACAAGCTCAGCACAGCAGCGCCGAACATGGCGTACAGCACGTAGTGGGTTGGGATGAAGATGAATCGGCGCCGGTCGCCGAACCCGAACCAAATCGCGGCGGCGATGGCGAACAGTGCGGCGGCGACAATGAACCAGATGCTCCGATCGGCCCACACGACGGCGTTGCGGATCGCTTCGTTTTCTTCGTTGAAGATGAGCACCCCGTCGGCGTCGCGTTCGAGAGGGCCTTTGACCAGCAGCGTTGCGGCAAGCACCAACGCACCGGTGGTGAAAAACCAGGTGGCTATACGCCTCAGCGTGATGCCGCCGATGTTGCGGGTCAGCGCAAACGAGAAGCCGCCGAGCGACAACAAGATGGCGAGCGATACCCACACCCGCACGTACTGATCGACCGGGTACGCAAAGGTCAAGAACAGCCGCATGTTGGCCGCAACCGAGGTCCAGTCCCGCTCCGCGTTATTGAACGCGAAGTCGAGCAGTCCGCGGAACGCCCAGAACAACAGGGCGCCAACCAGGATCGTCAAGATGGTGTTGCCCACCGACGAAAAGAGGTTCTTCTTCAACCACTCGCCGGGCGGCAAGCTTGGCTCTTCGGGCGGCAGGTCGGGTTTGCCGAGGTCTTCTTCGGCGACGACTCGCATCGGGATCGTCTCAAATGCGTTAGTCATATCAGCGCTCCACGATCTTCATGCGTACGTTGAACCAGTTCACGACCACCGAGATGGTGAGCGAACAAGCGAGGTAGAACAACATCCAGATAGCGATGACCGATAGAGGTCGGCCCGTCTGGTTGAGCACCGTCGAACCGGTATTGACCACATCGGCGTAGCCCACGGCGATGCCGAGCGAGGTGTTCTTGGTGAG
The DNA here is from genome assembly GCA_938038815.1 of uncultured Acidimicrobiales bacterium. GTDB lineage: Bacteria > Actinomycetota > Acidimicrobiia > Acidimicrobiales > SHLQ01 > CALLQB01. Next base: position 20,842 of record CALHTF010000015.1, on the reverse strand, counting down.
GTTGAGGTACTGGTTGCCGATCGGCGGAAGGCTGACCCGGAATGCTTGGGGCAGCACCACTTGGCGGAGCGACTGCATACGGCTGAGGCCGATGGCCGCCGCTGCTTCGCCCTGGCCCTTCGGCACGGCGTTGATACCGCCTCGAACAATCTCGGCGATAAAGGCTGCGGTGTAGAGGGTCACGCCCAAGAAGACCGCAGCGAATCCAACGCTGAGGGTCAGACCCTGCGGTCCGTAGTTCCAGAGCGTGCCTTCACCGACGAGGGTCGGCTTCATGGCGTCGATTGGTTGCCCGGTGCGGCCGTTGCCGAACTTGTCTGAAAGGAGATAGAGAAGGTCTTGGCCCGAGTTGAGAATCCAACTCGACAGGCCGGGCCAGAGCACCAGGAACAACAGGGCGCCGAGGAGGCCACCGAGTCCGGCGAAGATCATGCGGAAGTAGTCGTCGTCGGTCAGCTTGGCCAACCCGGCTGGGGTCCGTCGCTGATCGAGGAACCGCTTGATCCACCACGCAGCGATGGCGAGCGAGGCCACAGCAAGCAGTATCTGCAACGCGCCCTGAGGGATCTTTCCGTAGGCGTCGCCTAGCGCCTCAAAGATCGACGTGAAGAACCCGAACACCGGGTGGGCGAACCAACCGATGATGCCGAACACCAATACCGAACCGAGCAACGCAATGTTCGGGTAGGTGATCTGGCCGGTGGCGTCACGCTTGGCGACCTGTTGGCGACGCAGGAACCAGCCGATTGCGGCGCCGATAAGGAGCCAAATCGCCCATTGGTAGAAACCGTCGGCGATAAAGACGCGAGGTAACGCGAGACCCTTGGCCGACCGTATGACCCAGCCCTCGATTGGGCCGGTGTCCTGGAGGAGACGACCTGCGCTGCCCAGGATGGCTGCGTAGAGAAGGATTTGTACGAGTACCGGAATGTTTCGCAGTGCCTCGATGTAGATGCCAGCGGCTCGATTGACCATCCAGTTGTTCGAGAGTCGAGCGATACCGATGATGATGCCGAGGATCGTGGCGACCACGATGCCGGCGGCGGCCATGCGCAGGGTGTTGACCATGCCAACCCACAGCGCCCGACCACCGGTGTCGGGGTCGGTGTCGATGCCTTCGGATATACCGAAGCCCGGGTTGATGTTCAAGAAATCAAAGTCGGTGGCGATGTTCTTCGCCGACAGGTTGTCGCCAGCCTCGCGAGCCAAGAAGAACATGACTCCAAGGACCACCAACAAGGTGACCAACTGCGCGAACCACTTCACCACCGTGGCGTCGCGGTAGAACGGCGGGCGGCCTGGTTGGGAGCCGGCAAGTGTTGCGTCGGTCACCGGATCTGTCGCCCTCTATGTAGTGCTTTGATGCTCGCGTGAACGTCGTTGTTCCTCAACGCGGCGCTTCCCCCTGGCCCTTTTGGGCAGATACCCCGGGGCCGTTGCTTGAACGACCCCGGGGCTTGCCAATTACTTACTTAACGTTATTGCTTGCTAGCGACTAGCGAGCAGGCGGTGCGTAGATGAGACCACCGTCTTGCCAACCAGCGTTGGCCGAACCAGCACGCTCAAGGCCTACGGGGCCAAGGTTGCGGGCATAGATCTCGTCGTAGTTACCGACCAGCTTGATGACCTGGTAGAAGGCATCGGCCGGGAGGCCCATGCCGCTCTGGAGTTCACCTTCGCCACCGAGCAGACGAACTGCTTCGGCATCTTCGCTGTCGAGCCAGTCGTCGACGTTGGCACTGGTGATGCCCTTTTCGTCAGCGATGATCGTGGCGTAGACGGCCCAGTTCACAACGTCGGCGAAGGCCGAGTCGTTCTGACCGTAGGTCGGGCCAAGCGGCTCTTTCGAGATCGGGGTTGCGGGGAAGATTGCCCAGTCGTTCGGCTCGTTAACAGCCTTACGTCCAACAAGTCCCGAACCATCGGTGGTGATGACGTCACAGGTTCCGTCGAGGAACGCCTGGGTGACCTGATCGAAGTCTTCGAACGGTCCACCAAGGGTGATGTTGATACCAGCTGCGGTTGCGGCGTCCGACACGTTCTTCTCGGTGGTGGTACCCGAGTTGGTGCAAACGGTCAGTCCGTCAAGGTCGGCAATGTCGGATCCGGCATCAAAGCCGTCACCGCCACGGCCCATGAACTGCTGGCCGTCGTAGTAGGTGGTCGGGCCGAAGTCCATGCCGATTTCGCTGTCGCGGCTCTGGGTCCAGGTGGTGTTACGCATCAGGAGGTCAACGTCACCGGTCTGTACAGCGGTGAAGCGCTCGGCGGCGGTGAGGGCGCTGAAGTTCACTGCGTCGGCATCGCCGAAGATCGCAGCGGCAACTACCCGGCAGTAGTCGGCGTCGAAGCCGACCTGGCCACCATCAGGCTGGGTTTCGGAGAAGGCTACAGCCGAACCCGAAACACCACAGTTGAGGCTTCCGCGGCTGACAACCGTGTCAAGGACGCTGCCCTGGGTGAGTTCGACATCGTCTCCGTCGTCTCCGTCGTCTCCGTCGTCGCCACCGTCGTCGGAGCCGGAATCATCCGAACCCGAGTCGTCGGAGCCGGAATCGTCCGAACCCGAGTCGTCCGAACCGGAGTCTTCTGAACCGGCATCGTCGCCACCGGCGGTCGATCCGTCGTCACTGCTTCCACACGCTGCTGCGACCATCGAGACGCTGAACAACAGTGCAAAAAGTTTGAGCCACATTGCTCTACTCATTATTTGCCCTCCTCACCCACAATCAACGCCTTTGCTGATTCTGAGCTCGATTTAATTGACTTGACATCCCAATTTGGGACGCTTGCGGACTATAGGCGCGCTGGTCTGGGCATTTCCACGTCGGCGTACCGCTCTGACAAGGTTGTAACAATCACGACACGCCGTCGCCATAAAGTGACGGGCGTCACCAAAGGTGTACCCAGGGGAAAGATTTATGACACGACCAGCCGAAAAGCCGGATTTCGCGACCCTGGTGGTCGACATAGCGGACGAGGCCGCATCGATAACCCTGAACCGGCCAAAAAAGTTGAACCCTCTGGGCCCCGACACCTTGGTCGAGCTCGCGTTGGCGGCCCGCTACATCGACACGCACCGCTCGGTGAAGGTCGTGACGGTGTCGGGGGCGGGGCGAGTGTTCTCCGCCGGTGCCGATGTTTCGGCCTTTGGGCAGAGCCCGGCCGAGGGCGAATTGTCGGCCCACGAGGGAGGCGATGCGGGTCGCCGGATGGCCGACGCCCTCGAAGCGATGAACGCCGTGGCGGTAGCCAAGATTCATGGTTGGTGTGTGGGAGGCGGCCTGGTCGTCGCCGCAGCGTGCGACCTGCGGATTGCGGCGGAGGGAACCATGTTCTCCATCCCCGAGGTCGACCTTGGCATCCCGTTGGCGTGGGGCGGAATCCCTCGGCTCGTTCGCGAGATTGGTCCGGCGCTCACCAAAGAGTTGGTGATGACGTGCCGGCCATTCGATGCGGCCGAAGCGAAGTCGGCCGGGTTCCTCAACCGAGTCGTGCCAGCCGAGCAGCTCGATGCCGACGTCGCCGAACTGGTCGAAACCCTCGCTAGCAAGCCGAAGTATGCCCTGCTGGCGTCAAAGGCCCACACCAATGCGGTGACCAGTCAAATGGTTGGCACGGGGCGGGCGTGGTCCGATGCCGACGGTCTGGTCGAGGGGTTGCGAGACCCCGAAGGCCGAGCGAGTGCGGCCCGTTACCTGGAGAACATGCGCGCCAAGAAGTGACGCCCGTCGGGGTGGAGATGCTAAGAACGCTCCATGTTTAAAGGACTCCTGCTCAGCAAGACCGAAGACGACTCGGTCGAGGTCGCCATCACCGACCTCGACGACGACGCACTGCCCGAGGGCGACGTAACCGTCGATGTCGAGTACTCGACCATCAACTACAAAGACGGCTTGGCGATCACCAACACGTCGCCCATCGTTCGTAACTGGCCCATGGTGCCCGGCGTCGACTTCGCCGGAACGGTGAGCGAGAGCAGCAACTCGGCGTTCTCGGCCGGCGACCGGGTTGTGCTCAACGGTTGGGAAGTTGGCGAAAAACACTGGGGCGGTCTCGCCCAGCGGGCTCGGGTATCGGGCGACTGGCTCACCCCGCTCGACGATGCGATGACAACCCGCACCGCCGCAGCGATCGGAACCGCTGGCTACACGGCCATGTTGTGTGTCCAGGCCTTGGAAAACCACGGGATCACCCCCGATTCGGGCCCCATCGTGGTTACCGGCGCAGCAGGCGGCGTCGGCTCGACCGCCATCGCCATTTTGGCCAAGCTCGGCTACGAAGTTGTGGCGTCGACCGGCCGGGTCGAGGAGTCGGACTATCTCACCGCTCTCGGGGCGAGCGAGATCATCGATCGCGCCGAACTCTCCGAGCCGGCTCGGCCGCTGAACAAGGTGCGCTTTGCGGGTGGCGTCGACGCGGTTGGCAGCCACACGCTGGCCAACGTGTTATCGATGACCCAGCCCGAAGGGTGTGTTGCTGCCTGCGGTTTGGCCCAAGGTATGGATCTTCCTGGTTCGGTTGCGCCGTTCATCCTGCGGGGCGTAACCCTTGCCGGAATCAACTCGGTCACCGTGCCCCAAGACAAGCGGGCCGTTGCGTGGCAACGCCTCGCCGCCGACCTCGACGCCGCCAAGCTCGAGTCGATCACTACCGAGGTGCCGTTGGCCGGCGCCATCGAGGTTGCGTCCGACATCGTGGCCGGCAAGGTTCGCGGTCGGGTAGTCGTCGACGTCAACGCCTAAGCATGTACCAACTACTCGAAGGACTGCGGATCGTCGAAGGCTCGGCGTTTGTCGCTGCGCCGTCGGGCGGGATGACCCTCGCTCAACTCGGTGCCGAAGTGATTCGCTTCGACATGATCGGCGGCGGCATCGACTACAAACGATGGCCGCTTTCCGAGGCCGGCGATTCGATCTACTGGGCGTCGCTCAACAAGGCCAAGAAGTCGATCGCCGTCGACCTTCGCTCAGACGAAGGGCGCGAGTTGCTGACCGCCCTGATCGCCGACGACGACCCCGGCGGTGGCATCTTCTTGTCGAACTTCCCGGCACGCGGCTGGATGTCGTACGACGCTCTGCGAGCCCACCGAGACGACCTCATCATGTTGAACGTCACCGGCAACGCCGACGGCTCGACGGCGCTCGACTACACGATCAACAGCGCCGTTGGTTACCCCGATGCGACCGGCCCGGTCGGAAGCACAGAACCCATTAACCACGTATTGCCCGCGTGGGACCTGCTCACCGGCCAGCAAGCAGCGATCGGCGTGTTGGCTGCCGAACGGCACCGGGCCCGCACCGGCAAAGGCCAGCTCATCTCGCTTGCCCTCGCCGATGTTGCGCTGATGGCGGTATCGAATCTGGCCCACATCGCCGAAGCCCAGATCAACGGCGAACAACGCCCCCGGTACGGCAACGATGTGTACGGCGCCTACGGCCGCGACTTCGCAACGAGCGATGGCCGTCGAGTGATCGTGATGGGGATCACCGACCGCCAATGGTCGAGTCTGCTCGAATCCACCAACACCACCGAAGCCGTCGCGGCGCTCGAGCAACGCTTGGGCGCAAACTTTGGCGACCAAGGTGCCCGGTTCGCGGCCCGCGACGAGATTACGGCGATCCTTGCTCCGTGGTTCGCCGCCCACACGCTCGGCGAGGTAGCGGCCGGCCTTGACGCCCACGGCGTGTGCTGGGGCCCGTATCAAACCTTCCAGCAACTGGTCGACGACGACCCGCGCTGTTCGAGCGACAACCCAATGTTCGAGATGGTCGATCACCCGGCCCTCGGTTCGTTCTTGATGAACGGATCGCCGCTTGGGTTTAGCGAGCTCGATCGCCAACCCGTGGGCCGCGCGCCCTTGCTCGGCGAACACACCGAAGAGATCTTGGCCGACATCTTGGGCATGAATGTTGGTGAGATTGCCGATCTGCACGACCGTGGGGTTGTGGCGAGCGCTTCAGCCGAGTGAGCGGGGGAGCACTACTGGGGCTGTTCGCCCTCGTGGTTTTGTCGTGTGCCGCGGCGTCGGTGGCGCTTCCCGTGTTGGGTGCGAAGGCGGTACGCGAAAGCGATGCCGATCGAACGATCGCCATTCCGATCACCGATCTCGCCCAACTGCCCGAGGTGTGCGCTCGCACCGGCGATGCTGCCATCGGCTGGGTCGAAGAACGCTCCGGCGCACTCAACCCTGCCGCCATCTTTCTGGCCGTGCTCGGTCCGATCGGTGTCGTCGTGCTCGGGGCGATGTGGTTTGTCTCCAAGCAGCGCGGCGTGGTGGTCGAGGTGCCGCTCTCGAGTGCCGCACGCGATGTCCGCGACGCGGCGGTGAAGCGGCTCCGCTTCGCCACCATGCTCGCTATTGCCGTGCCGTTCGCGTCGCTGGTTCTGTTGAGCCTCGTCTCGCTCAGCACGCTTGGGATTGCGTCGCTCGTGGTGGTGAGCCTCGCCGCAATCGGCGACGCCGTCGTCGCGGCGCACCGAGCCCGGTTTGCTCGGGTGCGAGTGCGCACCGACCGCGACGGCGAACTGGTCTCGCTCGACGGCGTGCACCCGGAGTTTGTGGCTGCCGTGCAGGCAGCAGCCGGGAAGCGTTAAGCGTTCTCTTCGGCGGCTTCGGCCGCAATTGCTGCGCCGCGGCTTCGCAGTTCGTACTTGAGGACCTTGCCGCTGGCGTTGAGCGGAAGGGCCTCAACAAACTGAAAGAAGCGAGGGACCTTGTAGTTGGCCATCTCTTCGCGGCACCACTTGCGTAGCTCTTCCTCCGACGGGTCGGCATCGACCGACGGCACAATCCAGGCCATCGCAACCTCGCCGAGTCGCTTGTCGGGTACACCGACCACCGCCGAGGCGGCCACGTCGGGGTGAATGGCCAGCGTGTTTTCGATCTCGGCCGGATACGCGTTGAACCCGCCGACGATAAACATGTCTTTCTTGCGGTCGGTGATGTCGAGGTAACCCCGTTTGTCCATCACGCCGATGTCGCCGGTATGAAGCCAGCCGTCGGCATCGATGGCCTCGGCGGTCTGTTCGGGTTCGTCGAGGTAGCCGGCCATCACGTTGTAGCCCCGCACCACAATTTCGCCCGGTTCGCCCCGCTCGACTTCGTTGCCTTCGTCGTCGACCACCAACACCTCAACATCGTCGATCGCTCGCCCGGAGGTAGTCGCGATGGTCTTGGCGTCGTCGTCGTGGCGGCACATGGTGGCCATGCCCGACGACTCGGTGAGGCCGTAGCCGGTCACCACATTCTCAAACCCGAGCACCTCGCGCATTTGGGTAATCATCTCGACCGGGATGGCGGCGGCGCCGGTGACGGCGAGGCGCAGGCTCGACAGGTCGAACTGGTCGAGGTCGGGGTGGTTGAGGATCGTCTGGTAGATCGCCGGCGGGCCAGGCAACATCGTGATCCGCTCTTCGGGCACCCGCGCCATCACCGACGGCACATCGAACACCGGGTGCGGGATGATCGTGGCGCCCTTCATGAAGCAGGCGAGGATGCCGGCGTTGAGCCCGAAGGAATGAAAGAACGGGTTGATGATCAGGTAGCGGTCGCCGTGGGTGAGCCCAATCACATCGCACCACGACAGGTACGCCCGGCAAATAGCCGTGTGGCGCAACATGGCGCCCTTAGGAGCGCCGGTGGTACCCGAGGTGAACATGATGTGGCACAGGTCGTCGGGGTTTACCGCAGCGCTGCGAGCTTGACGATCGGCATCGTCGACCCCGTCGCCTCGGTCGATGAATTCGGTGAACGGTGTTGTGCCTTCGGGCGAGTCGCCTCGCATCACGAAGATCTCTTCGAGGTCTTCGCCCGCCCCGGCCTCGGTTAACAGTTCGACGTAGTCGGTGTCGAGGAAGTCGGTGACCGTAAAGAGGAACCGGGCCTTGCTGCGGTCGAGCACAAACCCCGCCTCGCGACCCTTGAACCGGGTATTGATCGGTACGACCACGCCGCCTGCGCAGTGGACGCCGAGGGCGGCGACGATCCACTCGCTGATGTTCGGCGCCCAAATCGCCACCGAGTCACCAGCTTCAAGGCCGCTGGCGATGAAGGCTCGCCCGGCCTTGTGGATGTGGTTGGTCAGCTCGGCAAAGGTGAGGCGCAAATCGCCTTCGACCAGGGCTTCGGTGTCGGGCCACGAAGCCGCCGCAGCATCGATTAGCTCAGGGATGGTTTCCCAAGGTGCACTCATACTGTGGGCACCCTACCGCTTTGGTATGTCAGTGTCGGGAAATGCGGCCGCTAAACCATCGTGGTGGTCTCGGGCGCCGCAGGCGATTGGGTGGAACTGGCGTTCTCCCCGGTGGCCTGAGCGGCGATGGCTGCCGATCGGCTCGCCTCGTCGCGTAGCCCGGTAACCACCGAGTTGGTGATGTCGCGCGACGTGAGCACGAAATACAACGCCCACGCCAGCACACCGAGGAACTTCGCCGCGTCTTCAAGAATCAACCCGGTGTCCTTCGAGCCGATGCCTACCTGGTCGATGAGGATCGACGCAGCAAACGCACCGCCCGCGGCGAGCAGCATGTGGGTGTTGGTACGCCGGAGTTCGTGGCGCTCGCTGGCAACCCACCACCAGGTCAGCACCAGGTACCCCACATAGAAGAACACCTTCGGGAAGCCGAGACTGTTGGGGATGACCACGTGAAACTGGAACAGGTCATCGAGCAGCAGCAACAGCGACAGGGTTGCTCCGCCCCGCATCATCGACGACGCACGCGACCGGCCACCCATGTGGCTCACCCACGCACCGCCGAGCGCGGCCACGGTCGCCGTCGTCCAGGCGAGGATGCCCAGGTTTGAGACCAGCCCGGTGTACCAGGGCAGATTGTTGGCGTGCGAGGGGTCGAGTAGTAGCTGTTCGTAGGGGATGACGTTCTGGGTCACCAGAGGTAACAGCAACGCGAGCGCGAGTAGCCACACGATGGCCAGAGGCATGAGCGGCCGGAGTTGGTCTCCGACCGAGCGCGATTCGCGGCGTTCAGTCACAAGTAGGTCATCGGCACTAGTTGGGGCTCGCTTAAGGGTCGTTGCTAACTTGGCGGGTCTAACGCCAGACAACCCACTGGTTGTCTTGTAGCCACGAGGGGGACCACGCGTAGATGTCGACCGAAGAAGCCACCGAAGAGTCGCCGATTCCGGATCTGTTGTTTCCTGGCGCTCACCTGCCTCAGTTGGCCGACAAGCCGGCGGTCATCATGGCCGATACCGGCGCCACGATGACCTACGGCGAACTCGATGCGCAGGCCAACCGCCTATCGCAGTTATTCCGGGCCCAAGGCTTGCAGTCGGGCGATCACGTTGCGTTCTGCATGGAGAACAACATCGACTACCTCGCGCTCGCGTGGGGTTGTCACTACGCCGGGCTCTACTACACGGCGATCAGCAGCCGCCTGCAGACCTCCGAGATGGCCTACATCATCGACAACTCCGCCGCGCAGGCGTTCATCACCTCGCCCTACAAAGCCGACCAGGCGCTCGAACTTGCCGACCAAATGCCCAACGTGAAGATCCGACTGTCGGTCGGCGGCGGGATCGATGGATACCTCGACTACCACGAGACCATCGCCGAGTACCCGGCCGAGCCGTTGGCCGACCGGGTCGAGGGCCAAGACATGTTGTACTCCTCGGGCACCACGGGTCGACCGAAAGGCATCAAGGTTCCCTTGACCGGCGAACCGCTCGGCACCGCGCCGGGCCTGCTCACCCTCGCTCGGATGTTGTTCGGATGCCACGAAAAGGCTATCTACCTGTCGCCGGCACCGATGTATCACGCCGCACCGTTGCGCTTTTGCATGGCCTTCCACCGTATGGGAGCCACCGTCGTTGCCATGGAACGCTTCGACCCCGAAGCTGCCCTGGCCAACATCGAGAAGTACAAGATCACCGCGAGCCAGTGGGTGCCGACGATGTTTGTTCGGATGCTCAAGCTCGACGACGACGTTCGGGCCAAGTTCGACGTGTCGAGCCTCGAGCATGCCGTGCACGCCGCCGCTCCGTGCCCGATCGAGGTGAAAGAAAAGATGATCGACTGGTGGGGTCCGGTCATCCACGAGTATTACGCGGGCACCGAGGGCAACGGCCTCACCTACCTCAACTCCGAGGATTGGCTGGCCCACAAAGGATCGGTCGGAAAGCCGCTACTCGGTGTCCTGCATATCCTGGACGACGAAGGCAACGAGGTGCCGACCGGCGAAGAGGGCGGCGTCTACTTCTCCGGAGCCGGAGGCTTCGAGTATCACGGCGACGCCGACAAGACCGCCGACTCTCGCATGGGCGACAAGTCGACGCTTGGCGACGTGGGTCGGGTGGACGAGGACGGGTTCTTGTACCTGACCGATCGCAAGGCGTACATGATCATCTCCGGCGGCGTAAACATCTACCCGCAAGAAGCCGAGAACGTGCTGACGATGCACCCGAAGGTGTTCGATGTCGCGGTCATCGGCGTGCCCAACGACGACTTCGGCGAAGAGGTCAAAGCGGTCGTGCAGTTGGTCGACGGGGTTGAGCCGTCCGACGATGTCGAACGCGAACTCATCGCCTTTTGTCGGGCCGAGATCGCCGACGTGAAGTGTCCCCGTTCGGTCGACTTCCGCGACGAGTTGCCGCGTCATCCAACCGGCAAGCTCTACAAGCGGCTGCTCAAGGACGAGTACTGGAAAGCGGCGGGCCGATAAATCCGGCCGACGTTAGACCCGCCCGAGTAAGGCGAAGGACAGTCCAACAACAACCAGCAACGACGCTGCGGTAACCGCCAAGGTGGTGGTCGTGCGGCCGAGCCAACGGCGCTTGGTGGGTGCTGGCGCGTTCGCGTTGGTGTGGGCTTCGAGTTGTTCGTGCTCGACCTCAACGTCGCCAAACGAGCGGTTGATCGTCGTCCAGAAGTCTCCGTCGTGGCGCGGCGTGCGGTGCAACAAGATTGCTTCGTCGGCGGTTTCGTCGTCTTCGCCGAGCACTGCTCGGGCCGAAGCGATGGTGGCGGCCATGTCCTTCTTGCTGGTGTCGAACAGTTGGGCGGTGCGCTCAATGCTGACGTTTTCGCCCGTCACCATCGAGAGTGCGGCGACCTCGTCGCTCGGCATGATGTTGAGCTGGGACTGGGTGTCGTTATCCGCGCTGTCGACCTTGGTTTTGGTGTGGTCGTGGCGGGCCTTCTCGCAGGCGGCAAAGACCTGACCAAAGAGCCAATCGCCAAAGGGCGCCTCATCGGTGTCGTTGCGCAGGGCCTCGAATACCTCGAGGTAGACCTCGTGTAGGACCGAGTCCATCAACTCGGGTTTGCCGAGCAGGTTAAAGGTGACCCGACGAAGGTACGCGTCGTGGGTTTGAACGAGTCCGACGAACGACGTCGTGTCGCCCAAACGGCTTCTTGCGATCAGATCATCTTCGTTGGACGCACCAACAAGTACCGACCAGCCGCCTTCGGATGTTTCGTTCATGGAGAAAACATCGGCAGGTTTGCCTACCCCGCTTGACCCATTCAAGAAACTTTTGTGATCGCTAGCTCAAGGCCAGCGGTTTGCTACCGAAAACCATGAGGTGGACACCGTAAGAAACGTGACCTTCAACCCGGTCGACGAAAGCCTTATCGCCAAACTACCGTTCACGATGTTGGGGTACTTCGATGCGGTTGCCCGAAACGTCACCGGCCTCTCGACGCCCAAGGGCGCTCCCGCCCGCGCGTTTGAACTCTGGGGTCGCACCGCACGGTCGGCGACCAACAGTGTTCATGTCGCCAACTGCGCGGTCGTCGTTCTCGAACACTCGGTTCCGTCGTTGGTCGTGCGTCGCCCTATGGCTATCGCCGCAGCGGCAACCACGTCGGGATCGGCATCGGTGTCGGACCTGACCATCTCAAGCAGCGACGAACAGTTCGCCTTCGAACTGTTGGGAGCGCCGCTCACTCGGTTGCTACAAGAGTTGCCGCGAGGCGCAAGTTTCTCTGTGCAGGGTTGTTTCGCCCTGCTGCAATTGCCTGCCGAAGATTCTGCTGGTCTTCGGGCGCTCGCCGAGCGAGGCGAAGCGTTTGTGGCTGCTCTGCCCGGCGCCGCCTTAGATCGGTTCCCGATCGCCGCGGCGATCGATCCTCTCGCCGGGTAACGTTCCCCGTCACGGTCGGTTTCGAGGGGTGTGGGGCGCGCCGCTAGCCTGCCGGCCATGACGAAGCAGTCGTTCGATCCGCGAACCCCGGTCATCGTCGGTGCTGCCGCGGTCACCCAACGCGTGGCCGAAACCGGTGGCGGCCATGATGCATTGGAGCTGATGGTCCAAGCGGTTCGCGACGCGTGTGACGATGCCGGACGCCCCGATCTGGCCGGCGACTTTGACCTGGTTGCGGTGCCGCGAGGCACCTGGAGTTATCGCAACGCTGCATACTCGGTGCGCCACCAGCTCGGAACGGTCGGCGCCACCCGCGACTACGAAGTCGGCCTGCTACAGACGGGGATCCTCAACGAGGTCGCCGCCGAAATCGCGGCCGGCGATCTCGATACTGCCGTGGTGGTCGGAGGCGAAGCAAAGTTCCGCGACCTGCAGGCGGCCAAGGCGGGGATTGAGGTTCGGGTAACCCCCGACGGTGATGCGCCCGAACCTGCCGACCTGCGCACCCCGACCGGAATAATCGTTCACCCGGTCGAGATTGAGCAACGCTTTATCGTGCCGGTTCAGCAGTACGCAACCATCGAGTCGGCGGCCCGATTCGCGGCCGGGCACTCGTTCGAAGCCCACAACGATCTCGTCGCCCGACAGGCCGCAGCGTTTGCCGAGATAGCCGCGTCGAACCCCGCGGCCTGGCATCGAGACCCACGATCGGCTGACCAGATCGCAACCCCATCGGCCGACAACAAGCCGCTGGCCTTCCCGTACAACAAGTGGCACAGCACGCAGTGGAACGTCGACCAGTCGGCGGCGCTGATTCTGTGTTCGCTCGCGAAAGCGCAGGCTTTGGGGCTCGACGACTCGGGCTGGGTGTTTCCGCTCGTCGGCGCCGATTCCGACCATGCTGTTCCGCTCATGCAGCGCAGTTCGCTTGTCGAAGCGCCGGCGATCGGGGTGGCGGCGGCCGAAGTGTTAGCCCACGCGTCGGCCGGCATCGACGACGTGGCTCATCGCGAGCTGTACAGCTGCTTCCCGGTGGCGGTCGCCGCCCAAGCTCGGGAGCTGCAGATCGATGCCCACGATGCAACGGTCACCGGTGGAATGACCTTTGCTGGCGGCCCATTCAACAACTTTGTGTTGCAGGCCATGGTCAAGATGGTCGAGACGTTGCGCGAGAGTCCGGAGAACTTGGGGTTCAACACGGCGGTGAGCGGCATGCTCACCAAAGGTGGGTGCACGTTGTTTGGTTCGTCGCCGGGCGACCAACCGTTCCGCCATATCGATGTCACTGGTCAGGTTGCCCAACGCCAGCCTGCGTTACCGGTGACCAGCGACAGCGATGGTCGGTTTCGGGTGCTGGGTTACACCGTGACCTACGACGATCCCGACGACCGGTTGAAGCCAACGACCGTGCTCGCCGTTGGCGAAACGCCGGCGGGGGAGCGGACACTTCGCAAAGCCAGCAACGACGAGGCCGCGTTGTTTGCGACCCAAAACGAGCTCTGCGGCGCAGAAAGCACCGATATTGGCGACGTATCGTCATATGCTTTTCCCTAGCTGACCAGGGAAAATGGGTTATCCACAGAAACTTTTGTGAATTTCTCGCGACTTTCTACCCTGCTCGGGAGTCCTCTATCTGTACACGGCAACGCCGAGTACACCGAGCTAGGCAAAGCGAGTTGGTCCCCGCCCTCTCCGATTTTCCCCCCAAATCCGCCAGCTCGGGGAATCCCCCCCCCAAAAGATGTGCGCCGACCCACCCGCCGGGTCGGCGCATTTCGTTTTGCTGCACCACGACTCTGAGTCAGGGGACAGTGCACCACGACTCTGAGTCAGCGTTCCCGAGTGGTGTAGCGGGCTCTGGCGGGTGCAATGATGCTGGTGTGAGTGACGTATCTGCGATCGACGACGAAACCCTTATCTCCCTTGAGCTGTTCAACCAGTACCTCAAGGAAACCGAGAAGGACAAGCGTGCCGCGGCGGCCATAGCCAAAGCCGAACGGGCCAAGAAAGAGGCGGCAAACCGCGTCTCGAAGCTCACCAGCGACTCCAGCGCATCGCCCGAAGACAAGTCCGAGGCCGAGGCCGCCTACAAGGCGGCCGTGACTCACCTAGCCGCCGTCAAAGCCGACCCGCTCGCCAAGCCCGAGAAGCCCGCCAAGGCCGAGGCAGACGAGGCACCCGCCGAAGAAGCGCCGACCGAAGAAGCCAAGGCCGAGGAAGCGCCAGCGGAGGCATCGGCGGAGGCCGCAGCGGCCGACGACCAAGCAGAAGACGCCGCCGAAGAAGCGCCCGCCGAGCCGGCAACCGCCGAAAGCGAATAACAATCTGCAACAGGTGTCAGACACCTGATGCAGTTCTGATTTGGGTTGGTGCGGTCCGGTAGTGTCCGGCGGGTGAGTACCGATACCTTTCCCCGCCAGAACGCTCGAACCCGCAGGTATACCGTTGGCGCGCCGCGCAGTTTTGTGGTCGCCAAGGCGGGCGACCGGGTGTTGTTTGTCCGTTCCGGCGGTGGCCAAGGTGCGGTGAACTCGCTTTGGTGTCTCGACGCGTCCAGCGGCCACGAGCGACTCGTCGCCGATCCCACCGTGGTACTGGCTGACAACGCCGGGTCGGCCGAACTCACCGATGCGGAGAAGGCTCGTCGCGAGCGGGCTCGTGAGTCGGGCGAGGGAATCGTCACCTATCAGGCGACCAGCGACGCCACGAAGGCGGTCTTTGCGCTCGGCGGGCGGCTGTTCGTGGCCGAGATTGGTGCACCCGACGAACCGACCACGATCACCGAGTTGCCGACCCCGGGGAACGCCTTCGACCCGCGGTTCGACCCGAGCGGCACCAAGGTTGCCTACGTGTCTGGGCCAACGCTTCGGGTTACCAGCGCCGACGGCGATATCGAACTAGCGGCCGAACCTGACGCCCCGACGGTCTTGTGGGGATCGGCCGAGTTCGCGGCGGCCGAAGAGATGGGTCGCAGCCGAGGGTTCTGGTGGTCGCCTGACGGAACCACGTTGCTGGTCGCCCGAGTCGACGAAGCCCCGATCGAGCAGTGGCACATCGCGGCGCCAGTCGACCCGGGTGCCCCCGTCCGCACGATTCGTTACCCCCAAGCCGGCACCGCCAATGCGACGGTGTCTCTCGTTCTGATTGGTCTCGACGGGAGCCAAACCCCCGTGGCGTGGCGCACCGGAGAAACCCATGAGTATCTGGCCCGAGCCGGTTGGCAGGCCAACGGACGACCGTGGATCGCCGCCCAGTCTCGCGATCAGCGAACCCTCGACGTGATCGACATCGATCCGGCAGCCGGCGACTGTTCGGTAGTCCATACCGACAGTGACGAGTCGTGGGTCGAACTGATGAGCGGCCTTCCGGCGTGGATCGACGGAAAGATGCTTACGACCACCATCGTCGACGACACGGTTGGTCTGATGTTCGACGGTCAGGTCGTGGATGCACCAAAACTTCAGGTCCGCCGCGTACTGCGAGCATCGGCCGATGGTGTGGTGGTGGCCGGCGGATACGACGCCACCGAGATCCAACTGTTGCGGATCGGCTTCGATGGATCGGTCGAACAGCTCACCACCGAACCGGGTATCCACGGCGGCGTGTTCTCGGCCGGGGGTTCGGTGAGGATTTCGTCGACCTTGTCGGCCGAAACGTCGGGGGCCTCCTTCCACCCGCTCGAAGGTCCGCCGATCTCCATCGCATCGGCCGCCGAGACGCCGGTGATTGTGGCCAAGCCGCACTTCCATATCGTCGGCGCCCGCCAGTTGAACATCGCCGTCTTGTTGCCCGACGGCGACCATGATCCAGAGTCCTTGCCCGTCCTGCTCGATCCCTACGGTGGCCCCCATGCGCTGCGGGTACAGAAGTCCCAAGCGTCGATGCGGTCGTCGCAGTGGTTTGCCGACCAAGGCTTTGCCGTGGTTATCGCCGACGGTCGCGGCACCCCTGGTCGAGGCGCCGCATGGGAACGCTCGGTGCGCAACGATCTCGCCAATCCGGTGCTCGACGACCAGGTCGACGCCCTGCACGCCGCCGCCGAGTTGTATCCGCAGATGGATCTCACCCGGGTTGGGATTCGGGGTTGGTCGTTTGGCGGGTACCTGGCCGCGCTTGCCGTCATGGCCCGGCCGGAGGTTTTCCACGCGGGCATTGCCGGGGCGCCGGTGACCGAGTGGCGGCTGTACGACACGCACTACACCGAGCGGTATTTGGGCAACCCGTCGATCGACCCCGGGCCGTACGACACGACCTCGTTGGTGCCGCTGGCGCCGCAGCTCGATCGTCCGCTGATGCTGATCCACGGGCTAGCCGACGACAACGTGGTGGCCGCCCACACGCTGGTGTTGTCGCGGGCCTTGCTGGAGGCGGGCCGTCCTCATCAGGTGTTGCCATTGTCGGGCGTCACCCACATGACGCCACAAGAAGAGGTGGCCGAAAACCTGCTGCTGTTGCAGGTCGCGTTCTTGAACGATGCCCTGAGCAAGGGCGCTACGACACCGTAATTTCGGTTGCCTTCACCGACGCCCAAACCACCTTGCCGGGCGCCAAGCCAAGATCGGCCACCGCGGCCGGCGTGACCATGGCGGCAACCGGGATGTCGCCAACCAGCCGGACCAGGACCGGGCCGCTCCGATCGTTGAGTTCGCCGACTTCGGCCGACCACAGGTTGCGGGCGCTGGCCCCTTCGGGCTTGGTGCGGTGCAGGCTCACGGCGGTGGGCGAGAAGGTGAGATGCACAACACCCGACGCTGGTTTGGCCGTCGTCAGCGTGGCGCCGGATGCGAGAGTAACCACGGTGTCGTCCGCGGTTCCGGTCAACAGGTTGGTGCCAAGTAGCTCGGCGGCGAACGAGGTCTGAGGCCGGGCGGCAACCGCATCGGGTGAACCGGCCTGGGCCACGATGCTGGTGGTCGCCGGGCCGCTCGAGGTCGAGTCGAGGACCACGAGTTGGTCGGCCAGCACGCGGGCCTCGACCTGGTCGTGGGTAACCAGAACAACCGCGGTCGTTGCGGCGACTTCGGCAAATGGGGCTCTCAAGGCTTGGCGAGTTTCGACATCGATCGCCCCGAACGGCTCGTCGAGGAGTAGCACCGCGGGTTCGATAGCTGCTGCTCGGGCGAACGCGACCCGAGCCTGTTGCCCACCCGAAAGGGTGGGGGGTCGGCGATCGGCGAGCGGCCCGAGCTCGAACAGGTCGAGCATTCGACCAACGTTGCGGGTTTTGGCCGGCCCCGACACCCCGCGAGCGTCGAGTCCAAAGCCAACGTTGTCCTTCACCGAGAGATGATCGAAGAGTCGCAGGTCTTGAAACACCACGCCGACCGACCGTTTTGGCGGGGCGACATGCACGCCCGGTGCGTCGTAGGGCTGCCCGTCGATCATGAGCTGGCCCGAGGTCAACGATTCGAGCCCGGCGATCGCCCGAAGGATGGTGCTCTTGCCGGAGCCGTTCGGTCCGATGAGCGCGGTGGTTTGCCCTCTCGACGATTCGAGCTCGACATCGATTCCGAAGTTCTCGCGTTCGATTCGGCCCTTAAGAGAAAGCGTGGTCATCGGGGCATCCACCGGTCGCGGGTGACGGTGAGGATGGCGAGCGACACGAGCATCAGGATCAGGCTGAGCGCCAGGGCCGCATCGGGGTCGGCCTCGAGGGCGAGGAAGATCTCGAGCGGCAAGGTCCGGGTCTGTCCCGAGCGATTGCCGGCGAAGGTCACGGTGGCCCCAAACTCACCCAAGGCTCGCGCCCACGACAGGGCGACCCCGGCCAGCAACGACGATGTGATTTGGGGCAGGGTGATCCGGCGCATGATGTAGCCGGGCGATGCTCCCAGCGTCGCCGCTGCTTCGTCGAGGTTTGCCGAGGTCTCGCGCAGCGCAGACTCGACGGTCGAAACGAAGAACGGAAGGGCGACGAAGGCGGCGGCGATGATGGCGGCGCTCGTGGTGCCGAGCAACTCGATGCCGAACCAGCGGTCGAGAAGTTGGCCGATGAACCCGCGCCTACCGAGCGCAAACAACAACGCGGTGCCGCCCACGACGGGGGGAAGAACCATGGGCAACAAGATGAATGCCCGGACGATTCGTTGGCCCGGGAAGTCGGTGTAGGCCAAGAACCAGGCGAGCGGAAACCCGAGCACGACCACGATCGCCAAGGCGCTGATGCTGACCACCAACGACAGGCGCAAGGCGGTGAGGGAGGCCTCGTTGGTCAGCAATGCGCCGAGTCGGTCCCAGGGGGTCCGCAGCAGGAGTCCGGCGATCGGGGCAAGCAGTAACCCAATGGCCAGTACGGCGCCGAAAATCGCCACGCGGGGCACTCGGGTCAGGGGCGCGGTGCTGCGTTGTTCGGCGCTCATAGGCGGGTGAACCCGTGGCTGGCCAGGATTTCCTGGGCCGGTTGGGTGGTGAGAAAGGCGATGAATCGTTGGCTCTGGTCGGAGTACAGCTGGTCGCGAATGACCACCGCCGAGTAGTCGGTGACCAGTGGTTCGGTAATCCCAAGGTCGATCACCGTCACCTTGTCGCCGCTGAGCTGGGCGTCGCTTTGGTAGACGAAACCAGCATCGACTTCGCCGAGTTCTACCTTGGCCAGTACCGCCCGAACGTTTCGCTCTTCGGTGCGGGGGGTTATCTCGAGTCCAAGTTCGGCGAGGGTTCGCAGCGCCAACGCGCCGCATGGCACCTCCGGCGCACAACGAGCGACGGCCGCCCGGTTGAGGTTGGCGAAGTCGGCGGCGATTTGCGCCGGATCACCGGGTGGCACGACCAACGCAACGTCGTTGAAGGCGATGACCGTCGACGACGAAGCGACGCCGGCGTCGACCAAGCGTGAGGTCACCTGCGAGTTGGCCGACACGAAGACATTCGATCGGGCGCCTTCGGTGATGCTGGTCGCCAAGCCTGACGATCCACCGAAGATCAGTTCAACCTCGATGACCGATCCGCCCGCCGCTTCGGCCGCCACGAAAGCCTCGATGATTTCGGGCAGTGCGTTGGTGAGCGACGTAGCCGAGTGCACGGTGAGGTTGATCGGGTCGCTTGTGGTCCCCGAAGCGGGCTGATCGGCGGTGCCGCTACAACCCGCCAAGGCGGCCACGGCCAGCCCGGCGAGAAACGTGACAACCGAACGAGCGTGGTTCACCGGTCGGGACGCTCGATGATGACGGTGGTTGCCTTCACCGCGGCAACGGCGAGCACCCCGGGCTCAAGGCCAAGGTCGCGAACCGCTTCGGCGGAGATGAGCGAAACGATGCGGTTTGGTCCGGCCTGAAGTTCTACCTGAGCCATGACGGTGTCGGTGGTGACCTTGGTGACCAGGCCCACAAACCGGTTGCGAGCCGAGAGTTCGGCCGGCCCGTCGGCGGCGGCATCGGCGGCGAGTTCGACCGCGAATCGGGCCAACTCGGGTCCCGGGATGCGTCGCTGGCCGCCCGCAGTTCGGGTGGTGGTTACCCGCCCGTCGTCGGCCCAGCGTCGCAACGTATCGACGCCAACCCCTAAAAGATTGGCGGCTTCTCCCAATCGAAACTCTTGCATTTGCCAAGTTTGTGGCAAGAAACCTGCCTGCGGCAAGCTAGTTCGGGCAAAAAGCCCCCAAAACGGGTTCGACCCCGGCCAACGCCGGGGTCGAACCTCGATTGTTCAGATCAGCGTTGGCCGCTAGATCTTCTTCTGGGTCTCGCAACCCTTGGCTTTGTCGTTGCCCTTGCCGCCGTCGCAAATGTCCTTGCCTTTGCCGCCGACGAGGGTGTCGGCGCCGCCGCCGCCGCAAAGCACGTCCTTACCCTTGCCGCCGACCACTCGGTCGTTTCCGTTTGCGGCGAAGATCACATCGTTACCGCCGGTGCCGATGATGGTCTCGCTGGCGTTGGTTCCGAACAAGGTCGCAACCTTGCCCCGGCACTTCTTGTCCTTGGCTGGACCGGTCTTGCCAACGGTGGCCTTGATCCAGTCGGTGGTCGCCTTGCCCGAGAGCCGGTGGTAGAAGTGGATGTACTCGCCGAGAGCAAGGCCGCAGGCGTCGCTTCGGTTGTTTGAGCCGACAATTGCAAGCTCGTTGGCGAGACCGACCACGGTCGGCACACCCTTGATGGTGGTGATCAGCGGTGCGCCCGGTGCGAGGCACGGCTTAGCTTCAGAGCCGGGGCCCATGCGCTGCATCATCATCGAGTCGAGCGGAGCGGTCGAGGTGTCGCCATCGACGGCGCGAAGGACCTCAAGCATCGACGCGTTGCCAACGATGGTTGCGGTGCCCTTGCGGAGTACGCCGCCGTCGGTTCCGTTGGTGGTCGTTGGTCCGTAGTCGAACACGGTTGCCTTGCTGCCGGGCAATGCGCCGACCACGGCGGGTCGACGGTTGGTGGCGCTTTCGAGCTTGTACAACGACATGTCGTACGCCCGAGCCGCCCAGCGGTCCGAAGCCAGTGGGTGATCGACAACCTGGGTGATTGCCTTCAGGTCGAAGTCGGCGTCTTTGTTCTTGGCAAAGTCGGTGGCGCCGATGGCCACGAACAGGCTTTCGCCGAGTCCAGGAGTACGGCAGGTCGCGCTAGCGAGTACCCACTGCGGGCTGATGAGTGCGCCGTGGCACTCACGTGATGTTTGGCCGGCTGAATTGGCCGAGAAGACCAGTGCGACATAGTTGGCGCTACCGACCTTTGCCTTCTTGGATTTACCCGCAACCTGGCCCGAGACATCGTTTGGCACCTCAGCGCCAGCAGGTGTACCGGTGCTCAG
>CALHTF010000014.1 GCA_938038815.1 uncultured Acidimicrobiales bacterium | reverse complement strand
GTCTTCGGTCCTGACGGACCTACGAGCCTTAGCGAGTTGCTTCGCAACTCGGGATTGGGCCGACGCGAGGGACGTTTTCGGTGGAGCGCAGCGGAACCGGAAACTCCAGGAACCCCAGAGGCCCCCAAGGGCCGAAGGGTTTACCCGGTCGGTTTCGACCGCCAAGGCGGCCGAAGCCCTTAGCGAGTTGCTTCGCAACTCGGGACTTGGACCAACGCGAGGGACGTTTTGGCCGTAGCGAAGCGGAGGCCGAAACTCCGTAAGGTCGAGGTCCGCTAGGACCGAAGACCGACGGGGTGCGACGCTTCCGCTAGGCAGACAGCGTCGCCGGCCCGGACGGGTATTAGTGAGCCATCTCTCCGGTGGCTACCGCAATCCGGGTTTTGGCCCGGCGCAGGGCGCCTACCGCTTCAACGTCGGTGTCGTCGGCGGCTACCGCTGCTTCGGCTCGGGTCTGGGCTTCCTTGGCTCGGGCGAGATCGATCTCGTCCTTGGCTTCGGAGACATCGGACAAGATGGTTACCTTGTCGTTGGCCATCTGGATGAAGCCCTGGTGGACCGCAAACTCATCGGCGCCGTCGGGACGGACGACCTTGGCCGACCAGATCTCGAGCACACCAATGAACGGCACGTGACCAGCGCGAAAGGCAATGTCGCCACCACCAACCGTACGGGCAACAACCATCTCGCCCTCTCCTGAATAGGAGATCGACTCTGGTGATACAACTTCGACCTTAAGCATTGCTTATGACTCCGGGTTCTTAGGCTTCGTCGGCGAGGGTTGCAGCCTTTTGCTGCACCTCGTCGAGGCCACCAACCATGTAGAAGGCCTGCTCTGGGATGTCATCGAGTTCGCCGTCGAGAAGGGCCTCGAACGAGTCGATGGTGTCCGACAGCGGGGTAAACACTCCGGGCTGACCGGTGAAGACCTCAGCCACGAACATGGGCTGGGAGAGGTACTTCTGGACCTTGCGGGCCCGGTCGACGGTAACGCGGTCTTCTTCGGACAGTTCGTCAAGACCAAGGATGGCGATGATGTCCTGAAGTTCCTTGTAGCGCTGGAGAACTTCCTGCACTCGACGAGCAACTTGGTAGTGGCGATCGCCAACAACCTCAGGAGCCAGAATGGTCGAGGTTGAAGCGAGCGGGTCAACGGCGGGGTAAATACCCAGGGCGGCGATGTCACGGCTCAGCTCGGTGGTTCCATCGAAGTGGGTGAACGAGGTGAACGGCGCCGGGTCGGTGTAGTCATCGGCGGGTACGTACACAGCCTGCAGCGAGGTAATCGACTTACCACGGGTCGAGGTAATGCGCTCTTGAAGTTCGCCCATTTCGTCGGCGAGGGTGGGCTGGTAACCCACCGCTGATGGCATACGACCAAGCAGGGTCGATACCTCAGAACCGGCCTGAACAAAGCGGAAGATGTTGTCGATGAACAACAACACGTCCTGGCCCTGTACGTCACGGAAGTACTCGGCCATGGTTACACCGGCGAGTCCAACCCGAAGACGAACACCAGGCGGCTCATCCATCTGGCCGAACACCAAGGCGGCCTTGGAAAGCACGGTTGCGGCGTCTTCGCCGGCACCCATCTTGGCTTCGCCCATTTCGATAAAGAGGTCGGTACCTTCACGGGTACGCTCGCCCACACCAGCAAATACCGACACACCACCGTGGTTCGAGGCCACACGGGTGATCATTTCCTGAATAAGAACGGTCTTGCCCACGCCGGCACCACCGAACAGGCCGATCTTTCCGCCTTCTTTGTACGGGGTGAGAAGGTCGATGACCTTGATGCCGGTTTCGAACATCTTGGTCGACGGCTCAAGAGCGTCGAAGTCGGGTGCGGGGCGGTGGATGCCCCACTTGTCGCTCACGGTGTGGGTCGGCACGTCGAGGCATTCGCCCATAACGTTCCAGACGTGACCGAGGGTGGCGTCGCCGACCGGCATTTCCATACCGTGGCCGGTGTTGCGCACCTCGGTGCCACGGGTCAGACCATCGGTCGACTTCAGGGCGATAGCACGAACGCGACCCCCGCCAATCTGCTGAGCAACCTCGGCAGGGATGACGATGGTTTCGCCGTCGAATTCGACGTTGAACTCAAGCTGGGTGTTGATCTCGGGCAAGGCGTTCGGCGGGAATTCCACGTCGACCACGGGGCCGGCGATTCCGACGATGCGGCCGCTCTTGAGTTCTGGTTCGGTCATAGTCATTGGTTGGTGTCTCCTGGTAACAGGCGTGTTCGGCGTTCGGGTGGTACGGGTGACGTGCTTATTGCACGAGGTCTAGCTGGATGTCGATCGGAGCATCGTCGGCGCCGAGTGCTTCGGCACCGCTGACGATCTCCATAATTTCGGTGGTGATGGCTTCCTGGCGGACCCGGTTCATCTCACGGCTGAGCTTGATCTTGAGCTCTTCCGCGTTGTCGGTGGCCGCTTTCATAGCCCGCTGACGGTTGGCGTGCTCCGAAGCGGCTGCTTCGAGCATGGCACCAAAGATTCGGGCTTCGACGTAACGAGGCAGCAACGATTCAAGAACGCCACCAGCGGAGGGCTCAAACTCAAATTCGGCCAGCGCCGAGGAGTCGCCTCCGCCAGCTTCGGCAACGGTCGCTGCGCTTTCGAGCGGCAACAGACGACGAACGGTGACCTTTTGGGTTCCCATGGAAAGAAACTCGGTGTAGATCAGCTCGGCTCGGTCGATCTCGCCGCTGGTGAACATCTCCATGACGTCGCCGGCCAACTCACGAGCGTTCTCATAGGTTGGCGAGTCGCTGATGCCGGTGTAGGTCTTGTCGATTGGGTAGCCCTGGAAGGTGAAGTAGTCGTTGGTCTTTTTCCCCGCAAGAATCAGCGAGTAGTCGGCGCCTTCGCCCCGAGCAGCGTTGACCTGACGCTCGGCGGCCCGAATGACACCAGCGTTGTAGGGACCTGCGAGTCCGCGGTCGCCAGCGATCGCAATGATGCCGACCTTCTTGACCTCGTCGGCAGAACGAAGCAGTGGATGGCTCGCGCCCGCTCCCCCGGCCGACAGATTCTCGATGACCGAGGTGATCTGGCTGGCGTAGGGCTTGGCGTCGTTGGCCTTCTTCATCGCCTTCTGCACACGGGTGGCAGCGATGAGTTCCATGGCGCGGGTGATCTTCTTGGTGGAGTTCACGCTCGCAATGCGGCGTCGAAGTACCCGTTCCTTTGCGCCGGCCATCGGTTATGCCTCGTCCACTGCGGAGATGTCTTCCTCGGGCAAGGTCACGTCGCTGTCGACGATGCTTGACGTCGCATCGCCAGCGTCGCCTGCTTCGGGCTCGTCCTTGCCGCCGTCAGAGGGCTCAAAGCCATCGGCGTAGGACTTGATTGCGGCGTCGAAGGCATCTTCGTCGGCAAGCTTGCCGGAAGCGACGATGTCGTCGAGCATGGCGCCGTGGCTCGACTTCATGTGGTCGAGCAAGCCAGTTTCGAACCGGGCGACATCTTCGACCGGCAGCTTGTCGAGGTAGCCGTTGGTGCCCGCGTAGAGCGACACTACCTGCTCCTGAACCGGCATCGGCGAGGAAATACCCTGCTTGAGCAGCTCGGTGAGGCGGTAACCCCGGTCGAGCTGGGCTTGAGACACCGCATCGAGGTCAGAACCAAACGCCGCGAACGCTTCGAGCTCACGGAACTGCTGGAGGTCGGACTTGAGCGTACCCACCGCAGTTTTCATGGCCTTGATCTGCGCTGCCGAGCCCACACGAGACACCGAGATACCCACGTCGACCGCTGGTCGCACACCGGACTTGAACAAATCGTCCTGGAGGAAGATCTGGCCGTCGGTGATCGAAATCACGTTGGTGGGGATGTAGGCCGAAACGTCGCCGGCCTTGGTCTCGATGATCGGCAGAGCGGTAAGCGAACCAGCGCCGAGTTCGTCGGAGAGCTTGGCGGCCCGCTCGAGCAGACGGCTGTGGAGGTAGAAGACGTCGCCGGGATATGCCTCGCGGCCCGGTGGGCGACGCAGCAGAAGTGACATCTGGCGATAGGCCTCAGCCTGCTTGGAAAGGTCGTCATACACGACAAGTGCGTGCTGGCCGTTTTCCATCCAGTGCTGACCCATGGCGCAACCGGCGTAGGGGGCAATGTACTTAAACGGTGCTGGCTCCGACGCTGCGGCGAGAACCACAACGGTGTATTCGAGGGCGCCGGTCTCTTCGAGCAAGGCCACGGTCTGAGCAACGGTGGAAGCCTTCTGACCAATTGCGACGTAGATGCACTTCACGCCCAGACCCTTTTGGTTCAGGATCGTGTCGATACCAATGGTGGTCTTGCCGGTCTTGCGGTCGCCGATGATCAGCTCTCGCTGGCCACGACCAACAGGGATGAGCGAGTCGATCGACTTAATACCGGTCTGCATGGGCTCGGCCACTGGCTGACGACCCATGATTCCGGGTGCCTGGACCTCCATACGGCGGATCTCGGTGTTGACCAGCGGGCCTTTACCGTCGAGCGGCTCACCGAGCGGGCTGAGTACCCGACCAAGAACACCGTCGCCGACCGGAACCGACAAGATGTCGCCGGTGGCTCGCACGGTCTGGCCTTCTTCGATGCCTTCGAGCGATCCAAGAACCACGCAACCAATCGAGCCCTCATCGAGGTTAAGGGCCAGGCCGGTCGCACCGTTCTGGAACTCGAGCATCTCGTTCACCGCGGCGTCGGGAAGACCCGACACGCGGGCGATACCGTCGCCTACCTCGGTGATTCGGCCAACTTGGGCCTGTTCAAGCGAGGGGGCGAAGCCGTCAAGGTTGGACTTCAGCGCTGCGGTGATGTCGTTCGTGTTGATCGTGAGATCCGACATATCAGTCTCTCTGTTTCTGTGCCGTGTGGCAGATGTGGATTTTCGTACTTACGGGTAGTGCTAGGTACTGCTTGATTACTGGAAGGCGTCGCGCATCTTGGTCAGACGACCACGAACGCTTCCGTCGATAACCGTGTCGCCGATTTGGGTGACCAAACCGCCAACGACCGACTTGTCGATGACGACGTTGATGTCGACATCTTTGCCGGTCTGCTTCTTGAGGGCGGCGGCCAACCGTTGGGTCTGGTCGTCGCTCAGAGGAATCGCCGAACGGACTTCGGCATACTCGCGACCTCGTTCGCCCGATGCGCTTGAGAGCACGGCTCGCGAGATTGCGGGAATGTCCTTGGCGCGACCAGCAGCCACCAGCATCGACACCGCGGCAGTGGTTGCCTTGGTGGCCTTACCAGCGAGGAGATCTTCGATTACCTGCTGGCGCTTTTCGACCGGCACCTTGGTGTCGGCGAGCGTTGAGGTGAGCTCTTCATTGGACTCGACGGCCTGAGCAAAGGTTGCGAGTTGGCCCTCGACGTTGGGGTCGCCTTCGGCCTTGGCAATTGCCAAGACGGCATCGGCGTATCCTGCGATTGCGTCACTCATGATCCGACCTCGGTGATGTAGTTCTCGATCAGGCTCGACAGGCGAGCTTCATCGAGGTTGTCGGTGACCACTGCCTCAGCGGCGTTGGCTGCACTGGTGGCAACCTCGGACCGAATATCGGACAGCGCTTGGCCCTTGCCGGCATTGATGTCTTCCATGGCTTTGGCCTTGGACGCCGCAACATCGGACTCCGCCTTAGCGATCATCTCGGTCTTCATCGATGCGGCACGGGTACGTGCCTCAGCGACGATCTGCTGCGCTTCAGCGTCGGCGTCGCCTAGCTTGGCCAACTGCGCCTCACGGCGGGCATCGGCTTCGGCTTGGGCGTTATCGGCGGCTGAAAGTTCATCCTCGATGCGCTGCGAGCGGGCGGCCATTGCTGCTTTGAATGGGCCAACGCCCTTCCACAGACCGACGGCCAATACAACCAAGAACGCCAACGATGCCCAATAGAACTCATTGACATCGTGCGGTATCCAGTTGCCGTTTGGACCAGCTTCTCCTGCTGCCAGAATCCACATAGTGGTTCCTCTCTGCTTCCTACTACTTCGGGTAGTCGAGTGCTCTTCCGGGGTCGCCCCTAGGAGTTGAGTACCCGATCGATAATTGATTGTTGTGCTTGACGGTCAAGATCGGCGCCGATGACCTTGCCGGCTGCGTCAACAGCCAGGTCGCCTACATCGCCGCGCATTTGGTTCAGCGCATTGGCACGGGCCTGGGCGAGTTCGCCATCGGCCGATGCCCGAAGGTCGGCAATCTCGGCATCGGCAGCGGCTTGGAGTTCGCGACGGTGTGCGTCGGCCTCTTCGCGTGCTGTCGCAACGATCGAGTTTGCCTCTTCACGAGCAGCGGAAATCTTTGCGTCGTAGTTGCTGGTGGCTTCGCCAAGGTCGGCATCGACCGAGCCGGCCGCATCGCGGGCTGCTCGAATCTTGTTTGCCCGCTCTTCGCGTCCCGCCATCAGCGGAGGAAGAAGGACCCACTTCATGAGTGCCCACAGAGCAAAGAAGAACAGGGCAGCCCAGAAGATCTCGTTGATTTCCGGGATTACCGGATTAACGATGCCTTCGTCTGCTTCCTCGGAGTGCGCTCCGTCTTCTTCGCTGTGTTCATCCTCGGCGTACCGAAACACAACTTCGTTGTCGAGTGTGACTTGAATCGTCACGGTGTCTCCTTAACCTCGGTCGTCTTCATCAGTTCTGCTGTTATCTAGCGGTCGCCCCAGAGGGCGAGACCGATTTAGACGAACTTGAGCAGAATGAAGACAACGAAGCCAATGAGGGCCAGGGCCTCGGTAAAGGCAATGCCGAGGAACATGGTGGTTTGCACCGTTCCTGCGGACTCTGGCTGGCGGGCCATGGCCTGAACGGCCTGACCTACGAGGTAGCCAATGCCGATACCCGGGCCGATTGCTGCAAGGCCGTATGCGAAGCCGGCGCTGCTTGCGCCTTCCGCTGCCTTGAGGCCATCAGCGTCGATGTCGACCTGGGCAAGTACCTGAGCTGTGGTGCTCGCGATGCTCATTTTGGTTGCTCTCCTGTATTTGGGTTTCCGACGCTGTGCGCCGAGATCTTGTGGTTAGAACGGTTGGAAGGACGAAAGGTGCTTAGTGCTCGGGGTGCAGGGCGAGGCCGATGTACACCGCAGCAAGAATCGTGAACACAAAGGCCTGAATAAGCGACACGCCAACTTCGAAGGCGGTGAAGGCAATAAGGCCGGGGAAGGTAAGAAGCTCAACGATGACCGTTGGCTTAGCGGCCCAGAGGCCAATGCACAGAACCGCAAAGGTCACGATGAGAATGTGACCGGCCAACATGTTGGCGAACAAACGAACGGCGTGGCTGAACGGGCGAATGATGAAGGTCGACAAAAGCTCGATCGGGGTGACGAGCAGGTACAGCGGCTTCGGCACGCCCGACGGGAACAGCACCGATTTGAAGTAACCCATGCCGTTGTGCTTCACACCAACGGCGATGAAGGCGACCCAGGCAACCAGCGCTAAGACAAGCGGTCCGGCCATTCGAGCGGTTGCGGGCATCTGGAAGAACGGGATGACCTCGGTGATGTTGGCGATAAAGATGTAGAGGAAGAAGCTCATCAGCATCGGCATGTAACGCATGCCCTCGGCGCCGATGGTGGGCAAGATGATTTGTTCTTCGATGAAGTCGATAATCGACTCGACGAAGTTACGAACACCCTTGGGGACGAGGCCCTTTTGGCGGCCGGCGATAAAGAACAGTGCTGCCGGAAGGACAAGACCGAGGAAGTGGATAAATCCGATCTTGTTAAAGCCAAAGAGCTCGCTGTCCTTGAACAGAAAGTTTGGCCATTCGACGATGTTCTCGATCGAGGGGAACTCGAGTCCGAAGATCATAAGTGGAAATTCCTTGTGATGATTACGAGAGATGAATTGCTTGCGGGAACGAAGGTGCGAGCGAAGACGTAGGCACGCTAGTACCTACGAGCGCTTCGCGCGCGGTTTGAGGCCGGGATAGGCAAGAGTTCCGGAGATATAGCGCATTTCCCAGAACAACAAACCCAGGTGGGCAGTGATCAGCGTGAGCCCGAGCGGGATGAGACGAACCCAGCTCGCATCACGAACCGCCATGACGGCGAAAAAGATAAGACCGAGGCGAATGGCGAACCCGGCGAGGGCGGCTACGCCCATCAGCGCAATGGAGATGCGAGCGGCGTAACCAAGCATGAGCGCCGCGAGCAAGAAGTTGGCGACCACGATCGCTAGCGCGTAGGCGACCGACGCCGCGCCGGCGGCTCCCCAAAAGATTGCGCCGAGGGCGATAAAGATCGGCGCGACGAGTCCGCCGCGACGGGCGAGGTCGCGAGCAACCTCGACGGCGGGCTGCGGGCCGACGAGCGGCTGGGAAAGCGGATCGACAGCGGTCACGAGGTGAGTCCGGTCTGGCCGCTGGCGTTGGCAGCTTGGTTCGCTGCTTGATTCGATCGAGCACGGGCTTCGTCGCGCAGCGCGCTCTCTCGTTCGTATTGGTAGCGGTAGACGTAGATGGTCTTGGCCACTACGGCACCAAAGGCCAACAAGACGAGGCCGATCGTGAAGAACGGCATGGTGCCAATCTTTTGATCGATCCAGTAGCCGCCAAGTCCAAACAGCAATGGGGTAAGCGCGAGTTCGAAGCCGCCGTGGCTCCGTCCGATCCCGTTGTTGATGTCACGCCGCACTCCTGCGTCCATCGTGAAATCCTTGCGCTTGTGTTTGGAACGAATACTGCACACGCAGCCGGTGAGGCCGCTTCGACAGACCCTAGCGAGCGAGGCCTTGTCGACACTGTCTTTGCTCTGACTTTTTGGCTGAAATCTTTAGCTTCACTTGTAGTTCTATCTGCATTGGCTCTCACCTCCGCAGACTTTGTGAAGAAAATCTCAAAGTCTGAAACCAGTTTCACTCTCGTCGCCTCCCGGTGACAAACCGGGACGAAACGAATTTTCTGACCCACCGGCGAAAAACTACTCAGGTCACCCCCCTGGTTACGCCGTTACTCATTAGGACCGTTCGTTCACGTGTCACCGAAACACCCCCAACCGTTCGTTTCTTCAGGAGTATTCCCATGGACCTTTGGCAAGCCGCTCAGATCGGTATCCGCCGCTGGTACATCACCCTGCCAGCTATCGCCGCAGGCCTCGCCATTGCCTTTATGGTCTCGAGTGGCGTCGACCCCGAATACCGGGCCAGTGGTGCACTGTTCTACAAAGCGCCGGGCGTCAACCTGGTGATCGCCGACGGCGTGAACCAAACCGAAATCCCGGGCGATGCTCTTGCGCCGGGTACCCGAGCCGTTGCGCAGACCTCGGCCGCCCGCCTCGACAAGCAGGCCCGCCTGGCCGCCGAGGAACAAGATCTCGACGCCGACTTCATCATCCAGATCCCCGACGGTCAGGTCCCCCACGTCACCATCGACGTACTGACCTCGGACCCCGAACTGTCGGTCGACACCCTCGACTTTGTTGTGGCCTTCGCCCGCGACGACATCTTGGCTCGCCAGTTCGGCGCCGATCAGCGTCTGCTGAACGACGTCGAAATCGTGTACCAAGACCAAGACGCTGAGGAAGATCTGTCGAGCCGTTCACGGATGCTGATCGCTCTTGGCCTGGTCACCATGATCGCCGCCTTTGCGCTCACCGTGGCCATCGATGGTTACCTCGAGAGCCGTGGCAAGTCCTCCGACGAGGACCCGGCCGATCGGTCGAGTGGCCGCACGGCTACCTCGGTTGCGTCGGAACATCCGGCAAACGCCGACCCTGCAGTGCCGGTTCCTTCGGGCAACAAGACACTCGCTCAAGAGCTCGAAGACCTCGAGGCAGAAGCTACTGCCGGGTCGAGCACCGGAAAGACGAACTAGGCCATGGCCTCTGTCCTAGAGGCTCCGCACCGGTCGCCGAACTCCTCGTTGCCGATCGCCAAGATTCCCGGCGTCTCCCGATTCCTGGACTGGCATCCCGACGGAACGTCGGTGCTGACCTTGGTGTTGGCGCTGACCTTCCTCATCCCGAATCAGCTGACGATTCCTGCACTCGGTGGCGTTGGCCGACCCGAGCTGTTGTTGAGCATCGTCATCATGGGTTGGTGGGGCATGACCAAGCTTGTGCCGAGCCTGACGGTTCGGGGCAATCAGCCAATCCGTTGGTTGCTGGCGCTGTTCTTTGTTTCGTTTGCTTTGAGCTACGTCGCTGGCCACGCCCGCGGCCTGACCCCCGCCGAAGCATCGTCGTCGGACCGGTTCATGATCTTCTTGATCGGTGCGTGTGCCATCGCACTGCTGGTGGCTGATGGAGTCCCGACCCGAGAGCGACTCGACGACCTGTTGAAGCGAATCACCTACTTCGGCGCCTACCTCGGCCTGATGGGTTCGCTGCAGTTCCTCTTTAACTTCGACATCACCGACAAGCTGTCGATCCCGGGCCTCGCACTTAACAACGAACTGTTCGGCATCCAGGCCCGATCGACCCTGAACCGGGTGTCGGGTACCTCGACGCACCCGATCGAGTACGGCGCCGTGCTGGCGATCTGTTTGATGATCGCCATCCACTTCGTCATCACGACCGAGAACCTGTTTGAAAAACGCAAGCACCTGGCGGTCGCCGGCATGATCGCCCTGCCCGGTGCGTTCTCGGTTTCGCGAACCAATGCGGCCTCGGTTGTTATTGGTCTGGTCATCCTCGCCATCGTGTGGAACGCCCGCTACCGCTTCTACGCCGCGGTCGCCGGAGTGGCGGGTGTGGTCGTGCTGCAAGCGGTCGCACCCGGCCTGCTCGCTACCATTCGAGCGCTGTTTCTCTATGCCGGCCAGGACCCATCGATCTCGGGTCGCCGCAACGACTACAACGAGTCGTTCGAGTACATCGGCGAACGTCCGATCCTCGGACGCGGTTCGGGAACCTTCATCCCCGAGGAATACTTCATTCTCGACAACCAGTGGTTGGGCGAACTGATCACCAAGGGGTACGTCGGCTTCTTCGTGCTGGGCCTGATGTTTGTGGTGCCGATCATGATGAGTCGGATCCTTCGCAAGAAGGTCCGCACCTACGCCACCTTGCACCTGACCCAAACCTTGTTCGCCACGCTGGCCATCGCGGCCTTTGCGTCGGCCACCTTTGACTCGTTCTATTACGTTCAGTTCCGCATGCTGTGGTTCATCTTGATCGGTGTGGCCGGCACGCTGTGGCGTCTCGAAGCCCGCGGCGAACTTGAACCCGACGCCGAGATCGACGACGAGGAACGAGCCTTTGTGGCGAAGAAGCTTCGTCAGCCAGTCCAGGCAGCGTGACCTCGAACGGCGGCGGCACCAACGCTGGCTCGATCGCCCCGGACACTCAAGGATCCAACCTTCGTGGGCAAGGCAACTTCGGTTCTTCGCTGAAGTGGTCCTACATCATGGACGGCGGACGACAACTCAGTCTGATCATCGTCTCGCTGGTCATCGCCCGGATCGTTGGCCCGGAGAACTGGGGAATCATCGCGCTGGCGACCCTCGCCATCTTGATGATGGAGCTATTGCATCGCCATTCGCTTCAGCCGGCGATCATCCAACGCGATGAGGTCGGCGACGACACGTTGCACACCGCCTTTTGGATCTCGGTCGCGTTTGCGGTCTTCCTCGCCTCGTTGGTTGTCGTTTTCGCCGGCCCGTATTCGCGCCTGATCGAAATCGACGACCCGGTCGAGTTTGCCGAGAAATCAACCGAACTCCGCAACGTGTTGTGGGTGTTGGCGATCACCTTGCCGATCCGGTCGCTCACCCTCATCAACGAAGCCATGATGCAGCGGGCGATGGACTTCAAACGGCTGGCCACCCCAACGAACGGCAGCACGATCCTCGGCGGCATCGTCGGTGTGATCATGGCGATCGCCGGCTACGGCATCTGGGCCATGGTCGGCCAACAACTCGTCCAGGTCGCCAGCGCTGCGTTTCTCATCTTCAAAGTCGACGCCTGGCGCCCCAGCATGCGGTTTGTGGGCGACAAGGCACGAGAGCTCACCCGGTTCTCGTCCGGTTCAGCCGTGATGAGTCTCGGCAACGTCATCAACGAACGAGGCGCCGACATCTTGATCGGCGCCATGTTCGGCCCGCTCGCCGTCGGCCTGTACCGATTCGCTAGCCGCTTTGTGACCATGCTGCTCAACATCGCCACCAATGCCCTGGGCGCGATCAGCATCCCCGAACTCTCCCGCCATCAACACGACCCCGACGCGTTTAACGCCCGAGTCATCGACCTCATCAAAGCGAGCACGGTTCTTACCTTCCCTTTGCTGGCGATCTTGGCGATCAACGCCCAAAGCCTGATCGACCTGATGGGATCGGGCGACGGAAACGAATGGAACGACGCCGTCGTACCGCTCCAGTTGCTCTGCCTCTGGGCGGCCGGGCGGGCCATGCTCGGATTCGTTACCCCGATGCTCGAAGCGCTGGGGCGCCCACACGACGCCGCCAAGCTCGCCTGGGCCGCCGCGGCGATCAGCCTGTTGGCCTTCTACCTCGGCGGCGTTCTGCTGGGCGATAGCGCCGTCGGCACCCAAATCGCCGGCATCGCTGCCCTGCGACTGGTGGTTACGGTCGGGCTCCTGCTTCCGATGTACATGGCGGTGGTGCGCCACATCACCGGCGCCAGCGTTTCCCAGATCGCCAGCGCCATCGCTCCATCGGTCTTCGCCGCGCTGACCGTAGTGATCGTCGGACTCTCGACAACGTGGCTGCTCGATATCGTCGACCCCCACTTCTTGATCCGGCTGGTCGTGGTTGGCCTCGCCACCACCACCGCGGCACTGGTCGCCCTCGCCAAGACCGAACCAACGATCCGAGCCAAGATCGCCACGATCTCGGCCAAGCGGTCAGCGCCAACAGCCGAGACACCAACCGCCGCCGAGCCACAACACACCTCCATCTCCTAGCGAATTCCGAGCACTCCCTGCGGGCGCCAACTAGGCATACGACATGGACGAGACAGACCTCGAGCGGATCACGGCCTTTGAAGAACGCTTCGCCCGCACGCAAGCGACCAGCGTCGTAGAACTCGGATGGGGCTACGCTCTCTTGCACCGCCACTTCGGCCACTCGTACGTGCACAATCGCATCATGGTGACCGCTCCCACGGCGGCCGCCGAGATCACTGCCGCAGCCGACGAACTACTCGGCGGCGCGGGTCTTCACCATCGATACATCACCGTTGTACCGTCGGGCCTAGGCGCTGAGTTAGCACCCGAGTTTCGGGCCCAGGGATTCACCCACGAGCCCGTGGCGATCATGATCTACCGCGGCGGGCTCGTCGAGCAGCCAGTCGACCAGG
This sequence comes from uncultured Acidimicrobiales bacterium, assembly GCA_938038815.1. GTDB lineage: Bacteria > Actinomycetota > Acidimicrobiia > Acidimicrobiales > SHLQ01 > CALLQB01. The sequence continues at coordinate 15,537 of CALHTF010000014.1, read as the reverse complement.
TTCGTGACATCACCTTTGAGGAACTGCGCCCGGCGTTGATTCGCGACTGGAAAGTCGACCTTCCGGGCCGCCAACATGAGGTGTATGAACAGTTGGCCGACCGGGCACGGTGGTACTCCCAGGGCGCCGGGATTGCCCGGCTTGCGTTGTACGAGGGAGCAGCGATCGCCGCGCGGGCCGATCTGCACCTCGACGTTGAGGATCGCATCGCCCAGTTCGAGAGCCTGAACTGCCATCCCGACTTTCGAGGTAACGGATACGGCCGGTCGCTCGTCCACGAGGCTATTCGGCGCAGCCACGAACATCGCCGAGAACTGCTGTACCTCGTAGCTCTGCTGAACGACTGGCCTCGGCTTTGGTATCAACGACTCGGTTTTGTCGATACGGCCCAAAAACACAACTTCGTGCTCAGCCCGCCAAGCGCTCGCTAGCACGCCAACCCTGGGGCTTGTGACCAACATCGCTCAAGGAATGGGCCGAGCGGGTCGAAAACCGAGGTATGGAAAACCCGATATTCGTCGTAGGACCCTCGCGCTCAGGCACGGACATGATGCGCGAGCTCCTCACCGGCCACGCAACGGTTTCGATCGCCCCCGAAACCCACTACTTCGACGACCTGCGCACCACCTTTGAGGCACCTGCTACCCAGCGGTTGGCCGGCGAGGAACTCCGCCGCGTGCAGGACTACTTCTTGGCTCAGACCCACCGCCCGTTTGGCCACGGTGGCGAAGCCGAACTCGGCTGGATGAGCCGCGATCACCTCCAAGAACTCGCCGACGAACGCGGCGGAACCCCCGACGCCTACTTCGAGGCCTACGTGCAGCTGGTGGCTAAGGACGACAGCGTCACGATCTTTGGCGAGAAGACCCCCCGCCACGTCTTCCGTATTGGCGACATCCTCGAGCGTTACCCCGACGCTCGCATCGTCGGCATGATGCGCGACCCGCGCGCCGTCACCGCGTCGTACCGCGACTGGCAGAACCAGGGCGGCTTCGACCTCGAGCAAGACCCCGACCACGCTGTCATCCTCGAAGAAGAGATGCTGCGGGCGCGCCGTTCGTACCACCCACTCACCCTCGCCACCCTCTGGCGCGGCCAGGCCGGCTCGATGCTCAACGCACTGACCGAGTTCGGACCCGAACGAGTCTTCATTCAGAAGTACGAAGATCTGGTGGCCGACCCCGAACCGAACGTTCGCGAACTCTGCGATTGGCTCGGTCTGTCGTTCAGCAAAGACATGATGAACGTGGCAATGAGCAACAGCTCGTTCTCGTCGTTCAACAACGCCCACGGTATTTCGACCGAAGCGGTAGCCCGCTGGAAGAAGCGCCTCGACGATACCGAGATCGCGCTCATCCAATCGGTGGCCAAGAACCGCATGATCGAAGCCGGCTACCGCCTGGAGCCCGTGCAGCCGACCGTCGCTGGCCGGATCAAGGGCTACGGAACGTTCCCGATCGCCCTCGGCAAGAGCTTCGCTGCCAACAAGGACCGCGTCGGCAACCCGGTGAGCTATCTCACCCAGCGACTCAAGAACCTGTAACTAGCTCGCCAACTCCGGTTCGTCGAACCACCGCTTGGGCGGAGGCGGCGGACTAGCGAGATACCAGAAGATGGCGCCCGAGGCGGCCACGATCGACACGATCGTGAACCCCACCCGGTAGTCGCCCGTGCTGTCGGCCAACGCGCCGGCGAGGAGCGGACCGATCATCGCGCCGGTGGTGACGATGATTCCCGACCAGCCCATGATGCGGGCGAAGTCGGTGGCTCCGAAGTAGTCGGCCCGGATCGCCTGCATCTGCGGGCCCCGCACACCCCAGGCCAAGCCGTGCAAGACAACGAACGCGCCGATGGCGGTCCAGTGGTCGACCCAGGTGAGTAGGAACAGCGCCAACCCATGGGTGCACATGGCGATCCCAGCGATCAGCCGCTTGTTGATTCGGTCGCCGAGCACTCCCCCGCTCAGCGTGCCGACAAGTTGAAACACCGGCACGAGACCAGCGAGCAACGCAGCCCGACCAGCGGAGAACCCGCGGTCTTCGGTCAGATACAGCGCGAGGTGAGCCATCGACGCCGACACGACCACCAATGCGGAACCGTGCCCGAACGAGATCATCCAGAACGCCCGGGTTCGCAGTGCTTCGTCCGCGGTGAAGTGGCGATCGTTTACGCCTTCGGCCCGGGGCGGCTGCGCTTGGACTTCTTCGGGGTCGAGCCCATCTATTGGTTCGTCGCTGTCGAGTCGACTCTTCCCGCTGATGCTCGACGCCCACCACGAAACCGCCGCCACCACGGTGCCAGCGATCGCGGTGGTCCAGCGCCAACCAAACAGGTTGTAGCCACCGACCAGCAGTGGTGCCGCGAACCCACCGATCGCAAAGCCCATGGTCTGGATCGACAGTGCCGCCGCCCGCTTGCGTTCGAACCAGTTAACCGTTGCGGTCGAGATGGTGAGGAAGCCGGTAAGGGTCATGCCGAGCGCGGCGCACAACATCACCACCATGAAGCTGGCCTTGGAGTTCACCTGCGACAGGGCGAGGAACGTCACGAGAACGATGACCGAGCCGAGTCGCATGATCGACTTGATGCCGATGCGTTCGATGACCCGACCTTGGGTTGGCCCAAACACCGCCGCCTCGGCCCGCGTAGCCGCAAACACGACAGAGAAGAACGTTTTCGACCAGCCAAAGCGGGCCCGCAGCTCAACCGCCAAGTTCCCGTAACCCTGCACCCACACCAGCGACTGCAGCGCCCACAGGACCGAGCTCGCGCCGACCACTTTCCAGCCGGTGTAGATGGGCGTTCCGCGACGCCCGCCGATCACCGGACGAAACTTCTCAGACGGAACTTCCGTAGGCGACGCAGACACTCTCAAGAGTCTGCCACCCAAATCCTTGAACCGGTCCGCACTTTGGTCGCTCGAGCGACCAGCTAGCGCGCCAGTTCGGGGCTACAGGTTGTTGGCTCGAGCTTGGAGCTCGGCTTGGCGGGCCTGCGCCGACTCGCCGAGGGGCACACCGATCGATTCGAAGATCTCTTGCACTCGGTACAGAACGTCGTGGCGTTCGTAGCCGGCGCGCACACTCTGAAGGCGGGCCCGGCGGATCCGAGGATGGTCGTTCTCGAGGTCGGTCAGGACCTCGCCAATTTCGGGGCAGTCGAACGGCACATCGATGTAGGCATCTTCCCAGTCGAAGAGTTTGCCGAACTCGGGGATCTCGGGCGGCCGGCCAACGATGACGCCACCCGAGGCAACGGCCTCGAAGTACTTAAAGCTCAGCTCTTCTTGCCAATTGGTTCGATCGGGGTTTGCTCCCACGCCCCGGTTGGTGATGATGAACGAGCTGCTCTTGTCGAGCTGGGCGAGCATCTGGCGATGCTGGCGGAAGTCGTACACGTAACCCGGGGTGAAGGTGTCGAAGTAGTAGAAGCGTTGGTTGTCGGCCGCCCACTTGCGGATCGCTTGGTGGGTGATCTCGGAGCGGCGACCAATGTTGTTGACGTCGATGTGGCGAGGAGCATCGATATCGCTCGGCCCAAAGCGCAGCGAGTCGATGCCAAACGGCAGGAACGACACTGGGGTCGTGAGCCGCTGCTGGAGCGCCTCAACCGTGCCGGCCGAAGCGAGAAAGACATGATCGAACTCGTTGAGCCGTTCGATGTGGCCCTTCCAACGGTCGAGGTCGGCGGCCCACATCTCTTCGATGAAACACACCGACATCCCGAACTGGTTCGAGTCTCGGATCCCCGACAGTGCCACGAGGTCCGACGGCAGCTGGAACAGCGCAAACATCACGTCGTGGTTGCCCGAGATCGGTGGGCACCGGAACGGAGCGTCGACCTTGGAGCCGACCGAGAATCGTTTGTTGAACCGATTGACGAGCGGTTCACCGAGCGTGCTGAACTTGCTGTGGATCGGCGAAAGCACCTGGGCGTTGGTTACCGACGCCACAACATCTTCGAACTCAAAGCCGCTACAGCGCGACACTTTGGGCCGAAGACCGCGTTGGCTAAACACGATGACTCTTGGATCAGTCATCGAGGCACCACGCCTAGATTCGCTTCGAACACGCCGAACAACAAGGAAACTCCAAAGTATGGGGCACGAAACACAGATTCGGTCCCTACAGGAGAATCGGCCAGAAGCCAGCACTAATGAGCAGGACGGCCTAGGAATTAACCAAAGATCATCTGGACTCAACTACCCATCTGGTTGCTAGCGCTCGTGACGACCTCGGGCGGTACTGGTTCTCCGAACTCGGTATAGAACCAACCGTGCAGTCGGTACCAATCACCGTCGGGGCCCCGCACCGCAGCCGACGCCGGTTCCAGGTGATGCTGGCGCCCTGGGAAGCCCATCTGTTTACCCAGACGTGGCACTTCGACCTGGCCGCCATCCTCGGCGAACACCTCGCCGTCGAAGTAAAAGAACGTTCCAAGTGTCGAACCGACCTGGATCATGGCGTTGGGCTGTTCGGTGTCCCACCGGTCGACATACAACTCGTCGTGTGAAGCGAGGTGCTCGAAACCCTGCTCAACGACGCTCTCGGCGATCGGCGGGTACGCCCCGCCATACACAACCTCAACGGGTCCGTGGCTGTCTGCCGCCGCGAACGCAATGGTCGCAAAAGCGAGGAAGCAGATCGCGCCTACGCCAACGCTGGCCACACTCGACAACACCGGCTTGTTCTTGCGGCGGCCGAACGCAACCGATTTGGTTGCGAGCCAGGTCGCAAAGACCATACCGAACATCGTGCTTCCGAAGAGCCGGGGAACCGGGATCGATCCAATGCGGGTCGCGCCATCGCCACCGAACAGCTCTCCTAAGACCATCGTGAGCAGCACGGCCCGCGCGACCCACCAGGCCGGGGCGAGTTCGGGAACGAACCCCACAAAGGCTCGCCACTTCTCCCGACCAGCTACCCGACTGCTCATCGCGTCGAGCCGGCCAAGCAGCCAGGTCAACAGACCGGTGAGCGGACCGGTCTGTTGCTCGTTGGCAACTTCGGCGACGACGCGTTCGGGGCCGGAGGCAAACGGGATCCCTGCGGTCTCGCAATACTCGGCGACAAAGCTCTCAGGCGAGCCGACGAGCCGATCGAGCACCACCGAGTCGCCCGATGCCTCGGCCACATCGCAGACCGACTCGAGATGGATGGCTAACTCCTCGAGCAGTTCGGCCTGCTCCTCATACCGGAGGTGGGACAGGTAGGGCGTGAGGCGGGCGAGGTAGTCGGTGGTTTCTTGGGACAAAAGCAGTTCAGGCATTAGCGGCCTCCGACCAGGCTGTCGATGGTGTCGCGGAATCGCATCCACGATTTCGCCGAGCGTTCGTATTGCTCACGGCCCAGGGCGGTGAGTCCATAGTACTTGCGGTGCGGCCCCTCCTCGGACGGCTGTACGTACGACGTGAGCGCCCCGGCCTTGTACAACCGACGAAGCGTTCCGTACACCGACGCATCGCCGATGTCTTCGAGCCCCGACTCGCGGAGTCGCCGCACGATCTCGTACCCATACCCATCGGACTTCGTCAGCGCCGAAAGCACCGCCAGGTCAAGCACCCCCCGCAAAAGCTGGGTGTTATCCAAGTCATCATTCGCCATCTGCACCGCTCTCCTATCACCAACTGCCGGGTCGGATACTCCGACACAAACACTACTACGCACAGCACACTAGTACGCAAAGTGCGAGTTCCACGTCACCCAGAAAACCAAGCCCACAACGCAAGCCCAAAATCGCAAAGATGGGGCGGCCACCCAAGCGCCGTCTTCGGAACAAGCGAAAAGGAATATCCGCTCGCACCCAAAGTCAGCACTCGGACTAGAACGTGCAAGGGCCTCCGTGGCCCCAGAACGGTCTGCACGAAGTGCAGTAATCGATGCCCCGGACTAGAGATGTCGGAGCCAAAAACGGAGGCGTCGCGGAGTACGCGCGAAGCCCAAACCAGGTTGAGGCGAAACGGCGCTGTGCCCGGAGTACCGGCCAAGCGCCGCCAGATACAACCAACCAAACAACCAACCGGCGAACCGCCCGACAGCTACGCGCCGTTGCTGGTTGGGTGGTTGCTCACCGAAGCTTCGACGTCGCGCTGGACGGCCTTTCGGGTGCGGCCGCTCGGGTGGAAGACGGTGAACAACAAAAGGCCAAGTGCCGCGATACCTACCGGGACGATGGCGTCACCTTCGCCGGTATAGGTCGGGTACAACACAAAGCCCGACAGCAAGGCCGTCCAGAGCCACATGATGCCCACGCTGCGGCGATGGCCGTGACCCAAGCGAAGGAGTCGGTGATGCAGGTGGCCAAGGTCGGCCGTGGCGAGTCCCTGGCCGTTGACCGCTCGACGGATGATCGCAAAGAGGGTGTCGACGATCGGCACCGCCAAGATCACCAACGGGATAAAGATCGGGGCGAAGAAGAAGAACGACTGACCCGAGAACTGCACCGAGGTGCGCCCACCCACCGACATGGTGGAGGCCGCCATCAACAGACCCAGCAGCAACGCTCCCCCATCGCCCATGAAGATCTTGGCCGGGTACACGTTGTGGGGCAGGAACCCGATGACGATTCCGACGGTGATGATGGCGATCAACGCTCCGGGGTTACCCGGCAAGATCACATCGGCGTCGCCCAAACGCAGCGAGTAGAGGAAGAACGTTCCGCTCGCGATCGCGACGATCCCAGCAGCAAGACCGTCGAGGCCGTCGATCAGGTTGATGGCGTTGGCCATACCGATAACCCAGAGCACGGTGAGCAGCGCCGACCAATCGGCCGACAGGGTCACCAAGTCAAAGAACGGAACCCGAAAGAACAACAAACTGACACCGGCCAGCGACAAGATGCTGGCCGCCACCACCATGCCGGCGACCTTGGCCGGCGCCGAGATATCGCGCACATCATCGAGTACACCGACGCCAAAGATCCATACCGCAGCAAAGGTCACGCCAAGCATTTCGGTGCCCGATGCAAAGACCAGTTCAAAGTCGCCCATTAGCGACGCAACACCTACCGACACCAGCAGCCCGGCCACCATGGCCGCTCCGCCAAGCAACGCGGTTGGGGTGGCGTGGGCCATCCGCTCGTCGGGTTCGGCCACATGGCCCCATCGCTCGGCGAAGTACTGGACCACCGGGGTCGCCACCAAGGTCACAATGGCCGCAACGGCCAAGATGATGCCGTAAGAAGCTAACGAAGGCATCGGTTAAACCGCGGGCCTAGTCGTTGCCGCATACGCGGTGGTGTTGGTGATGTTCATTACGTGGAATGTCACAAACTGTCTCGAATCCCGCCCGAGAGGAGTTAGTTGTACGGAGTGAACTTACCGCACAGGGTGGCTACATCGGCGCGCACCTGCTCAAGAACGCCTTGGTCGTCGCGACCTCGCAGTGCTCGAGCGATCAGCTCGCCGATCTCGACCATTTCAGCCTCTTTCATGCCCTGGGTAGTAACCGCCGGGGTTCCGATGCGCACACCGCTGGTCACAAACGGTGAGCGGGGGTCGTCGGGGATGGTGTTCTTGTTGAGGGTGATACCTGCGGTGTCGAGGACTTCTTGGGCGATCTTGCCGGTGAGGTCTTCATCGAAGGTGCGTAGATCGAGCAGCAACAGGTGGTTGTCGGTACCGCCCGAAACGAGGCGGAAGCCCTGGCCGCCAAGCGCCTCGGCGAGGGCCGCAGCGTTGGTGACCACCTGCTGGGCATAGCCCGCAAACTCAGGCTGTTGGGCCTCGCGGAACGCCACGGCTTTGGCCGCAATGATGTGTTCGAGCGGCCCGCCCTGGAGTCCGGGGAAGATTGCCTTATCCATCACGGGGCCGAGCTCGGCGGTCGACAAGATGCAACCACCGCGGGGCCCGCGAAGGGTCTTGTGAGTGGTGAAAGTCATCACATCGGCGAACGGCATCGGGTTCGGATGCACGCCACCGGCGATCAGGCCAGCGATGTGTGCGGCATCGAACATGAAGTAGGCGCCTACCTCATCGGCGATCGCCCGGATGGGTTCGGGATCGATGATGCGCGGGTAGGCGGTTGCGCCAGCGATGATCAGCTTCGGCTTGTGCTCGAGTGCGACCTCACGCATTTGGTCGAGGTCGATGCGCTCGTCGCTGGCGGTCACGCCGTAGGACACGAAATTGTAGAGCCGGCCGCTGAAGTTCACCGGCGAGCCGTGGGTGAGGTGACCACCGTGGTCGAGGCTCAGACCCATAACGGTGTCGCCGTGTTCGAGGAGTCCGAGGAACACCGCCGCGTTGGCGTTGGCCCCCGAGTGCGGCTGCACGTTTGCCGCGTCGGCACCGAACAGTTCTTTCACCCGGTCGCGGGCGATGTCTTCGACCCGGTCGATGACCTGGTTGCCGCCGTAGTACCGCTTCGAGGGATACCCCTCGGAGTACTTGTTGGTCAGCGCCGAACCCGATGCCTCCATGACTGCGGGAGACGTGAAGTTCTCCGAAGCAATGAGCTGTAGGCCGGTGTTCTGGCGTTCGACCTCTTCGTCGAGAAGTCCAAATACTTCATCGTCACGGGTTCCGGGCCACGGCATAATCGGTCCTTCTTTTGGTCACAGATGGGGCCACAATCAGTGGCGCAGAACTGCTTAGGGTACCGGCAATGCCCCGCAATCAAGGGATCGGAACCGGGCCGAAATCGCTACTTTCGCAAGATGTTTCGCAAGTCGGCGGCCGGGCGGCAGGGCTGACCACGCAACGCCCCACAATTGGGGGCCGGGGTGGGCACGTCGATTCCGTCGACGACCGGCAGCGCGATCGACGATGGGTACTCGGCCCCGGTTCCGATGAAGTGCTTGGTGTTGGCCTTGGTTTCGAGTAGTTCGAAGAACCACTGCGGCTGGTCGCCACCTGGGGTGTTGATGGTGAGCCGCACCGACGACCCCTCGCGGAAGGCGTGAGCGAAGGCGGGGATCAAGATGCGAGCCTCGACAAATTCGCCCTTGGGAAGTGGCGCGTTGTCGGCTTCGGTACCGGTCATCTCCGGGCGAAGCTCGGTTGAGGTGTCAGCGAGCTTGCGATAGCTGGCCCGCAACCAACCGACCTGCACGAGCGTCTCGTTGCCATCGGCGTCGACCTCGGTGAGCAAGACCTCAAGGTCGGCATCGGGTTCGGTCGAGCTGATCCACAGATCGACGCTGGCCGTGCCGGCCATCACGACGTCGGCGTCGAGCGGCGCCGACTGCACGGTTACGCCCTTGCCGGTCTTGTGCGGTTCCCATTCATAGACGGGATCGGACCAGATGCCACCGCCGGTCCAGTAGGCGGTCTCGCCTACTGCGGGGTCGGGGGCAAACCGGTACACGCCGCCGTCCTCTGACGGTTCCTGATCGGTGAGGCCGCCATCGTCGGTGAGCCACCAGCGAGTGCCGGTGGTGGTCAGCGGCCATTCGTCGACCCCAACTTCCCAAGCGCCGATGGGCAAAAGGTCGTCGCCTCCGGCGCCGCTCTCCATGATCATGCGGATCGCCGGCTCGGATTCCCACTTCTCCCGAGCTTCTTCGACGGTCGAAACGTCGCCCCAACGGTCTTCGGGCAGTTCGATCGGCCCGCCGAAGATTCCGGTCGTGAGCCCGGGCGCAAACGCCCGCACAGCATCGGGGATCGACGGCACTTCACCAGCGACGTAGATATCGAGAAAGGCGTTCCACTCGACCAAGATCTGGGGAGCAAAGCCATCGGCGTGCAGACCGTTGTACACGGTGTACTTGGCCGACGGTGAGTTCTCGAACTTGCTCAGGATGTCGCCGAACGATGGGCCGGTCTGTTCGTCTTGCCAGGCCGAGGCCAAGAACACCGGCACGTTGATCTGGTCGACAAAGGTGCGGATGTCGAGCGGCGGGGCGATCACATCGTCGTAGAACTTGTTCTCGCGTGCCAGCTCGGCGGCATTGACGTTGTGACCTCGCAATGCTTGGTTCTCGTCGCATACGGTGTCGCCGTCTTCGATGACTTCGCGCACCCACCCGGGGCCATACGCTTCGGCATTGCGCAGCACTCCTTCGGCCCACGACACGGCGAAGCCGGTGTTGAGGATTCCGCCCGGGCGAGACACGCCGGTAGCGGTGTCGCCGTACACCGACACGGGAGCGATCGAACTCAGGCTCGGCGGTTGCGACTGGGCCACGAACATCTGCGAGATGCCGGGGTACGAAAGCCCGACCATGCCGACCTTGTTGTTGAGCACCCAGTCCTGAGCGGCAACCGCTTCGATGGCGTCGTAGCCGTCGAGCACCTGCATGGTCTCGAAGAAGTCGTAGGCGCCGCCGGAGCAACCGGTGCCCCGCACGTTCACACCGACCACGGCGTACCCGAGGAAGTTTGCCAGCTGGGTCGACGGCTGGGCGGGGCCGCCCTGGGTCGGGTTCGACGGGTCGTAACCCGAGTACTCGAGCACCGTCGGGTACGGGCCATCTTCGGCCGGTCCGGGGAGCGCAACAAAGGCGCTGAGGGTCGTGCCGTCACGGGTCTCGATGTAGTTGAGGCCCGGTACGAGCGTTTGGCGATCGTAGAACTTCTGCTTTGGCGTGCTCTTTTCTGCCCGGTTGACCCGGAACTTCTTCGAGTTCGCTTTGCCGACGCGAACCCGGTAGTTCTTGCCTGCGTCGACCAAACGGAAAATTGCCGTGCCCTGTTCGTCGGCCCGCTGTTTGGTGACGGTCCGCATCCGCTTCTTGCCGTCGACCCGCTTCGGCGACTGGAGGCGAACCCATACGCCAGGCTTCACGCCGCCGACGGTGATCTGTTCAACGCCGACTCGAAGGTCGAACGGCTGGCCTTTGATGTCGCCGACCTTGGTCCCGGCGAGATCCTCGATCTCGGCCGATTGTGCCCCTACCGGTTCAGCCGACAACGAGATCGGACTCAACAACGCAGCAAAAACAACAAAACCAATGAGCAAAGCAAAACGACGCATACCTCGAAGCTACGGCTGCCCTACTACTCCGACCAAATCTCTCGATGTAGCAAAACCCTGACTCTGAGTCAGGGTTTTGCTTTGGGAGTTAGCGGCCGATGCCTTCGTAGTTCTCGAACTGGTCGGGGGCGTACATACGGCGGCCGTCGATCACTACGGGTTGGGCGGCCATGGCGGCAACCTTTTCCGGCAGTGCCTTGTACTCGGGCCAGGTCGTCACGACCATGACCGCGGCCGTATCGGCCAACGCTTCGTCGAGATCGGTCGTGTAGGAAATTGTGTCGCCAAAGTCGGGGCGGATGCCGTCGAGCGCAATCGGATCATGGACGGTGACGTTTGCTCCGGCGTCGACCAACGCTTTGATGATCGGAATCGATGGCGACTCGCGAACATCATCGGTGCCGGGCTTAAACGCGCAGCCGAGCACGCTGACGTTGGTGCCGGCCAGATCGGCCACATGACCGGCCAGCAGGTCGACCATGCGAGAGGGTTGGCGTTCGTTGACTTCGATCACGGCATCGAGCACATGGGGGAACGAGCCGCGAGCCTTGCCGTGAGCAACCAACGCCTTGACATCTTTCGGGAAGCACGAACCGCCAAAACCGGGGCCGGCCATCACGTAGCTGAGGAACGACGGGTTGAGACGGCCACCATCATCGAGGATCGGGTTGAACCGGTGGTCGAGGTGCACACCCTTCATGACCTCGATGACATCGACACCAACAGCGCTTGAGATGTTTCCGATCTCGTTGGCGAAGGAGATGAGCGTGGCGAGCAGCGAGTTCGCTGTGTACTTGATCATCTCGGCGGTGCGAGGGGTGGTGGTCATCTTGTCGACATCGGTAAACGGCGCGTACATCTCGGCCATCACCGCGAGGGTTGCGTCGTCGATACCGCCCATGACGATGCGGTCGGGGTCCATAAAGTCGGGAATCGCGACGCCTTCGCGCAAGAACTCCGGGTTCATGCCCACGCCGAAGTCGACACCGGCCTTCTTGCCCGAGGCTTCTTCGAGCAGCGGCAGGACCACGTCTTCGGTGGTTCCCGGCACCACGGTGCTCTTGACGATCACCACGTGGTAGCCGTCCTTGTCGGCGAGTACTTCGCCGATCTGGGTCGCGACCGCCCGGATGTACTGCAGATCGATCTCGTCGCCCTTGTACGGCGTACCCACAGCGATAAGGCTCGCCGAGCTATCCATGACGGCTTCGCGCAGGTCGCCGGTGGCCTTGAGGCTGGTGCCAACATGTTCGGCCATCAGTTCGGGCAGGCCGTCTTCGTGGATCGGTGGAATGCCGTTGTTGATGTCTTCGACCCGCTGCGGGTTGATGTCGACACAGGTCACGGTGTGGCCCTTGGCGGCCAAGCACGCGCCCGACACGAGGCCGACGTATCCAGTTCCGACTACGGAGATCTTCATGAGAGGAAGTGCTTTCTCTTTCGAGCTTGTATACGAACTAGCGGTTGCCTGAGTACCAGGCAAGCGAACGGGCGATGCCCTCTTCAAAGGTGACCTTGGGGTCATAGCCAAGTTCTTCACGAGCCTTGGCGATGATCGGGCACCGGCGGTTCGGGTTATCGGTCAGGTACTCGGGGTCATCGCTCACCCCGCGTACTACCTTGCCGGTCCAGCCGTGCTGTGACGTTCCGAGTTCGGCCACGGTGTCGGCGAGGTACGACATCGAGATCTCGGGGTTCTCGGTACCGATGTTGTAGGCCTCGCCTGGGCGACCCCGGAACAAGATGCGGTAGTACCCGGCGATGGAGTCCGAGATGTAGCAGAAGGTTCGAGTCGCCGAGCCGTCGCTCAACAACACGATGTCTTCACCGTTGAAAATGTTGCGGGCGAAGTCGGGCAGAACCCGACCGTCGTTGATGTTCAGACCGGGGCCGTAGTTGTTGAACGGCCGAGCGGTCACGATCGGCAGGCCATGCTGCTTCGCGAAGTTCACGCACAGGGTTTCGCCGTAGCGCTTCGACTCGTCGTAACAAGCGCGTGGGCCGGTACACGAAACGTTGCCCCGATAGGTCTCGGGCGTCGGGATGTTGTCGGGATCGGGGTCGCCGTAAATTTCCGACGTTGAGTAGAAAAGGAAGCTCTCGAGCGGCTTGCCCTTTTCGGCCTGGGCCTTCGCGTACTCGAGTAGGTGACGCAGACCAATGACGTTGGCGTCCATCGTTTCGATCGGGTACTCGCGATAGAAGATCGGCGAAGCGATCGAGGCGGCGTGAATCAAGAAGTCAACGTCGCCCATCTCCGGCGGCGGAGGCTCCACGATGTCGTGTTTGACCAAGGTGAGGGCGGGGTCGCTTTCGAGATCTTTCAACCAGTCGGGCAGGCCTCGCACGAAGTTGTCGTACACCACAAGGTCGACCGGATCGCCCTGATTGTGGTGGTTGTTCCAGTGCAGCACACCCTGAACGAGGTAGTAGCCGAGGAAACCGGCACCGCCGGTGATCACCAGTCGCTTACCAGCGAGGCGAGGAAAGTCTTCAGCTAGGTCGGCTGCGAGGTTCTCAAGGTCGCTGTGTACGACCTCTTCAGCAGTCATCGGTGACGAAACGTCCACGGAATGGTTCTCCAGGGGTGATCGGGGTGTTCGTCCAGCATTGCAGGCCAGACACGGTTCTATCGGTCATTCGGCAGCGTTCTTTATCGATGTTGGCCACTGCGTTCGACCCGGTTCTGTATCGACACGATCGAGCCGAAACACGAGTTCTTTCGTCGGTCCTAAAGAAACCAGCCGCCAGGCCGTTAGTTTCTGTATATGGGTATTTGGAATCGTATGCAGCGCCAGGCCGAACAGGTCGGCGAATCAAAGATCGCCGTGATCGGTGCCGGCTACGTCGGCACCTCGATCGTCAACCAGCTGGTGCGTGCACCAGCGATGCGTCCGGCGCTGGTCGTCAACCGCACCGCCGATCGGGCCGTCGCCGCCTACGAGCTCGCCGGCTTTCGCGCCGACGACGTCGTGATGAGTGAAGACGTTGGCGAACTCGCCGACGCCATCAATGCGGGCAAGCCAGCGTTCACCACCTCGTACGAGCCGATCGCCGAACTACCGATCGATATTGCGGTCGAGGCGACCGGCGCCCTCGACTACGGCGCCCGAGCCATTCTCGCCAGCCTCGATGCCGGCCAAGATGTCGTGTCGTTTAACGCCGAGATCGACGGACTTCTCGCCTACACCTTCCATGAGCGGGCTCGAGCCAACAACGTGGTGTACACGATCGCCGACGGCGATCAGCCCGGCGTAATCCTGCGACTTCGCCAAGACATCGGCGGTATGGGCTTCACCCCCACCGTTGCCCTCAACTGCAAGCGCCACCTGAACGTGCACCAAAGCCCCGACTCGGGCGCGGCGTACAGCGAGCGCGACAAGACCAGCGCCATCATGACCACATCGTTCGGCGACGGCACCAAGATGCAGGTCGAGATGGCCTGTGTCGCCAACGCCACCGGCATGATCCCCGACGTGCGAGGAATGCACGGCATCAAAACCATGGTCGAGAAGGCTGCGGTCGATATTCCTGCCGCCATCACCGCCTCAAAGCAGGACTCCCCCGGTGTGGTCGACTTCACCCACGAAGGCGACTTCGCCGCGGGCGTTGGCATCGTGGCCCGCCACGACAACCACTCGCTCATCGAAACGCCGATGCGCTTTTACAAGATGGGCGACGGACCCGATTACTTCTTCTTTCGCCCGTACCACCTCGTACACCTCGAGCTTCCGCTCACCCTTGCCGATGTGATCCTCGACCGCGAACCGCTCGCTACCGTCGACGCACCACACGTTGCTGAGGTTGTGGCCATGGCCAAGAAGGACCTCTCCCCCGGCGAAGAACTCGACTACATCGGCGGCTTCACTGCTTACGGCCATGTCGATACCGCCGAGAACGCCGCTGGCCTGTTGCCGGTCGGACTCGTGCAGTACGCCAAGGTCACCGGCGAGATGGCCCAGGACGATCCAATCTCGCTCGACAAGGTCGAACTTGAAGAGTCGGTCGAGGTCGTCAAGCTGTGGCGTGCCCAGCTCGAAATGAGCTGACCCCGTGAAGTTCACCGAAACACCACTGGCCGGCGCCTATGTCGTCGAGCTCGAACCCATCACCGACGACCGCGGCTTCTTTGGCCGGGCGTTCTGCCGGGAAGAATTTGAGGCTCACGGTCTCGAAACCCACATCGAGCAGATGAACCTGTCGAACAACCTCACCAAGGGCACGTTCCGTGGCCTGCACTGGCAAGACCCGCCCCACGCCGAGGTGAAGTTCTTCCGCTGTGTTCGCGGCGCAACCTTCAACACGATCGTCGATATGCGGCCCGACTCGCCCACCTACACAAAGTGGTTTGGGGTCGAGCTCTCGGTCGACAACCACGAGGCGCTGTATGTGCCTGGCCAGTTCGCCAACGGCTACATGGCTCTCACCGACAACGCCGAAGCGTTGTACACGGTCAACAGCCCCTACACCCCCGGTGTAGAGCGAGGCCTGCGAGTCGACGACCCTGCCCTGGGCATCGAACTCCCGATCGAAATCACCACCATAAGCGACAAAGACAAAGCCTGGGATTTGCTCTAACTCGGGTCGCTGCGGCTCCGCCGCAGCTCTGCGCTTCGCT
>CALHTF010000013.1 GCA_938038815.1 uncultured Acidimicrobiales bacterium | reverse complement strand
CCGGGATTCGAGGAATCGGGCCACGTTGGGGTCGGCCTCGGCCACGCGTTGCGCAGCCTCAGGTTCAATCGTGACCGTCGAACCCATGCGCCACGCCTCGTCGGGCGTGAATACGTGAAACAACGCAAGCGAGGCGAGCAGACTGATGGCCACCGCCGTAGCGATCAAGGCAAAGATGAGCGACTGGTCGCGTCGTTCCTGACGAAAGAGGCGCCAGCCCCATCGCCATATCGCTCGTCGGGCGCTCATCACACACCAGCGTTTTCGAGCAGGGCATCAGGGGTTTCGGGTTTCGACTCGCTCACGATGACACCGTCGCGGATAAACACCACACGATCGGCCCAGGCGGCGAGGTGGGCATCGTGGGTCACCATCAGCACACCGGCGCCCCCAGCGGTGACGCCCCGCAGTAGACGGATCACCTGCTCGCCGTTGGCGGTGTCGAGTGCACCCGTCGGTTCGTCGGCCAGCACGAGTTTGCGATTGCCGACCATGGCCCGGGCGATGGCAACCCGCTGCCTCTCGCCGCCGGACAGATCGTCGGGAAAGTGATCGAGTCGGTCACTCAGTCCCATCTGTTCGATCGCCACTTGCGCCTCGGCGTGTGCCGCCTTGGTCTTCACGCCATCGAGTTCGAGCGGCATAGCCACGTTTTCGAGGGCGGTGAGGCCGCCCAGAAGGTTGAGGTCCTGGAACACGAAGCCTACGGCGCTGCGACGCAGAGCCGCCCGCTGATTCTTGGTGAGGGTTGAGATGTCGGTGCCGTCGATTAGCACCTGACCTTCGCTGGGCACATCAAGGCCCCCGGCGATGGTCAGCAGCGTCGACTTGCCCGAGCCGCTTTGGCCCATGATGGCCACCAACTCGCCGGCTTCAATGCGAAGCGACACCCCCCGCAGAGCCTCGACTCTGGTTCGGCCATCGCCGAAGTGTTTAGATGCGTTTGCTATCTCAAGAACTGGACTCATTCGTTGCGCTCCCGGCCGTGCGTGCTGGCCATATTCCGAGTATGTATACGGAGTATCTTTCCTAGAGGGTTATGTATACCGAGTATCTGTCGCCGTGTCAACGAGAATCTCGAGGTCGGGGCCCAGACGTACCTTGGGACGTCGTCGAGTCGCTTCTCGTCTGGGGCATGGCTTCACCGATGAGGACGCCGCTCGCAAGACTCACCACGAATTCGCTTCGGCCGAGCCAAACCTCGCGTGCTTATGCGGCTCGATCTTTCGGGAGACGTCCATAAACGCGACTGAGGCCGCCCGAATGGGCGACCTCAGTACTGAGCGGAAGGTGTGGGATTTGAACCCACGGTGACCCTAAGGCCACAACGGCTTTCGAGGCCGCCCCATTCGTCCGCTCTGGCAACCTTCCGTCAACGATCGTAGCGATGTCGGAGCACCGCCCCAACAGCGGGCAACCCAATTGGTGTTGAGTGGTGCGGTCATGTCACCTTGGTCCGGTGCTGACGCGCTACGAGTCATTCGACAGAAGCCGATGGTCCGAGCTGCGTAAGACCACGCCGCTCACGCTGACCGACGAGGACCTCGCCGAACTTCGAGGCATCAACGAAGAGCTCGACCTTGAAGAAGTCGCCGATGTGTACTTGCCGATTTCGCGCCTGCTGAACCTGCAGATCGTGGCCAAGCGGCACCTCGGCGAAGCGACCGACACGTTTCTCGGCAGCCCGGTCGACCGGATCCCGTATGTGATCGGCCTCGCCGGAAGTGTGGCGGTCGGCAAGAGCACGGCCGCTCGTGTGCTGCAGTCGTTGCTGGCCAACTGGGACGATCATCCCGACGTTGCGCTGGTAACGACCGACGGTTTTCTCTTCCCGAACCAGGTGCTCGAGGACAACGATCTGATGGGTCGCAAAGGGTTCCCCGAGTCCTACGACACCTCGGCACTGGTCGAGTTTCTGCGCCGGGTGAAGTCGGGGGTGGCCGAAGTGCATGCGCCGGTCTATTCGCACCTCACCTACGACATCGTGCCCGACGAAACCGTGGCGGTCCGCCAGCCCGACGTGCTGATCGTCGAAGGCCTCAACGTGCTCCAAGCCGGCCGCGGCGCCGAGCAGGTGGTGTCGGACTTCTTCGACTTCTCGATCTTTGTCGACGCCGAAGAGGCCCACATCGAGCAGTGGTATGTCGACCGGTTCCTCACGTTGCGCGAGTCGGTGTTCACCAACCCCGACTCCTACTTCCAGCACTACGCGGCGCTCGATGAAGAAACAGCCATCGCGGTGGCCCGGGGCATATGGGCCGACATCAACGCGGTGAACCTGCGCGAGAACATTGCCCCGACAAGAGAACGAGCCGACCTCATCCTCACCAAGGCCGAACAGCACCGGGTCGAACAGGTCTTCTTGCGTAAAACCTGAAACACCGCCATCTGAACCAGGGGCCAGATGGCGGTGCCGCAGGTGTCAGCCGCTAGGCGGAGCGCAGCTGACGGGCTCGGTCGAGTCGCATAGATGTTCGACGCTTCCACGCCTTGGTCCGCCAGTGCTTGTCGAAGTTCTTGGTGCGCTTTTCGAGGTCGTAGGACTTGTGGGGGGTTTTCCACTCACGGCCCGGTTCGGGCAGGTCGTCGACGTCGACAAACACTTCGCCCCGCAGCGCGCTCAACGAGCTGCGAACTCGAGATTTCTCGGCGTGCTTGTGCGCTCGGATTTCCCGGGTGGTTAGCGGTGCTTGGGTGCGGTGTGGCATTGCGGCTCCTCGGGTATGCGCCGTTCTTGGCGTGCCAGAGGTATCGGCCATATGGCCTAGGAACTTGAGCCGAATTACCTACGCGGCCGCTATTTCGTTGCCGTCAGCTCGGTGGAGAATGCCGGAACCGATTCTTCGATCCACTTGCCGAACAGGGCGGCCGGCATGGGTCGGGCAAAGTAGTAACCCTGCAAGTAGTGAATCCCGAGCGCCTGTAGGCAGTCGGCCTGGTCGAGGGTCTCGACCCCTTCGGCCACTACGGCCAGTTCGAGAACGGTCGACAGTGTGGCCACCAGTTCGACGATCTTGGCGTTTGCACCGCCGGTGGGAAGGTCGTCGATGAAGCTCTTGTCGATCTTTACCGTGTCGATAGGCAGCTGCTGAAGATACGACAGACTCGAGTAGCCGGTTCCGAAGTCGTCGAGCGAAATGCGGATGCCGAGCGCATGGAGCTCATCGAGCACGGCAACTGTTTGGCTGATGTCTTCGATGGCGCAGCTTTCGGTTACCTCGATGACCAGCTGGCTCGGCTCGATGTCATGCAGAGTGCATGCTTGCTGGATCGTGGCGACCAGGTCGCCGTCGGTGAAGTGCTGACCAGAGATGTTGACCGCTATCCGTAGATCGCCGGCGGGGTGGCCAATGGTTCGCCATTCGGCGAGCTGGCGGCATGTCTCGTCGATCATCCATTCGTCGATCGTCACGATCATGCCCGACTCTTCAGCGATGGGAATGAACTGGGCGGGCGACACGCTGGTGCCATCGGGTCGGGTCCAGCGCATGAGCGCTTCGGCCGAGGCGGTCTCATTGTTTTCGGGCCGCACGAGCGGTTGTAGGTGGAGGCTGAGTTCGCCCCGGTCCCACGAACCGCGTAGGGCGTCTTCGAGCTTCAGTGACTCGACCGCTTGGTGCAGGAGGACGTCGTCGGAGAACACCACCGATTTCGACCGGTGGCGTTTGGCCTCGTAGGCCGCAAGGTCGGCTACCTGGAGGATGTCGGCGACGGTCTGGTCGTCGGCGTATTCCTGGGCGACGCCAACGCTGGCCGAGACTCGCAAGACTCGACCCTCGATGGTGAACGGTTCGTCAAGCTCGTCGGCGATTCGTCCGGCGAGTCGGATCGCCTGATCTTCGTCCTTGATGTCGCTGGCCACCACCAAGAATTCGTCGCCACCGAGGCGGGCCACCATCCGGTGCTCGCCTGCCACGTTCTGCAACCGGTAGCCGGCCGCGGTGAGCAGTAGGTCGCCAGCCTTGTGGCCGTAGGTGTCGTTTACCCGCTTGAACCGGTCGAGGTCGATGAACATCGTGGTGATGAGCGTGTCGGGTTCGGCGAGGAGGGTCTCGACCTCTTCCCACACGCCAGCTCGATTAAACAGTCCGGTGAGCTCGTCGTGGTTGGCCTCGTGACGCAGCCGATCAGCCATGCTCTCCACCCGCTGGAGCGAGTTACGAAGTGATTCACCGATGTGGCCCGGAACGGGGAGCAACAAGTCGGCCGACACCGACTCGCCGGTGGCGATTGCGGTGGCGTGGGCGTCGACGGCTCGCAACGTATCGGTGAGGGTCGAGAAGGCCCGGGCCGTGTCGACGATCTCCCGTGGTCCCGATGTCGGCAGTTCTTCAGCGTCGAAGTTTCCGGTCTGTAGCGATTCGGCGGCGTTGCCGAGCTGGCGCATCGAGGTGGCCAGGTGTCGGGCGACGATCGTGGCGATCAGCACGATGGCCAACAGAGCCATAAGGCTGAGAATCGCCACCTTGTTCAATGCTTCCCGAGCGGCGGCCTCATCTGCCGCGGCTTGGTCGACCAAAGCTTCGCCAACCGCGGTCTGAAACAGCGCAGCGGTCTTTAGCCGGGTCGAAACCGCCTCCACGTCGCGACCCGCTTGCAACAGCTGATCGAGAGCGAGGGGTTGTCCGTCGGTAGCTCGGATGTTGCGAATGATCTTGTTGGTCGCGGCGTTTCCGGCCTTTGCGTCGAGAAGGTAGTCGCGCCACAGATCCTCGAGACCTGGGGGCAAGTCTTCGCCGATCAGGGTGGCGGTGCGGTCGGCGATTGCCGCGTTGCCGATGAGCTGGTCGATGATTGGCTCGGAGTCGCGGCCGAAGTTCGCCAGCAACGGAACAAAGAGGCGCAGATCGGAGTCGTGGGCTTCGGTCAAGACCTCAAGGTCGGTCAGCACCGCATGCAGAGCACGGGTTTCGGGATGGTCGTTGGTGCCCCGAAGCAGGCGACGCGATACTTCGCTATTCCAGCGGTCGAGGTCGGCCACCGTGAGGTCATAGGCAATCACCGCGGCGTCGTATTGAGGGTCGGGGCCGCTGCTCATCGCTCGAACGTCATCGATCTGGCCGACCCGGGTAAGTGCACTTTCGGCCGCCGCGCTGCCGTTGGGGTTGGTAGGCAACATGGCGATCAATTCGTCGACGACCATCTGGCCTTCATCGAGCTGTTCCAACATGTTGAAGCCGTTGGTCTCGATCGAGTCCGGTCGCAGTTCGACTGCGCTGCCGTCGTTGGCGGGCACAAGGCCGAGGGCGTCGATCGCGGAGAACCCCGACACCAACGTGCGTTCGAGGGTTACCTGGGCCCGCAGCTGAGAGAGTTGAGCCACCAACTCGGCGTCGCTACGGACCTGCGAGAGGTTCTCGGCCGCGTTGTGACGCTCGAGAGCGAACATGCCAGTGAGCACACTTGCAATAAGGACAGGCAGCAAGAGCAACCCGATCAGACGGGTTGAAATCCGGTCTACGAACGCCTTTATCCTGTGCAAACGCCTGGTCTCCTGGTAGATCCCAGGTGTCGGCACGAATGGTCATTTTCTGTAACTTTTTCTAACGGTCGTTTGCCCAAAGCGGAGCCGAAGTATCGAACCCGGCGGCGCCGCCCCACTGGTTACGGTGGGTTACCTCGTGGGCGGGTTGACGTTTGGCTACGCCCCACTTGCCGAGCGGGTACCCCATCGGGACACATGCGGCCATGCGCCAGTCTTCTTCGGCGGGTACGCCCAAGATGTTGGGTACCTCGTCGCCCTTAAAGGCGAACACGCTGGTGAGCGACGATCCGATTCCTTCGGCCCGAGCGGCGAGCATGGCGCTCCAAATAGCCGGGAAGATCGATCCGCCGCTGCCGTCGCCCTGGGCGAAACCGAACAGGAAGAGTGGGTACGACTCGAAGTTGCGGGCCGCCCAGTCGACCGACTTCATGATGCTGCCCCACTGCTTGTTTTCGGGCGTGTCGGGGTTGGCCTCCACCTCGTCGACCCGGTCCTTGTAGAAGGTCGACCACAACATCTCGATGCACTCGCGGTAGAGCGGGCCGAGCTGTGCTTTGACCGCCGGGTCGTCGACCAGAACGAACGCCCAGTTCTGGGTGTTGCCACCGCTGGGTGCGCGAACGGCGGCATCCATGATCTTGGCCTGGGCTTCCATCGGGATCGGGTCGGGCTTTACCCGTCGCATTGCCCGGGTCGTGTACAGCGCTTCGTAGATGTCCATTTCGGCCTCCGTTTGTCCGGTGCAATACTGACCGCCAACGACCGGCGTGTCGAAACAGCGCCGAAGCAACTAGGGGAGTGCAAACAATGACCGATGCCGCACGAGGCGCAGTGCCCGATGGTTTGGTTGCCGTGGTCAAGCGCGACTGCGCGACCTGTGAGTTGGTGGCCCCACTGCTCGCCGAGCTGGCCGAGTCGCAACCCATCACGGTCTACACCCAAGACGACCCCACCTTCCCGGCCGACGCCGACTGGGTTGTCGACGACACCGAGCTGGCGGTTTCGTGGCACAACGACATCGAGACCGTACCCACACTGATGAAGGTGGCCGGTGGCGAAGAGACCGACCGGATCGTCGGGTGGAGTGTCGAGCAGTGGCGGGCCTTTGTAGGTAACGACACCCTGGGCGACGGCTTGCCCGATTTCCGCCCCGGCTGTGGTTCGCTCAGCGTCGACCCGACCATCGCCCCCAAGCTCGAGCTGGCCTTTGGCGACACCACTATGGCGGCCCGCCGGGTCGAACTCGCCGAGCTCGAAGATGAGTCCGAGGCGATGTTCGATCGCGGCTGGACCGACGGCCTGCCCGTTGTGGCGCCCACCGAAGCTCGGGTGCTGGCGATGCTCGAAGGCACCACCCGCGACCCCAGCGATGTGGTGGCGATCGTGCCGCCCAACCTGCACGAAGCCACGGTGGAAAAGGTGGCGATCAATGCGGTGATGGCTGGCTGTAAACCCGAGTACTTGCCGGTGGTGATCGCTGCGGTCGAAGCGATCTGCACCGACGAGTTCAACATGCACGGCGTGCTGGCCACCACGATGGCGGTCGGCCCGGTATTTGTGGTCAACGGCCCCATCCGCAAGAAGCTCGCCATGAACTCGGGCATGAATGCGTTGGGTCACGGTCACCGACCCAACTCGACCATTCCTCGGGCGGTGCAGCTGATCGTCCGCAACATCGGTGGCGGTTTCCCCGGCGGTATCGACCGTTCGGCTCAGGGCTCCACCACCAAGCTCGGCTTGATGATCGCCGAAGACGAAGAGGGTTCGCCGTGGACCACCTACAGCCAAGACCAAGGCTTCGACGCCGGGGTCGACACGGTGACGGCGTTTTGTTCCGAAGGCCCGCACACCATCGTCGACCAGAAGTCTCGAACCCCCGAGTCGCTGCTGCGGTCGATGGCGCAGATGCTGTCGCATTCGTTGTCGCCCCGCATGGTGATGGGCATGGATGCCATGTTGGTGATCTCGCCCGAGCACATGGCCCGGTTCGCCGAGGCCGGTTGGACCAAGGAGCGCTTCCTCGCCGAACTTGAGCCGCTGCTGGCCGTCGAGTCGGACACGATCATCGAGGGGGTCGACGGAATCGACGAAGGCCTGCCGGCCGGATTTGCTGGCGTGACCCTGCCGAAGTTTCGCCCCGGTGGCCTGCAGATTGTGCACGCCGGCGGCCCAGCCGGGCTGTTCTCGTCGATCCTTTCTGGCTGGGTTGCGGGCGAAAAAGGTAGCCTGCCAGTAACGAAGGAGATCACGGCATGACAACCATCCTCGACCCAACGAGCGAGCAGGTGCCCGAAGGGCGTCAACAAACCCGGCGACCCGAATCACTCTCGGGGCTCACCGTTGGGCTGCTCGATATCTCCAAGCCTCGCGGCGATGTGTTTCTCGATCAGCTCGAAAGTCGGCTGACCGGGCTCGGTGCTTCGGTCAATCGGTACGTGAAGCCCACGTTCGCCAAGCCAGCTCCGGTCGACCTGCGCCACGAGATCGCCACGTCGTGCGATGCGGTGATCGAAGCATTAGCTGATTGAGGATCTTGTACGACGTGCAGTGTGCACGACTCAGATGATCTTGAACGCCGCGGCATCCCAACAGTGTTTGTTGCCAGCGACCCATTCCGTTCGGCCGCCCAACTGCAGGCCGACGCCCTGGGCCTCGATGTCGCCCGGGTATTTGTCGAGCATCCAATCCAGGACCGCACCGACGACGAAATGCGAACCATCGCCGACCAAGCATTCGATGCCCTAGTAGGCGCCCTAACCGGCCCCAGCTAACCCAACGAAAAACCCGAGTTCGGGAAGTTTTGGCGACGTTTGGGCTGGTCGAGGCTAGCTTGGCGACATGGGGCGGACCTTGGGACAACGCGCACTGCCGCGACGAACACTTTTGCCACGGTCGCTGCGACGGGCCGGACTCGTTGGCTTGGTGCTGGCGCTGATTGCAGGGTTGCTGGCCGAGCCCATCGGCGCCCAGGGCGCGACCGCCTCACCGATCGGCAGCCTCGACAAGGTCACTATCGGCCGCAACGGGGTCGCCCGCCTCTCGGGTTGGGCGATCGACCCCGACACAAACAAGGCGTTGCAGGTGCGGGCGATCGTCGACGGCAAGCCGCGGGCGAGAACCGTTAAGGCCAACCTGGTTCGCGAAGATGTGGGTCGCCTCTACCCCTCGGCGGGCGACAAACACGGCTTTGTCGGGGCGGCCAAACTGTCGGGCTGGGGTACCACCCGGGTGTGCGCCGAGGCGGTCGACCGAGTTGGCAACAACCCGCCCACCATCATCGGCTGCAAGCTCGTGCATAACCTCAAACGGGCGAAGCAGTGGAAGAAGGGACGCCTCGTCGTCCAAGGCACCGGCGATGTTCGGGCCGACCCCTGGTGGTACCAAACCAACGGCGGCGCACCCGACTACACCCAAGCGTTCGGCGGACTCGACGGGCTGTTCACCGAAGACGACCTGACGGTCATCAACCTCGAATGTACGGCGAGCCGCCTTGGTCGGGCCGTGCCGAAGAACTTCAACTTTCGGTGCGACCCCGATGCGTTCGGACCGTTTCTCGATGCGGGGGTCGACGTTGCTAGCCAAGCCAACAACCATGCGCTCGACTACGGCGTTACCGGATTGCTCGACGGCATCGAACAGATGTGGGACGTCGGGCTGCCCGAGGTAGGGGCCGGCAACAACGCGGCCGACGCCAACCAGCCCGTGTACCTGGCTATCAACGGTTGGCGGGTCGCCGTGCTCGGGTTTGCCGGGTTCGTTGAGGCCCGCCACCTGTGGTGGTTGGCCGACGACAACCGGGCCGGGGTGGCCAACGGCTACGACATCGCCGCCATGCAGCAAGCGGTTGCTACGGCGAAGGAGAACGCCGACCTTGTGGTGGTCTCGATCCACTGGGGACGCGAGGGCGTGACCCAACACAACCAATCCCAAACCGACCGCGGCCGGGCGATGATCGACGCCGGCGCCGACATCGTCTTTGGTCACCACCCACATCGCATTCAGCCGGTCGAGGCGTATGGCGACGGCGTAATCTTCTACAGCCTCGGCAACTTTGTGTGGCCCAAGCTCAGCGCTGCGTCGGCCGACACCGGGGTGGCCCGAGTCGAGATCCGGCCCAACGGTAAGAAGAAGTACTGCCTGCTACCGGCCACCATCACCAGCCACGGCCGACCAACCGTCGACAACCCAACCAAGCGAACCTGTTAACCAAACTGAATCAGGTGTCTGACACCTGATTCAGTTTGAGGACTACTCGTCGAAACCTAGGGCTTCGTAGGCGGCCTTCTTCGCCCACTTGTAGTCGCTTTTGCCGTTGGTGCTGCGGGCGAAGTTGTCGACCCGCACCAAGTGTTTGGGTGCCTTGTACCGGGCGATGGTGTTCTTCACGTGCTCGATGATTTCGGCATCGTCGGCGGCTGCCCCCGGCGCCATCTCGACCACCGCAACCACCGCTTGGCCCCAACGTTCGTCGGGTACGCCGACCGCGTTGCAGTCCTGCACAGCGGCGTGAGACTTCACCGCTTCCTCCACCTCTTCGGGGTAGATCTTCTCGCCACCGGAGTTGATCGACACCGAACCACGGCCCAACAGGTTGATGGTGCCGTCGGCGTTGATGGTGGCGTAGTCGCCGGGGATCGACCAGCGCTTGCCGAAGAACTCGGGGAAGGTCTCGTCGGTCTTGACCGGATCCTTGAAGTACCCGATCGGAATCGACCCGGTGAGGGCGAGCTTGCCGATTTCGTCGGAGCCGGGCTCGATCTTGCGGCCGTCGTCGCTGATCACGATCGTGTTGTCGCCGGCGGTGAACTTGGCGGTCTTGAGCTCGGCCACCTCGGCCTTGCGGGTGATGTTGCTGGCAAAGCCCACGCCCTCGCTCGACCCCAACGAGTCGATCAGCGAGCAGTCGCGGTAGGTCAACAACTCTTCCTTCAGCGCCGAGCTCCAAATAACGCCCGACGACATCACCTGAAACAGCGTCGACAGTTCGTACGGTTTCCCGGCCTCTTTGGCGCCTCGCAGTGCTTCGAGCATCGGTCGGCAGAACGCGTCGCCCACGATCGTGAGGAACGTGAGCTTGCGCTCTTGCACGTGGCTCCACAGTTCGTCGGCATCGAAGTTCCGTTCGCCGAGGCAGTCGACGTAACCGCCGAGCGACAACGTGTGCAGCGCGCTG
Organism: uncultured Acidimicrobiales bacterium; assembly: GCA_938038815.1. Lineage (GTDB taxonomy): Bacteria > Actinomycetota > Acidimicrobiia > Acidimicrobiales > SHLQ01 > CALLQB01. The sequence continues at coordinate 98,369 of CALHTF010000013.1, read as the reverse complement.
ATACCCGAGGTGCCGTGCATAAGGGGCGCAGCGGCCAACATGCGTTGGGTGCGGTTGCGCTCGTGCACCTGGCGCACGGCAACCATGGCTTCCTCGACCGAGCTGGCCACCGGTGGGCGTTTGAGGGCCCGGTAGTAGGTGTGCATGGCGGCGGCCATCCCGCTGTGGGGCCACATGACCGCCTTCGGGTTACCGGTGGTTCCGCCGGTGTAGAGGAACCACAGGTCGTCGGGTGAGCGCTCGATTCGAGGCGCCGGTTCGTTCGATTCGATCAGCGACTCATACGCCACCACGCCTGCCGCTGCGGCTTCGTCGCTCACCTCGCCGCCGACCTGAATCATCATCGCCAGGTCGGGGCACTGGGGCGCAGCTTCGAGTATTCGTTCGACCAGCGTCGAGTCGAAGAACACGGCCTTCGCATCGGCGTTGGTCAGCAGGTACACGAGCTCGGCCACCAAGTACCGGTAGTTCACGTTGGCGGGCACGGCCCGGTTCTTGAAGGCGGCGTACTGCGCCTCGAGGTACTCGTTGCCGTTGTAGAGGTACAGCGCAACCTTGTCGTCGTGGCCAACGCCACCGTCCGTCAACGCAGCAGCCAGCCGAGCGGCTCGGTCGTCGAACTCACCCCACGTCCGGATGTGGTTGGCGTCGCCCACGGCGTCGGCGTCGGGAAACTCGGTGGCAATTTGTTCCCAAAGGGAGGCGAAGTTGATCACCCGACGAACGTAGTCGGCGCCGCAATTTGCCGGAAACTGACCGGCTAACTGCGGGGCAAGCCGAGGTGCGAGGTGGCGATCAGGTTGCGAGAGATCTCGCTGGTGCCGCCGTAGATGGTGGTGACCGGGGCGTGGCGGAAGTGCTCTTCGATGTGTCCGCCTTCGGGAGCGCCCGGCGTGTCGAGCGACAGCAGGCCATCGGGTCCGAGCATGTCGAAGAACCAGTTGCTGTGCTTCTTGTACGACTCGCTCACAAACAGCTTGGTCATCGAGCCTTCTACCCCGAACATCACCCCTTCGCTGGCCAGGAAGGCGGTGTTATACGCAAAGCAGCGGGCGACCTCGAGGTCGATCATTGCCCGGGCGATCTGTTGACGGACCACCGGATCGTCGATGGCCTTTGTGCCGTCGGGCCGCACATTGGTTTGCGCCGCCCGCACGGCGGCGTCGATCAGGGTGGCCGACGGGAACTGTCCGCCGGCGATGCCACGTTCGAACTTGAGCGCCGACTTCATTACCGCCCAACCGCCATCGACCTCGCCGATGCGCCACTTATCGTCGATGCGAACGTTGTCGTAGAACGTGGCGTTCGAGCGCTCGGTGCCCATGGTGTGCACCGGCTGAATCTCGATGCCGGGCGTGTCGAGCGGAACCACAAAGAAGGTAAGGCCCTTGTGTTTGGGCACGTCGTGGTTGGTGCGGGTGAGCAGCAGCACGAAGTCGGCAACATGGGCCATGGTGGTCCACATCTTCTGGCCGTTGATGACCCAGTCGTCGCCGTCGCGCACCGCGGCGGTGGTGGCCGAGGCAACGTCGGAACCAAAGTCGGGTTCGGTGTAGCCAAACGAGCACAGCGATTCGCCGTCGATGATGCGCGGCACAACCGTTTCTTTGAGGTGGTCGTTGCCGAGTTCCAAGATGATTGCCGCCACGACCGCAGCCACCGCCATACCGTCACACGGTGCACCGGCAAGCTGGAGCTCTTCGATCAACACCAACATGTCGAGCGGGTCGCGGCCGCCGCCACCAAGTTCGGCCGGAATCGAGCCGTCGATCCAACCCTTGTCGGCCATCTTCTTGTGCAAGGCGTCGTTGTGGATCGTGCCGTCGCGGGTGCCGAGGAAAACATCGGGGGTCAGGTGTTCGTCGAGGAACGCTTTGACCTCAACCCGGAACTCTTCGGCGTCGGCCGAGAACGAGAAGTCCATCTACTTGCCTCCCGGAAGAACAAGATCGGCCAGGGTCGCCAGCTCGACGGTCGACGACGACATCTGCTGTGGCCAACCCTTCGCCCGCCGGTAGTAAAGCTGAATGTCGTACTCCTCGGCGAAGCCGTACCCGCCGTGAAATTGCAGACTGTTGGCGCTGGCGAGCTGAGCGGCTTCGGCGCAGAACACCAAGGCCATCGACGCCAAGGAGTGGGCGTCGGGTTGGTCGGTGTCGAGCGCCCACAGCGCCCGGGCGGCCAGCAACTGGGCGCCTTCGACATTGGTCGATGAGGTAGCCAAGCCGTGCTGCACCGCTTGAAAGGTTCCGATCTTCACCCCGAACTGCTCGCGCTCTTTGGCGTACTCGACACCGAGTCGCAGCGCTTCAGTCGCCATACCCGCAAGAGCGGTCGCCATGAGGGCCTTCCATTCAGACTGGGCCCGAGCGAAGTGCCCGTCGTCTGGGCCGACAACGACTCCTCCGGCAGCTCTGCGAGCCAACGGCAGGTCGGCAACATTGGCGAGTGCTTCCATCGGAGCGTCGGCGGTAGCCGCCGTGACCTGACCATCGACCGAACCGACAACCATCGCGGCCACCGCGCCCGCCGGTACCAGTCGTTCGGAGTCGCCAGGATGCAGGCACAGAGTGGCGATGGTCGAACCGTCGATGAGTGGTTGCAGCAGGTCGGCCGATGCGCCCGCCGAGGCAAGAAGTCGGGTCGTTACCGCATGCTCGATCAGCGGCACCGGCGCAATAGTTCGTCCCAAGTGAGTTACGGCCAGTCCGAGGGTGCGAAGATCGCTACCGCCACCTCCCACCGACTCGGGGCAGGCCATCGCCGGAGCGCCGGTCTCGACCAGTCGAGTCCAGGCAGAGGAGTCGAAGCCGAGCGTGGCCGCCGAGCGCACTCGCTCGGGCGAACACTCAGCAGAGAAGAAGGCGGCGAAGACTTCGTCGATCGCCGTCTCGTCGGGGGTTTGACGAAGAAACATGTAGCACGAGTTTTACAGGACACGAGGTGAGAGTCCCCAGTCAAAACGCCGTCTGCGTTGCCGAGAGCCGGACTCTCCAACATCGACCTTTCGAGACTCTGACCCTAGGGTTGGCCCCATGAGCACGGGCTTTATCTATCTGATTGCGGCGATTGCCTTTGGCGGATCGTTCTTTGTGAAGTGGAAGCTGAAGCGCACATACCGGATCTGGAGTCAGGTAGAGAACCAGTACGGCGTGACCGGCGCGCAGACCGCCGATGCGATTCTGCGCGACAACGGCGTGACCCATGTGGAGATCCAGCGGGTGCGGGGCAAGCTCACCGACCACTACGACCCGGTCAAAGACATCCTGCGGCTTTCCAAGACCAACTTCAGCACGACAAGCGTTGCGGCGATGGCCGTATCGGCGCACGAGGCGGGCCATGCCCTACAGGACGCAAACGACGACCTGCGGTTGAAGCTGCGGAAGTTCCTGGTGCCGATGGCGGCCCTCGGTGCTCGGTTCGGTCCCATGGTCGCCATCGTCGGAATGCTCTTTGGCAACGGCACCCTGCTACGGATCGGCGTGTTCTTGCTCGCCGGGATGATGCTGTTCCAGATCGCCACCCTGCCGGTCGAGTTCAATGCCAGCAAGCGAGCGCTCGACAACCTCGAACGGTTAGGTCTGTCGGACCCCGAACAGCGCGAAGGCGTAGAGAAGGTTCTGCGCGCCGCGGCCCTGACCTATGTGGCCGCCGCGGCGACGAGCATCGCCTACTTCGCAACCCTGTTTGCGAGGAGTCGAGGAAACTTCGTCGCCTAACCGCAAAAGAAAGAACGCGGGGTCAGACCCCGCGTTCTTACTTTTGGCTACATCGTGAAGCGGAGGTTGCGGGCTGCGCGTTCGCCGATTTCGTCGTCGCCCGACCAGGAGATCTTGCCTTCGTCGATCGGCCCCTGAGGGTCGATCCGGCCGCAGGCCAGCAGGCAGAAGGTGAGCGAATCGGTGGTGACCGTGACATCGGGGGAGTCGAGTGACTCCACAACCCCGGCGCGGCCGTCGACCTTTACGTGCAACGACTGCTCGACCGGGCCAGTGAGGTTGAAGGTGATTCCCTTACCGTCTTCGAGGCCGATCTTCTTGCCCACGATGTAGCCGAGGGAGCCATGAATCTCCTCCAGCGCTTGTTCGGCCACTGGGCCACCGGCGTTGCCGGGTTTGCCGAGCGGCATCCGTGCATCTTGCTCGTGGACCCACACATCAAAGATCCGAATAGCGAGAAAGCGGCCGTAGGTTTGCGGGCCGACCGGGGTGTTCGCTGGTGTGTCGAATTGCTCGTCGGTGAGCGCCGCGAGTTCGGCGCGACGGGTGGCGAAGATCTCGCTCGCCCGAGCGTGCAGATCGGCGCCCGAAAGGTCGGCCACCTCGGCCATGAATTCGCCGGCCTTTTCGAACGGCACCGGCTCGTCGAGCGACGTTGGAGCCCAGCCCGCCATCATGTGTTCGATCGCCGCGATGTGGGCGACCAAACCGTGGATCGTCCAGTCAGGGCACAACGACTGAGTGGCCCACTCGTCCTCGGTGAGATCAGAAGTGAACGCCTCAAACGAGTCGAGGGCGGCGATCAGGTTGGCTACCGTGCGTTGCTTTTCGCTCATGGAAGTTACCTACTGGTTCTTTGGGAGTTCGCTAAATGGGGTGTCTTTGGCGGGGCCGGGTTCTTTCGGTAAGCCGAGCACCCGTTCGCCGATGATGTTGCGCTGCACCTGGTCGGTACCGCCGTAGATAGAAGGAGCGGGGGAGAACAGCGCCAGGTTCTGCACCATGCCGCCGCCGGGAGTGTCGGGGCCCATGATCATGCCGTCGGCGCCCAGAATCGCCAGCCCCACCTCGCGGTACTGACGGTTGGTCTCGGCGTTGAGCAGCTTGGCGATGTTGCCTTCGCCGCCGGTGAGGTTCTGCCGGGTCTTGGCCCGGGCAATGTTGAACTTATTGATCTGTTCGAGAATGTGCAGGTGCATCAGCTTCTGGCGGATGACCGGCTGGTCGATGTTGCCCAGCTTTTGGGCCAACCCGATGTACTTCTCCGAAACACTCGACGATGCATGAGCGGCTTGGCGGTTGCCGCCACCAAACTTGGTGACCAACTCGCCCACGTTCTTTTCGAGGTTCTTTCCGAGCTTGCCAGGTTGAACGCCGATGGCTCCGGTGCCGCCGGCGCCGAGGGTGGCCCGCTCCTCCATGAGCGTGGTGTTCGCGACTCGCCAGCCGTTGCCGAGCTCGGCGATGCGGTCGTCTTCGTGGACCCGAGCGTCGGTGAGGAACACCTCGTTGAACAGCGCGGCGCCGGTCATCTCGACCAGCGGACGCACGTCGACACCGTCTTGGTGCATGTCGATCACGAAGTAGGTGATGCCGGTGTGCTTGGGCTGGTCGGGGTCGGTGCGGGCGATGAGCATACCGAGGTCGGCGAACTGGCCGCTTGAGGTCCACACCTTTTGGCCGTTGACGATCCACTCGTCGCCGTCGCGTTCAGCCTTGGCGGCCAACCCGGCGAGGTCCGAACCAGCGCCTGGTTCGGAGAACAGCTGGCACCAGCCTTGTTGTCCGTTGAGGATCGATGGAATGAACTTGTCGATCTGTTCCTGGGTGCCGTGCGCGGCGATGGTTGGCGCGGCGAGCATAGTGCCCAGGCCGATCGGCGGGCCGATCACACCCTTCTTGCCCATGGTCTGGTGAACGGCTCGACTTAGCGCTCGGTCGTAGCCTCGGCCGCCAGCGTTTTCGGGCAACATGGGGTGGCTGTAGCGGGCGTCGGCCATCGCTTGCCACCATTCGGCGACGGTGAGCGATTCGTCCCAGGTGTCGTCGATCCAGGCTTCGACTTCGGCGACAACTTCTTCACGAGTAAGTACTGACATAGCGCTTGGCTACTCGGACGTTTCAGGGTTCGTCAAATAAGGTGCCCGCATGACTGATGACGAGCTGATGGTCCTGGCACTGGCTGAGGCCCGCGCCGCCCTCGAACATGACGACGTTCCCGTAGGCGCGGTTGTGATGCTCGATGGCGAACTCTTGGCGAGCCGTCACAACGAGCGCGAACTCACCGGCGACCCCACCGCTCACGCCGAGATCCTTGCCTTGCGCGACGCAGCAGCAAAGGTAGGCAGCTGGCGACTGACTGGCGCCACCCTCGTCGTGACCCTCGAACCGTGCGTCATGTGCGCGGGTGCGGCGTCACAAGCCCGGGTTGGCCGGGTCGTGTTCGGCACCGCCGACCCGAAGGCCGGGGCATGCGCTTCGCTGTACAACGTGGGCGCCGATGCAAGGCTCAACCACGAGTTCGAGGTGACCTGGCGGGTCAAAGAGGAAGCGTGTGCCGAGCTTCTTCTCAAATGAGATGAACTAATGCTCCTCCGCTAACGTCTGACCTAGTAGCGGCCACCGACCGGCGGATGGCGCGCTGCAGCCACATCTGGGGAGCAGTCATGTTGAGTACCCGAAATGGACGTCGTCTTTTGGGTTTTGCGATCGGGTTGATCGGTGGCTTCACCCTGCTTTTGGCCTCGGCGGGAGACGAGATCGCCGGCGCCCAGGGCGGCTTTGGTGACAATTCGATTTCGATCACCGCGGCACCTGCGGACGACCTGGTTACCGGCGATCGGGTTGTGGTCACCGGGTCTGGGGTGCCGGCCTGGAGCGGCGTGATCGGGTTTCAGTGTCGTCGTACAGCCACCGCCGACCGCGGGTGCGATAACGGGATCGTCGTGGCGGGCGGCGCAAACGAACAAGGCGAATTTCGGCTCGAGTTTTCGGCCCGTCGCCAGATCCAGACCGATGACGGCCCCTTCGACTGCGCGACCGACGGATGCATGTTTGCCGTCGTGAGCCTCGCCAACGGGGGCGACGACAGCAACCGGTCGGGCACCGCAAACGTGACCTTCGATCCGAGTGCGCCGATTCCGACCCCACCGTCGATCAAGGTGAAACCGGCCCGCAATTTGGTCGACGGCGACCGGGTCACGGTGACCGGTACTGGCTTTGTGTTTAATCCCAACGCGTGGATCCAACAGTGTGCGGCGGTGCGGGCAAACTCCCACGACGACTGTGACTTCGGCGCCAACTACTACTCCGACCTTGGCCCGAACGGCGAGTTCTTTGGCATGGTCAACGTGCAGCGGATGGTCTCGGTCGGCGGACAGCGAGTCGACTGCGGCGCCCGCGCTGGAGCCTGCACGCTTCGGGTTAACCACGGCGACGAAACGGTCGAAGCGCCGCTGCATTTCGACCCGTCGGTGAAGCCGCCCAAACCACCAAAGGTCACCCTTTCGCCACGGGGCGGCTTTGTTGACCGGTCCGAAGTGACGGTGACCTTGGACAACCTCGAGAACGGCTCGCGGAACTATTACTTCAACTTTCTGCAATGCCCTGGCGCCCCGACCGAGCAGTGGGCTCCCGGATGTCGCCGACTCGCCCAAGGGTTGTTTGAGTCCGGCGCGGAGGTAGTAACGCTCACGCGGGCGCTGAACCTCGACGGAGAAGTTTTCGATTGCGCGGCGGCGGCGAATGCGTGCTCGATTTCGGTCTTTTCCAATGGCGGGTTGGTGAGCAGCACTGGATTGCGCTTTGCCCGGACCAACGAGCCGATACCGAAACCGTCGGTGAAGTATTCAAAGAACCTCAAGCGACTCACCGACGGCGCCAAAGTCTGGGCGAAGGTGCAGGGGTCGGTCGACGATGTGACCGTGTTCCAATGTCCGGGCGAGGTCCGAACCGGCCGTGGCGCGGGTTGTCGAGCGGTCGGCGGATGGTACGGGTTTGAAAACGGCGACGCCGTTTCGTTGTTGCCGGCCGAGGGGGTAAAGATCACCGGTCGTGTTTTGCGGATGCTGTCGCGGACCAATTGGGACAGCGGTCAGCCAGTCCAAGAGATGATCGACTGCGCGGCGAAGCCCGGGGCGTGCAACATCGTCACGTGGGTGCCAGGTGTTGGTCAGGTTGGTCCGGCTCGGGCGTTGACCCTGGTCGACGAAGGCGCCCCGGCCAAACCAAAGTTGAAGCTCAACAAGGCAAAGAACCTCAGCCACGGCGACATCGTGCGGATGTCGTTTACCGGCATGACGCCGGGTACGTCGATAGCGATCAACCAATGTCCGCGGGGCACGACCTGTGGAATCACCGGTTCCTTTGAAGAGATCTCGAAGGCAAAGTTCTCGATCGAGTACAGCGTTGCCCGAGTGATCGACGTGGCGGGCACCCGCGTCGACTGCGGCGAAAAGGCCAAGAACTGTGAGCTGCAAGCCGTGGTCACGAACGGCGCTGAACTGGTGCTTCGCAAGGCGATCTCGTTCGACCCGAACTTCGAGCCGCCCTCGCCGCCCGCGCTGAACATCGAGCCCAACACTGGGTTGTCGAACCGCCAAGAGGTCGAGTTGCGGGTGAACGACTTTGTCGGTGGCTTCAACGCGAAGCAATGTGCCTTGGGCATCTCGAGCTCCCAGGCCAACACCTACCTTTACACCGATGGTTGCACCGTCCTCGGCGGAGCGTGGACCACCGATGGCACCGACTCGATGGCCAAGGTTTCGCTCCCGCGGTACGTCTATCGCGATGGCAAACGCGTCGATTGCGCAAAGGGTCGGGGCTGCAATGTGTTTGTGTTCAACCAGTTTGAAGGCCGCTGGAGCGACTCGGCACGCGTGAAGTTCGCCAGTTCCGAGCCAGCACCGCCCAAGACATCGTTCACGTTGTCGAAGACCCGCAAGCTCGTCGACGGCGAAGATATTCAGATCGCCGTCGGTGGCGACTTCGGGGGCGTGACGGTTTCGCAGTGCGTCTATGAAAACCCGGTTGACGGTAACGGCTGTCGCTTCATGGCGACATCGGATGAATCGACCCTCGATGGTCCGATCGAATTGACGGCCGCCGTGAGCCGCGATGTGCGCGGCCGCGACTGCACGAAGGTCTCGTGTTGGGTGGTGTTGCGCGGCAAGGATCAACGAGTCGCCGCATCGATTCGGGTTCGGATCGACAAGTCGGCTCGTCGAGTCAAGGCGCCAACGATCTCGGTCGCCCCATCTAGTGGGCTGGTCGACCGGAATCCGATCACCATCGAGATCGATGGCTTTGTGACGAGCTACGACGTGATGCAGTGCGTCGAAGCGGCCGACGACGAACTGGTCGATTGTCAACGGATCACTCTGTCTCGTCCAGATTCGCGGACTTCGACCACCACGCTGGCAGGCCAAGTGCGCCGAGAAGTCGGCGACACCGACTGCGCGAAGGCGACCTGTGTGCTGCAGGTTCGATACGCAACCGTCGACCTCGCTCAGAGCTCTAAGGAGCAGCGACTCGCGCTGTCGTTCGACGCCAACGCCCAACCGTTTCCGGCCCCCGAACTAGCGGCTACGCCCACAACGGACTTGACGAACGGCGACCGCATCACGCTTAGCGGCAAGCACTGGGCCCCCGGATCTTGGCTGTCTTTTGGGGTCTGCAAAGCCGACGTGCCGACACTCCCCGGCGAACCGGGAAATGGCGGCAGCGACTGGGCTAGCGAGTGTGGGGAGTTCCCGCTGGCGACGGTGCTGGTCGACGACACCGGAGCCTTCACGTTCGACTTCGTGGCTGCCCAATCGTTTCGGTCGTTTATCGGGATACAGCGGTTCTGCACCGACGACTGTGTGATCTACACCACCACCGGCCGCGACAGCGCCCGGGTTCCGATCTCGTTCGGCAAGAGCGCCGGGGCGACCGTAACGATGACCAACACCCTCGAATGGCCCGAATCGGTCACCAACCCCGAGCCGTCGGAGTAGGCCGGCCGAGAACGAAAAAGACCCGTTCTCGAAAGTGACGACCAGGCGATCTGCGGCACATCGAGTTTTCCGCTGAGAGCTGCTGCCTTCCGGCCCTGACTCGGTTCACAGAACTCAATTGCACAGGACCCGGTCGCCACATTCCAGAACGGGTCAAAAGCAGGATACCCTGACAACTCGTTAACCCGACTCGTCGGGGAAACACGGAGGAGTGCGAGAGCGGCCGATCCGGCACGCTTGGAAAGCGTGTGTAGGGAGACCTACCGTGGGTTCGAATCCCACCTCCTCCGCGCCGTTCGCTGCGCTCACTAACCGAGTTTCCGGCCCCAGGGGGCCGGAAACGTCGAGTCGGTGAGTGCTGGCGGATTGAAGCCCTTACCGAGTTCTAGGCCCCAGGGGCCTAGAACTCAGAAGGCGAGCTAGTAGTCGTCGGCCTCGTCGAACGATGGAAAGTGAGGACGCTTGGTTTTGGACTACAAGTGCCGTTCGTTGTCGGGCATTTCGCCGTCTAGTTCGAACACTGCTTGGGCGGCGCTCCAGACCGACCAGCTGTAGAGGTGCCAATCTTGGAGCTCACCGTTGAGGCCGGTGGGTAGTTCCATTCGGTTCTCGTCGGGGCCATCGATGGCGAAGCCGTCGGCCAGCGCAACGACCTGAGCGAAGAGTCGATACATCACGGTGTCGAGGTCGGTGTCGAGCCATGGCTTGGGTCGCAGTCGCAATGCCGAAGCGAGTCCGTGGAACAGTTCGACGTAGCGGGCGCCGATCTCCACCCGGGTTTCTTCGATGGCTTGCTCGATCAGCGGGTACTCGGGGTCGGACTCGTCGAGGCCAACCAACGCCATGCGGATCGAGCGGTACACGCTGAGGGTGATGTCGGAGTTAGAGATGTCGCCGTTGCACGACACCCGGATCATCTCACGGGTCGCGGCCCGGCGTCCTTCGTCGGATTCGATGTCGGCGTTGCTCACCACTTCGGCCGCCGCGCCGCGGCTCAGGAAGGTCGCGGCCGGAAGTGCTTCGGCGGCTTTGCGCAGGACGTCGAGTTGGTAGGCCCGTTGGCTCGACCAGATGCGTTCGTGCACCGAGGCATACGTGACCCGGATATCGCGAGTCGCCTGAAGGTGGTCGAAAACCGATTTGTAGTTGAGCGCGTCGGCATCGACGTTTCGCTGTTGGGCGGCCATCAACTCAAGGCCGGCTTCGAGCATGAGGCGTCGGAGTTCGGTTCTCGAGCGACGCTTTCGCGGTGTGGTTCCAGGATCCGCCATCACGAATGACGGTAGCGGAAGCCGCCGCACAGTACTTCCCCGACAGACGTCATCGTTTGGAGCGCGCGGTTTGTCCGTTGGTTTTGATCAACCGGCCTGGCGAATTGTCCAGGTGTTCGTTCATAAGTCAGACTTGCAAGGAACACTTGCTTAGACTTACACTGGGCAAAGTCACAGTCAAGAAAGCGGGATTTTCAGAGTGCGGGTGGCTTCACTTCTTGATCGACGGTCAGCCTTTGCGCTGGCGGGGCACGGTGTTACGCACCGATTGGCTGACCTTCGATGAGCGCGGGCGGAAGCGCGAGTGAGCCTGTTTACTTCTCCACTGAGTTCCACTTTCAACCGGTCGTCCTATCACCAACACACGTCCATTTGTGTTGGCGGGCCTGACATTTGGTGGCGGTGACCGTGCATTTGGCCGTGCTCGCTACGAGGGGTCCCTCCTCGTAGCGAGTATGGCCGGTGCGCCAACCAGGCCTTAGATGCCAGCGGCGACGTTTGCCAGGTTTTGCAGCGCGCCCGCAACAACTCCGAGTTGAGGCGCGTCGGCGGGGATACCGTGACGCTCGGCCAAGTACGCCGGATCGTTATGCAGCACCCGAACGCCAGCGTCGGTCTCGATGATGAGCATCTTCTGGGGCAGGTCGATCGCGACGGTCGGGGCGATGTGCATCAGCGGGGTGCCGAGCGCGGGGTTGCCGAAGAAGACTTCGGTGGTCGGGGCGAGTTCGAGGCCCACACTCTCGGCGCCCGCCGAATGATCGACCCGAGCGATGAGCCGAAGCTTTTCGTTTCCTTCGATGGCGGCGACGAGTCGGTCGGCGGCCTCGGCGGTAGTGCCGGATCCGGTGGTCTCGATAAGTCCGTTGGGGAGAGAGTCTTGAGTCATGACCAGCAAAACCCGCCGACCGCGCAAAACATTTCCCCGCCGACCATCCCTCGGTCCCGAGGTGGCCCGCTCGGTGCGATAGACAACCGTGATGTCGCAAAACGCCCGCGGGTCGCTGTACATGGTGCTCGGCTCGATCGGGTATGTGGTGAACGACTCTCTGGTCCGCAAAGTGTCCGATCAAGGCCTCGATGTGTACCAAGTCCTTTGCATGCGCAGCGCTGGTCTCGCGGTACTGATGTACGCCGTTGGTCAGCTGCGGGGCGAATCATTCCAGACCTCTCATCTGCAATCGTCGGTGCTCAAGCGGGTGGCCGCCGAAATGCTGGCCGGCGTGCTGTTCTTCGCCGCGGTGGTTCGAATCGAGTTTGCTAACGCCCAAGCAATCCTGTTGCTCGTACCGTTCGCCGTCACCATGGCGGCCGCCGTGGTACTGAAGGAACGGGTGAGCATGTTGCGCTACCTCACCGTGGCCCTCGGGTTTGTCGGTGTGGTCATCGTCATCAGGCCGGCGACCGACGGGTTCTCCGCCGCCTCGTTGCTGGTCGTTGCCGCGGCCGCAGTCTTGGTGATCCGAGAGCTCTCGACCCGCGATGTCCCGGCCGAAATTCCGGCTGTCTCCATCGGCTTTGTCACCGCTGTGGGCATGACCTTGGTGACCGCAGTGCTCGCACTGGCCGCCGGATGGGGCTCTGTCACCCTCGGTCAGCTCGGCCTGATCACGCTCGCGTTCTCGTCGCTCTACTTCGGGTACTACTTCACGATCCAAACGGTTCGGGTGGGCGACCTCAGCGTGTCGGCCCCCTTTCGGTACACGACCCTGATCGGCGCGGTGATCCTCGGCATCGTGCTCTTCGACGAGATCCCCGACCTGTTGACGATCGTTGGCATCTCGATCATCTTCATCACCGGCATCTACTCGGTGTACCTCGAACGAACCGAAGCCCGCTCAACCTAAGGCCCGTGCGGAGGTGCCAGCGGTGGGGTGTCATGCTGGAGTAATGAACGCCGCCGACAAACGGGCCGCCCTGGCATCGAGGGTGCGAGCCGGCCAGCTCACCACCGCACCCGGTGTATTCGACATGGTGTCGGCTCGGGTAGCCGACCAGGCCGGCTTCGACGCGCTCTATATGACCGGGTACGGAATCTCGGCGTCGCACCTTGGCCTACCCGACGCCGGCCTCGCCAGCTACGCCGACATGGTCGACCGAGTCCGAACCATCGCCGCCGGCACCAGCGCACCCCTCATCGCCGACGCCGACACCGGCTTCGGTGGGCTCCTCAACGTGGCCCACACCGTGAAGGGATACGAGGCCGCCGGCGCCGCAGCACTACAGATCGAAGATCAGGAATTTCCCAAGAAGTGCGGCCACGCCAAAGGCCGGCGGGTTATCCCGATGGCCGACATGGTGGCCAAGGTCGAAGTAGCGGTCGAAGCCCGCCAGCACGACGACTTCTTGGTCATTGCCCGCACCGACTCGCGGTCGTCGTTGGGGCTCGACGAAGCCATCGCCCGAGGCCAAGCCTACGCTGCGGCAGGCGCCGACATCGTTTTTGTCGAGTCGCCCGAAAACGAAGAAGAGTTCGCCCGGGTGGCGAACGAAATCGATGCGCCAGTACTGGCCAACATGGTCGAAGGCGGGTTCTCACCCACCCTGTCGGCCCAACGACTCGGCGAACTCGGGTTCACGATCGCGCTGTTCCCCGTTACCGGCTTGCTGGCCGCCACCGATGCTCTACAGCAGGCCTATGCGCAGCTGCGAGACGCCGGCACAAGCTCGGGCGCGAACGGCATCGGCGAGATGCACTCGCTCATGGGCTTTGAAGACGTGTGGGAGTTCGACGCCCGCTGGGCGGACTAGTTCGCCGCCAGGATCGCGGCGCGGGTACGGGCGATCTCGTCGGGGTCGGCGCCCATCGGTACCGCGGTGAAGTCGGTGGCTCCGGCGGCGGCCACCGCCGCGATCCCCTCGGCTACCTCATCTTCAGAACCAACGATCGACAGATCGCCCAAGCCATGCAGGCCTTCGATATCGAGCACCCGGCGATAACTCGGTAGCTCGGCGTAGACCGAGAGAATCTGCCCGAGAAACTCGCGGGCTGGCTCAGGATTATCGGTGACCCACACCGGGATCGAGCACACGATCGACGGCTTGTCGCGGCCCGCCTTGTCGGCCGCCTCGTTGATGATCGGGGCGATGTGTTGCTCGACCGTCTTCGGGCCGACACACCACAGGATCGTGCCGTCGGTTCGCTTGCCGGCAAGACGCAGCATCTGTTCGCCCAGCGCGGCGATCATGACCTTGGGGGCTGGCCCATCGAACTTTGGCATTTCGCCGGCAAAGCTCCAGAAGTATCCGTCGTGCTCAACCTTGCCGTCGGCGATCAGCGGCTGGATGATGTCGAGGTAGTCGATCATCTGGCGAACCGGGCGTTCCCATTTCATCTTCCATCGCTCGGTAACCGACGGCTCGTGGGCCAGGCCCAGCCCGAGCACCAGGCGACCGCCGACGGCGGCCTGGGTGGTAAGCGCTTGGCCTGCCATCACCTGCGGGTGGGTGACCCACGTGGGGATCACGGCGGTGCCGAGTTCGAGTTCGGAGTTCGTGTCGCCGTGGGAAGCAAACACCGTAAGGGCGTCGACGCCGCCGGTTTGGGCGAGCCAATACGACTTCAGCCCGTCGGCCTCGGCGGCCGCGATATCGGCATGCATAACGCCGAGGTTTGGGTTTGCGAGCAGGCCTGATCCGTTGATTCCGATGCGCATGGCCGCACTGTAGCGCCCCTCGGTCGGTGGCTGTCAGAGAAGGGCACTAGGCTCGCGCGTCCAATGGAGTACCAGTCGCTTTACCGTCGCTACCGGCCTCGTCGATTCTCCGAGGTCAAGGGCCAAGAACACGTCGTTCGCACCATCCAGAACGCAGTACGTGAAGAACGGGTTGGCCACGCCTATCTCTTGAGTGGCCCCCGAGGCACCGGCAAAACCACCACGGCGCGACTGCTGGCCAAGGTACTCAACTGCGAGAACGTTTCCGACGGCGAACCGTGCGGCGAGTGCGACTCGTGCACCTCGATCGAGTCGGGAAGTTCGTTCGACCTTCACGAACTCGATGCGGCCTCGAACAACAAGGTCGACGACATTCGCGACCTGCTCGCCAAGGTTGCGCTCGGTACCCCCGGCCGCAACAAGGTGTACCTCCTCGATGAGGTCCACATGCTCACCTCCGGTGCGGAGAACGCGCTCCTTAAGACCCTTGAAGAGCCGCCGGCTCACGTCACCTTTGTGCTCGCCACCACCGAGCCGCACAAGGTGGTGCCCACGATCCGCAGCCGCACCCAGCACCTCGAACTCACGCTGTTGTCGGCCGAGCAGATCACCGACCTCGTCACCGAAATCTCCGCCGACGCCGGGCTCGATGTCGACGACGCAATGATCGAATACGTCATTCGGGCCGGCGGAGGATCGGCTCGCGACACGCTGTCGGCGCTCGATCAAGTAGTGGCGGCCGGTGGCGTCGGCGCCGCCGACAACTCCACCACCGATCTTCTCGAAGCGTTGGCCACCGGCGACGCAGCGAAGGCCCTCACCGCGGTATCGGACGCGACCAATCGGGGCTTCGACCCCCGGGTAATCGGCGAGAACCTCATCGATGCATTGCGCGAAGTGTTCCTTGTTGCCATGGGCAGCGAGGTGCCGCACCTTTCCCAAAGCGACCTCACCCGGGCCGAGCACTACGCCGAGTTGTTGGCGCCCGCCACGCTCACCCGGGCGCTTGAGTTGGTCGGTACGTCGTTGGTCGAAATGCGCCAGGCGCCCGACCCGCGTGTCGATCTCGAAGTTGCCTTGGTGAAGCTGACTCGGGCCGACGCCGACACGTCGGTCGAAGGCCTGGTGAGTCGAATCGCCAAACTCGAACAGGCACTCGCCAGCGGAGTAGCTTCGGCAGCGGCCCCCGCGGCACCCGCCCCGGCCCCAGCGCGTGAGGCACCTGCAGTTGGCGATGCCGCTCCAGCACCAGCACCGATCGCCCCGCAAACCCCAGAATCACCCGCCCCCGCACCGCCCGCACCCGCGCCGGCTGGAGGCCAAGGCCCCGCCGCCGCAGCTCGGGCCACGTTGGCCGCCAAACTTGGCCGCGGTGGTGCCGCACCTTCGGCCCCCAAGGCGGTCGAGGCTCCGGTCGAGGATGGCCCACCCACCCCACCGCCACCGTTGGGCGAATCCGCCCCAACCCCGCCGCCCGCCGCCGATGCGCCCAGTCCCCCTCCCGCCGAGCCAGCGCCCGAGCCGGTCGTCGAGGCCGAAGCGCCCCCGGCCGCCGAGTCGACGCCTGAACCTGCGGTCGCGCCGGCAGCCGAGGAACCGCCGGTCGAACAAGTGCCCGAACCTGAGCCGGTCGCCGAAGCGTCACCGGCTCCCGCTGCTGGCGGCCCGCTTCCCACACCGGACGAGATCGCCGCAGTGTGGAAAGAAGGCATCCTGAGCAACGTGTCTGGTCGGGCCCGCTCCCGATTCGGCATCGCCGAGTTCGTGTCGAGCGACGGACCAGCCGTGGTGGTCAACCTCCCCAACGAACCTCACCGGAAGCGCTGCGAGGAAGTCCAGGGCGAAGTCGAAGAGTCGCTGGCGGCCCACTTTGGTCGACCGGTGCCGATCGAACTCGTTTCGGGAGCCAGCGGTGGCCGGGTCCCCGACGGTTCAAATGTCGGATCGTCGCCCGAGCCCCGCCCCCAGCCGCAACGCAAACCCGAACCGGTCGAGCTCGAAGACGAGGTCGTCGATGTCAGCGAGCTCTCCGACGCTCCCACCAACGACGGCAGCGCGATCGACAAGCTCACCAAAGCATTCCCCGGTGCGGAGCTCGTACAGGACGACGAGTAACTAAGCTCTGGTCGTGGCCCGTCGCTGTTGCGGGCCCCTGTTTGTTTGCCAAGAAGGATTTTGCTGTGAGTGACCAACAAATGCCCGACCTGAGTGCCCTGTTGTCGCAGGCCCAAGAGATGATGGCTGGCGCCCAAGAGGCCGCGGCCGAGGTCGTTACCGGCCAAGCCGGCGGCGGCATGGTGAAGGTCGAAGTCAACGGCCACTACGAATACCAGTCGATCACCATCGACCCGAGCGTGGTCGACCCGAGCGACATCGAGATGCTCCAAGACTTGGTGCTCGCTGCCCTTCGCGATGCGTCCGAGCAGATTGCCGAAGGCCAGGGCGACATGCTCGGTGGAATGGACTTGGGTGGGATGGATCTCGGCGGACTCCTCGGTGGCGGCGGCGAGTAACCCCTCTTGTACGCAGCACCGGTTCAAGAACTGATCGATACGCTCGGCCGGCTGCCGGGCGTGGGTCCAAAGTCGGCCCAACGCATCGCGTTCCACCTGCTTTTGGTGTCGCGCGAGGAAGCGCACCGGTTGGTGCACGCGGTTGTTGAGGTAAAGGACCGGATCGGTTTTTGTCCGCGGTGTTTCAACATCGCCGAGATCGGCGCCGAGTGCGAGATTTGCACCGACGCCCGGCGTCCAACCGAGGTGTTGTGTGTAGTCGAGGAGCCCCGCGACATCGTGGCGATCGAACGCACCGGCGAATTCGGGGGCCGCTATCACGTCTTGCAAGGGGCGATTAGCCCCATCGATGGCATTGGCCCCGATCAGTTGCGGATCCGCGAGCTGATGGCTCGCCTCGAGGCTGAGGGTGTGCGCGAGGTCATCTTGTGCATGAACCCCAATATCGAGGGTGAGGCAACCGCCATGCACCTGGTGAGCCGGATCCGACCAATGGGAATCCGCACCACCCGAATCGCCAGCGGCCTACCCGTAGGCGGCGACCTCGAATACGCCGACGAACTAACCCTCGGCCGAGCCCTATCAGGCCGCCGAGACGTAGAACTCTAAAGAGACCGTCGGTCTCAGCCCTGACGGGCTTCGATCCTGTCGGAGTTTCCGGTTCCGCTGCGCTCCACCGAAAACGTCCCTCGCGTCGGCCCAATCCCGAGTTGCGAAGCAACTCGCTAAGGCTCGTAGGTCCGCCAGGACCGAAGACCGACCGGCACTGGAGCTTGGCACCGAACGCAGAGAGTAGGATTCTAGGGCAAAACCGGCATGCGGACGCTCGAATCGCGCTCTGCGTGGGAATCGGGGGCTTGACCCGGAAGGTGCGTTTGGACTTTTCGTGGCTGTTAGGTCTGGTGATTAGGCTCCGGGGATGACGCCGTACATCGTGCATGGGTTAACCCGGTCGTACTTCACTCGCAAGGTGGTGGGGTATCTCGACTACACCGATCGTCCCTGGCGGTTGGAACCCTGCCCGCCGCACCACCATCCCGAGGCCCAGGCCGCGGGCTGGACCGGCGGGATTCCGGTAGTGACCGACCCGGACGGGGTTTTCTTGTGGGACTCGACGACCATCATCGAGCACCTCGACCTCACGTCGTCCGCCGACCGCAGCGTGCAGCCCGCCGATCCGACCCTGCGGTTTCTGTCGTACCTGATCGATGACTTCTCCGACGAGTGGTTCTACCGGCCGGCAGTCGGCAGTCGGTGGAGTTACCCCGACAACACCCAAGCTGCCGGCTGGCAGATCGCCGAAGAACTCTCGGTGGTCGTCGGATTTCCCGGCGACCTCACCCGGGCCAACGTCGTCGAAACGATGACCAACAGCCTCCCGCGGCTTGGGGTAACGGCCGAGAACATCGACGCATGGATGAACGAGTCGCTCGTGCCCTGGTTCCAAGCGCTTGATGCGCACCTCGGCGATGGGTACCTGCTCGGTGGGCGACCATGCGTTGGTGACTTTGCCGTATTCGGGGCCAACGCGGCTCACTTCGTGGGCGACCCCTACTGTCGAGCCTTGGTCGATGAACACGGTGCCGCCGCCGTTGCCCATACCCACCGACTGGTGCAACCTCAGAAGCAGTCGTTCGGCGACTGGATCGACCCTAGCGATGTGCCCGAATCCTTACTTGCCGTGATCGCCGAAGCTGGTCGTCACTACCTGCCGTGGGTGGCGCAAGCGACGGTTACCGGGTCGGCGGCCGTCGACTTTGGCGACGGCATCTCCGCCTCGATCGATTCGACGCCGTTCCTCGACGCGGCCAGGGGAGTGATGCTGGCCCGCTACGTTGAGGCCCGGTCGCCGGCGCTCGACGGGTTGCTCGAGCAGGCGGGTGTCGTGCGGTACTTCGCCGACCATGTCGACCAAGCAACCACGGTGCCCGACCCACGCCACGGTGCTCAGCCAGCGAACAACCGCCCGTACGCAATTAACTGATCGACCCTAACGAGGCGCCAGACGCACCGGGCAGTCGGCGACGATAGTGCATCCGCAGTTCTGTACCTCGTGGAGCAGGTCGATAACCGAGGTGAGGTGGTCTCGACGGTTGGTGAGCTCGGCGATCTTGTTCTCCACCACCGCTCGCCAGTTGCCCGATGAATCGTCGAGGATGGCGGCGATCTCATCCAACGAGAATCCGGCGTCTTGGCATCGCTGCACAAAATTGACTCGGCCAACCGTGTCGGAGGTAAAGCGCCGTTGCCCGCCCACCCGTTCGGCGACGCTGATGAGACCTCGCTCGTCGTAGTACCGCAGCGCGGAGGTGGTCACGCCGGTGGTCTGCGCAACTTGGCCAATGGAGAGCAGCTCGGTGCTCACGAGGTTGCGGCCATGGCCGAGATGAGCTTCAGACCCTCAGGGTTCTCGGTGGTGAGCGAGAGCCGGATGAGATCGCCGTCGGTGGTGAGGGTGCTCGTCAGCCAGGTGCCACAGCATGCGGTTTCGCGGTCGACGAGGTCGCGCAGTTGGTCGGTCAGGTTGGCCGGAAAGGTCGCTTCGATACCGCCCGGGATCTTGGTGGTGTCGATGGCGAGCTCCGCGACATCGGACCACTCGAGTTCGCGTTCGGCACGCTTGCCTAGGGTGAGGGTGCAAACTACTGGTGGGGGAGTCGAGGTTGATTCCATGATGTCAGGGTAGAACTTCAAGCCGGGTCGAAGTCAAGGATTGGTTTCCTCGCCTCGCCGATGTTTGGGGTACGTTCGCCGTGGCTGAGCCGGTCAAACTTTGGGGGATCTGATGGCAAGTAAATCGAACGTGGGTTTCGGCCCAGAGTCAACAACCAGCGACGTGCTCAAGGGTGTGCATCTCGATGGCCAACACATGCTGGTGACGGGCGGGACCGGTGGGCTTGGGCTCGAAACCGCCCGGGCGCTCGCCTCGGTCGGGGCGGCGATCACGATTACCGGTCGCGACCGGAAAAAGCTCGATGCGGCTGTCGCAACATTGGCTGCGGAGGTGCCCGGGAGTTCGGTCCGTTCGGTGATGTGCGACCTCGCCTCGCTCGCCAGCGTCCGCGAAGGGGCGGCGCAGATTCTCGACGGCGCGCCGATCGACGTGCAGATCAACAACGCTGGGGTGATGATGTGTCCACACCTGCGTACCGCCGACGGGTTCGAGATGCAGACCGGCACGAATCACCTTGGACACTTTGCGTTGTCTGCCCAGATCGAGCCGGTTCTCGCCGAGGCGGCGCGTGTGGTGTCGGTTAGTTCGTCGGCCCATCTGCGCGAGACGGTCGACCTGACCGACCTCAACTGGGAGACCCGGGAGTACGACAAGTTCGCTTCCTATTCGCAGTCCAAGACCGCGAACGTGTGGTTCGCCACCGAGCTGCAGCGTCGTCGCCCCAACCTGTCGGTGTTTGCGCTGCACCCGGGCGCTATCGCCACCGACCTCGCGCGGCATCTCACCCGCGACGACCTGGTGGCCATGCAGAAGAAGGCTTCGTCAAAGGGTGGCGGTCCTATGCCGATGAAGACGATCCCCCAAGGTGCGGCAACCTCGGTCTGGGCGGCGACTGCTCCGGAGTTGCCCAACGAGGCGAAAGGCAAGTTCCTTGCTGACTGCCGCGTGGCCCCCGCGATCGCCGAATCGTACGACCCGCGAGTTGGATACGCGCCGTGGGCCTATGACGAGCAGGGAGCAGCCGAGCTGTGGCGACAGTCGGTGGAGCTCACCGGGGTCGACTACAACTGAGGCGATTCGTCGCTGATGTATTTCTCTAGCCCGGCGGTGTAGATCTTTACGCCGAGCGCGAACTCCGCGTCGCGATCGATAGGCCCCTGGGCGAGTGTGTTCGCCACGTACGGAAACTCGTTGGCCGGGAGTGCGCTGCGAATTTCGGCGAGCTTCTCCGGGTCGGTTCCACCAAAGGCTGGCGTGGTGGCCAACTCGGTCAACACGTGGCCCACGACCATGGCGATCAGTGCGTTCAGCGCATGCAGTGCTTCGTGGGCAGGTAGTCCAATGCCGGAGAACTCGCGCAATGCCTGTTCGACGATCTTGAGGGTCGACGGGCTAAAGACTGGGCGGATCGCGCACACTGGGGCCACGTTCGGGTGGCCCAGGAGTGCGGCCCGAAACGATTGGGAGTACATCTCGAGTCGTTCCTGCCACGGCTCGTCGCCGCCGGGGACGACCACCTCGCCGTACACCAGTTCGGTGAGGCCATCGAGGATGTCGGGTTTGCCCGATACGTGCTTGTACAGCGACGGCGCCTCGACGCCTAGAACGGTCCCGAGCTTGCGCATGGTGAGGGCGTCGAGCCCTTCGTCGTCGGCTAGCTGTAACGCTGCCGCGAGAACCTTGTGTCGATCAATTCCCGCTCGTGGCATCAAATTACCTTAGTTTGCGCAGGTCAGGGGATTGACATCCGGCACATCGCCTACCGCTCGAGCGTGGGCTAACGTTGTTAGCCATCGTGGACAGTCCCCCACGATGGAGAAGGCGCTCGCTTCGGTGAGCGCCTTCTCGTTCGTGAATGCGGTGGTGGGCTACCCCTCGGCGATCAACTCGTTGTACTTGGCCAGCGCTCGGCGGTGGGAGTTTGCGCCTGATCCCACTACGCCACCGTCGCGGGCGTTCTTCACCTTCTTTTCCAGCTCGGCCAGAAGGTCATGGATGTTGTCTTCGGGTCCCGCATTGCGGACGGCGTCGAACGCCACGTGAATCTCGCCGAGCGCCTCTTGGATGTCGGCGAACTCTTTGTCGAGCTTCTTGCGGGCTTTTTCCAGGTCTTCACTCATGGCTGCAGTCTTTCACTCAACAACCACCGACGCTACGGATGCATCGGTGACCGCTGGCTTGCCCAATCGATTGCGGTCTCGAGTTGGGCGCCGACCGCAAGCAGAAGGTCCTCGCGGCCGTACGCCCCGACCAGTTGCGCTCCAACAGGAAGCCCGTCCGTCGTCCGGTGAACCGGCAGCGAGATTGCTGGTTGGCCGCTGACGTTGAACGGGGCGGTGAACACCGCGTAGGGAATCGACCCCTTCGACGCGCCCATTGGATCACCGGGAGTACTGCACAGTTGGCCGATCTTGGGAGGCGGTTCGGCGGTGGTTGGGGTCAGGAGTAGGTCGAAGTCTTCCCACCACGCGGTCACCGCCCGCCGGAAGCGGGCTTGGCCGCTTTGTGCCGCCTGGAGGTCGACCCCGCTGATCGTCTTGGCCACCTGGGCCATCATCCAGGTGCCGGGCTCGACGTCGTCGGCGGTGACCTCGCGGCCCAGCCACTCGCCGATCCGGTTCAAGGTATGAGCGGTGCTGGACGCCCAAATAGCGGGAAACGAACTCGGGAGGTCAGGGTCGTGCAGAGCAGCCGGGAACGCCGGCTCGACGATATGACCAAGCGCTTCGAGCTGGCGGGCGGTCGTGGTCGTCGCCTCGACACACTCTGGGTGGACCTCGAGTCGGTTGCTGTGGGTGAGGATCCCGACCCGAAGTTGACCGATGTCGAGGTCGAGAAACTCGGCAAACGGCCGGCCCACCGATGGAGCGACCACGCCGTCGCCGAGGGTCGGAATCGCGGTGACGTCGAGGATGTTGGCCGCGTCACG
The DNA here is from genome assembly GCA_938038815.1 of uncultured Acidimicrobiales bacterium. Classification (GTDB taxonomy): domain Bacteria; phylum Actinomycetota; class Acidimicrobiia; order Acidimicrobiales; family SHLQ01; genus CALLQB01. The sequence goes on along the minus strand of CALHTF010000013.1, from coordinate 75,611 downwards.
CATCGTGTGACACACCACGTGCTGGGTTGAGGCGCTCCATTCCTCGTTGAGCGGGCCCATCGGCACCCGACCGCGAGATGGCTTGAGGCCAACCAGGCCAGTCATGGCAGCCGGAATTCGAATCGACCCACCGCCGTCGCTTGCGTTGGCCGCCGGGAGAATGCCGGCCGCCACGGCCGCTGCCGACCCGCCGCTCGACCCGCCCGCACCGTGGTCGAGATTCCAGGGGTTTCGTGTGGGGCCGAATGCCAGAGGTTCGGTCGTGGCCGCCAGGCCAAGCTCGGGGGTATTCGTGCGGCCAAACAGCACAAAGCCCGCGTCTCGGTACCGGGTAACGATGTGGCTGTCCCCAGGGTGCCGGTAACCAGCGTCTTTCAGTCCTTTGACGCCGAGGTGAAACGGGTCGCCGGCGCTCGCCGGCCACAAATCTTTGATGAGCATAGGTACGCCGCGAAACGGCCCGTCGGGCAGGTCGCCCGCCGCAGTGGCTCGGCCCTTATCGAAGGCCGGATGGATCACCGCGTTGATGTCGGGATCGAACCGCTCGGTCAACTCGATCGAACGCTCGATCAGCTCGGTCGGGCTGACCTCTCCATTGCGGACGAGTTCGGCGAGTCCGGTCGCATCCAGTCGAGCGATCGAGGCGTCGTCGGCCAGGCTCACGACAGGTCGGCCTTCTTTACCAGGGTGCTCGTGATCTGAGGTTCGGACTCCGGAAGGATGAACCGCAGGCCCATCACGCCATGATTCGCCGGTCCGGGGTCGACCCAGTTCGGTACGCCCGGGTCGCTGTTGCACACCACGATACGAACCCGATTCGGCGGGGTAGTGGTGGCCTGCTCGGCGGAGAGGTATCCCTTGCCAGTCACGTAATCGGCGAGGTTTTCCATCCAGTGGTTACACAGCTGGAAGTTCCAGTGCTGACACACCGGCGTCTCAAACTCGATCACGAGTGCCTCGTCCTCGGCCACCCGCCAGTACCCGAACTCAAAGTGGCGGTCGTCGGGCGACCCACCGATGCGCTTGTACGTCTCGACCGTGTGTTCGAGCGTGTTCTCGCCGCCGGCTTTGAGCTCTTGGGTCCAGTCGGCGTAATCGGCCTGTAGGCCCAAAACGAGCTGGGCGGCATTGGCGAGTCGAGCGCTCATGTCGGCGGGAGTCGGCGTCTCCGGGTCGACGACATCGTCGATCCGCTCGATCATCAGCTTCGGGGCCTTCTGGGTATCGCGGTCGTCGTACACCGCCCGGATCATCAGCTCACGAGTTCCCGGTGCGAGCGGAAACCAGTTGCCCGGTTGTTCCTCGACCGCCATAACGAACTCGACGTTGCCGTCGTCATCGGAGAAGTCGTCGAGGTTGGCAGTGAAGGGTGTGATGGCATTGTTCGGATTGAACTCCTCGAGCATCGACTCGGCGGCCAGGCCGGTCGCTCGAGCGCCGACATCGGCCGGGATTGGAGGAGTCCACGCCGACATGTGCACATGGGGCACGTTGTTGCGCTGACCGGTGACCTTGAACTTGTATCGCCCATCGACCGGTTGCACCACGTGGTCCTGATTGGGTGACTGGACGCCGATACCGCCTTTCAGGGGTGGGCGGATGAACCAGATTGGTTGCGGAGCGGTGGGCACGGTGCGTTCGATGGCCCGGAAGTTGGCCATCAACATCATGCGGGTGAGGTACCGGAAGCCCTCGACCCGGTCTTGTTCGTCGCCATCGGGAGTTTCGCGGATAACGATCTGCCCGGCCAGCTTCAAGGTGTCGCAAAAGTCGTCCCAGGCTCGGCCGTCGAGAAGGCGAGCTTTGGCGTCGGCTTCAATTGCGGCGTCGTTTGGTTCGGAGGTCGGTGATTCTGCGCTCATTTCGCTATCTGAGCACGTCGAACCGGTGCTATACGAATCTGTGACTTCGGGCGTCTGGTGCGGGTTTTGGCCCCCGACCCACCATCATTGGTAGGTGACCTCTTCAACAACCGCGCCCCCCGCCACCCTTTCGACGCGAGACGACATCCGCAACATCGCGATCATTGCCCACGTCGACCACGGAAAAACCACGCTCGTCGACGGAATGCTGCAGCAAGCTGGTGCATTCTCGGGCCATCAGGAGATGGAAGAGCGGGTCATGGACTCGATGGACCTCGAGAAGGAAAAGGGCATCACCATCCTGGCCAAGAACACCGCCATCACCTGGGGCGACACCAAGGTGAACGTGGTCGATACACCGGGTCACGCCGACTTTGGTGGCGAGGTCGAACGAGCGCTCACGATGGTCGATGGTGTGGTGCTGCTCGTCGACGCCAGTGAGGGTCCACTGCCCCAAACCCGCTTTGTGCTTCGTAAGGCGCTCGATGCCGATCTGCCGGTTGTGTTGGTCATCAACAAGATCGACCGTCCCGACGCTCGTATCGCCGAGGTGGTTGCCGAGGTCGAAGACCTCTTTCTCGATATCGATGCCGACGAGCACCAAATCGACTTCCCGATCGTGTACACCGTCGCCCGCGACGGCCAGGCGACCCTCGATCTCGATACCCCCGGCACCGACCTCAAGCCGCTGTTCGACACCATCCTCGAGCGGGTGCCGGCCCCGACCTACGAAGAGGGTCACCCGGTCCAGGCCTGGGTCACCAACCTCGATGCCTCGGCCTACGTGGGCCGTCTGGCGATCTGCAAGATGATCAACGGCACGATCAAGAAGGGGCAGAGCGTTTCGTGGTGCAAGACCGACGGCACGAGCCAAAACGCCAAGATCACCGAGCTCTATGTAACCGAAAGCCACCAACGGGTTGAGGCCACCGAGGCTTCGGCCGGCGAGCTCATCGCCGTTGCGGGTCTTCCCGAGGTCACGATCGGCGAAACCCTGTGCGCTCCCGACGACCCACGTCCGATGCCGCTCATTACCGTCGACGAACCAAGCCTGTCGATGACCATCGGTATCAACACGTCGCCGATGGCGGGCCGCAGCGGCGGTACGAAGCTCACCGCCCGCCAGGTGAAGGACCGACTCGACAAAGAACTCATCGGTAACGTCTCGCTTCGCGTTCTTGACCTCGACCGGCCCGATGCCTGGGAGGTCCAGGGCCGAGGCGAGCTGCAGCTCGCTGTGCTGGTCGAGATGATGCGTCGTGAAGGTTTCGAATTGACCGTTGGGAAGCCCCAGGTTGTTACCCGTGAAATCGACGGCGCCCTGCACGAGCCCAACGAACGCCTCACGATCGACATCCCCGAGGAGTTCGTCGGTGGCGTAACCCAGCTGCTTGCCCCTCGCCGAGGAAACATGTTGGAGATCACCAACCACAGCAACGGCTGGGTGCGGATGGACTACACCATTCCGGCGCGCGGCCTGATCGGGTTCCGCACCGACTTTCTTACCGAAACTCGTGGCACCGGTCTGGTGAACCACGTGTTCGACGGTTGGGTCCCCTGGCAGGGCGAGATCACCTCTCGTCACAAGGGTTCGATGATCGCCGACCGTTCGGGCAACGCCTCGAGTAACGCGATCGTCAAGTTGCAAGACCGTGGCGCGTTCTTCGTCGAGGTTGGCGACGACGTCTACGAAGGCATGGTCGTTGGGGAAACCCCGAAGGCCGGCGACATGGACGTCAACATCTGCAAGGACAAGGCCCACACCAACATTCGGGCCGCCGGCTCCGACGACACGGTGAAGATCACCCCCGCGACCAAGTTCTCGCTCGAACAGTCGCTGGAGTTCATCGGCGACGACGAGTGCGTCGAGGTCACCCCCGACAAGATCCGGCTTCGCAAGGTTGAACTCGATGCAACCGCTCGGGCCCGTGTACAAAAGAACCTGAAGCGAGCGCGAGAAGCAGAAGCAGCGGGGTAGAGCCCATGGCAACCAGTGCAGTGACGTTCGCCGAACTCGGCGTGTCAGAACCGGTGGTTGCCGCACTGGCCGAACGCGACATCACCGAGGCGTTCCCGATCCAAGTCGAAACCATCGAGGCCGCTCTCGCCGGCGACGACATCTGCGGCAAGGCGCCGACGGGGTCGGGTAAAACCTTGGCCTTTGGTGTGCCGACGGTCGAGTTGGTCGAACCATCCACCAAGTACAAACCGCGGGCGCTCATCTTGTCGCCGACCCGTGAGTTGGCCCAACAGATCAAGTCGGAACTCGCTCCGTTGGCCAAGGCCAAGGGGCGGTCGATCCTCACCGTCTATGGCGGCACCAACATCGAACGCGACATCAAAGCACTCGCCAAAGGCGTCGATATTCTTGTCGCCTGTCCGGGGCGACTCGAAGACCTCATAGGTCGGCGAGCGTGCAATCTCAGCAGCGTCGACATCGTGGTGGTCGACGAGGCCGACCGGATGGCCGATATGGGCTTCCTAGTGACCGTGAAGCGGATCCTCGACCAGACCTCCGAAGACCGTCGCACCTTGCTCTTTTCGGCCACCCTCGACCGCGAAGTCGACTCGCTGGTGCGGCGGTACCAGAACAACCCGCTGCGGGTCGAGGTTCGGTCGGCCGAGGGCGAATCGGGTGACGTCGAACACTTTTGGTACGAGGTCAACAGCAAAGGCCGCACCGACCTCGCCGCCAGCATCTTGGGCCGCTACGAATCGTCGATCGTGTTCTGTCGAACCCGACGAGGCTGCGAACGCGTCGCCAAGAACCTGTTAAAGCTCGGCGTTGAGGCGGTTGCGATTCACGGCGACCGCAGCCAAGCCCAGCGCGAACGAGCCCTACGAGCATTCACCAAAGGCCACGCTCATGTGTTGGTCGCAACCGACGTGGCCGCTCGCGGTATCCATGTCGACAACGTGGCGATGGTCATGCACTTCGATCCGCCCGAGTCGGACAAGGACTATGTGCACCGGTCGGGGCGCACCGGCCGGGCCGGCGCGAGCGGCGTCGTTATTTCGCTCATCATCCCCGAAAAGCGGGGCAAGGCCAAGGGCCTGCAGAAGTCGCTCGGTATGGAGGTGGAGTTCGACGATCTGAAGATCGCCGATCTGCCCGACGCCATCGTGCGGTCGCACGAAACCCGCGACTTTGACGCCGAGTTCGGTAAGGATGCGGTGGCCGAACGCCGTCCCCCGTCGCGGCAGCCAACACCCCGCCGAGGCGGTCGGGGTCGGCCCGAAAAGCCCAAGCCCAAACGGGTCCGCCAGAACGATGGTGTTCGCGACGTGGTCCCCAAGGGCGAGAAGAAGCGATACAAGAAAGAGCTGAAGGCCTACGACCGCCAGGTTGAAGAACGCGAAGAACGCCAGGCGCAAGAAGAACGCGACGCGGAACGCGAGGCACGGGCAAAGAAGCGGCGCCCGACGCCCCAGGAGCGGCCGCGCACGGCCGGTCGAGCGGTTGCCAAACCCAAAAAGCGCAAGCCAAAGAGCAACAAGAATCGCTGGTCGGACCAAGCGGCCAAGAAGAACAAAGGCAAGCGTCGGGCCCCATCGAATCCCAAGGCGGCGGACAAGCGGTCGGGCCCGAAGGGTGGCGGCCAGAAGGGTTCGTCCGCGCCGAAGTCCATTCGGCGAGACGGACGTTCGAACGGTTAGCGCTGCGGCCGGTAGCGCTATGACCCGGTGATCTCGAGCAGTTCGCCCAAACGTTGAGTCGCTCGATCGACCGCGTCGTTGGCTCGGCCCGCAGACTCGGCTGCGGTCTCGAGGTCGAGGCTGATGCACTCGTCGATGAAGTTGGCCTGGGCGGATGTCGCATCGTCGAGATGGCTCATCAACTCGGGGTCGGGTACGGCGGGCAACGCGAGCAAGAGCATCGACGCGTACGGGCCCTCGACATCGATGAGGTCATCGAGTTCGGTCTGGCACCGATTGGTGATGCCGAGCACGTCGCCATCGTTTGCTAGTTCACTGACGTCGCCGACCAGACCCGGCCACCAGTTGACCCAATCCGATACCTCGTCTTCGTACTGGTTGGCCCACAGCGACACCGCTACGGCAGCCGCTTCGTCGTCGGTCGGTGGTGCCGCGGTCGTGGTGGGCGCAATGGTCGTTTGCGCCGTTGTGGTCGGGGTCACCGTTGTCGGCGCGGCGGTGCTAGCGGGAACGGTAACCGGCGCAACGGTGGTCGCCGGTGCGATCGTGGCGGGTACGGTGATCGGCGCAGTAAGGGCTGGCGCGGTAGCTGGGGTCGGAGTCGTGGTAACGACGTCTTCGGGCGCATCGTCGGGTGACGGAATCACCAAACCGACGAACAGCAGACCGGCCAGTGCGCCTCCGGTGAGAATGCCCGCCTTCTTTCCCCCCGACAGGCCAGCCCAACCCCCTTGATTGGCTGGCGCTCCGGCAACCGACGGTTGAGGGGTTGCCGGGGCGGGATGCGGTGCTGCTGTGGGGGTCGGGTACGGGGCCGGTGGTGGTCCGGCCGACGGTACTGCGCCGGGGCTGGCGGAGGGGTCGGCGGCTGATCAACCGCTGGTTGGGTAGGTGGCAACGGCGGAGGCGTCGGCGCAGGGGATTGGGAAGGGGAAGGCACCGGGCCGGTTGCGGTCGACGGTGGTTCCTGGGGTGGGTACCAGTTGCCATCGTTGGCTCGCCACCAGCCCGGGGGCGGTGCGGCGTCGAAGCCCGACGGCGTTGGCTCGACCGGTTGCGCTGGGGGTTGTTCGAACGTCGGGTGTTGCTCTGGCGGGTACCAGTTCCCATCGCTAGCTTGCCACCAGCCAGGTGCAGGGGGTTGAGTCGACATGGGTCCCAATTCGATCGAGGTTGCGCCCGGGTAGAGCCGGGCCAGCCTAAGTGAGGTGGGCGCGTGGGTGGTAGACCTGTGTTCAGGTACCTATCGATTTTGGAGTGCACCCAATGAGCGCAGCAACCACCGATCGCTACACGATCATCTCGTCGGACACCCACGCTGGCGGCCGAATGGCCATGTACGAGGAGTACCTCGAGGCCGAATGGGCCGATGAGTTTGCCGAGTGGCGTGGCGCCTACAAGAACCCGTTTCGCGATCTGCAGGACAACACCAAAGACCGCAACTGGGACGACGATCGTCGAGTACGCGAGATGCACGAGGATGGCATCGTGGCCGAGGTGGTCTTCCCGAACACCGTGCCACCGTTCTTCCCGACGGGACAGCTCATCTCGTACCCGCCCACCGAGGCCCGCGACCTCGAGCGTCGTGAAGCAGGCCTCCGAGCACACAACCGGTGGCTCAAGGACTGGTGCAGCGTGTACCCCGAGCGGCGGGTTGGCCTCACCCAGCTCTTTCTCAACGACCTCGATACGGCGATCGAAACGGTGAAGTGGTCGGCCGAGAACGGCTTCAAGAGCGTGATGTTGCCGTCGGTACCGCCCGACCTCGGTATAGCGCCGCTGTTCCACCCGCACTACGACCCGCTGTGGGCGGTGTGCCAAGACCACGACATCGTCATTACCCAACACGGCGGAAACGGCACGCCCGACTACGGCGACGCTCCAGCCGCCAAGCTGATGTACCTGATGGAGGTTGGCTTCTTCGCCAACCGGTCGCTCAGCCACCTCATCATGTCCGGCGTGTTCGAGCGTTTCCCGAGGCTCAAGTTCGTCATGACCGAACAGGGCGTTGCCTGGGCGGTCGAGGTGCTTCGCCGAATGGACGCCTATCACGGGCAAATGGTTTCGGGACGGGTCGGCGAGCTCGGGTTCCCCGCCGAGATTGTGCTGCCCAACAAGCCCAGCGAGTACTTCAACCGAAATGTCTGGATCGGCGCGAGCTTCCCGAGCCCCGGCGAGTGCAAGGCCATCAAGAAGATCGGCGTCGACCGGGTAATGTGGGGAACCGACTACCCACACCACGAAGGCACCTACCCGTTCAGTCGCGAAGCGATTCGACGGGGTATGCACGACTGGTCCGAGGACGAAATGCGCAAAGTCCTCGCCACGAACGCGGCCGAAGTCTACGGTTTCGACCTCGATGCTCTGGCCCCGTTGGCCGCCGAACACGGCCCAACCGTCGACGAACTAGCGGTACCGCTCGACGCCATCCCGCCGAAAGCGACGAGCCCGGCGTTCTTTAAGCCCTAGCGAAAGGGTTAGTCCTTCTCGATCGCCATGACCTGGTCGACCCGGCGCTGGTGGCGGCCGCCCTCAAAGTCGGTCGTGAGAAACAACGTGACGATCTCTTCGGCGAGGCCGAGCCCAACCACCCGTGCGCCGATGGAAAGCACGTTGGCATCGTTGTGTTCGCGGGCCATCCGGGCGGTGTAGAGGTCGTTACACAGCGCGGCTCGCACGCCTTTGACCTTGTTGGCGGCCAACTGTTCGCCTTGGCCAGAGCCGCCCATGACAATGGCGAAATCGGCGTCGCCGGCTACCACCGCTCGGGCCGCGTTGGCGCAGAACTCGGGGTAGTCGACCGACTCGGTCGAATCGGTGCCGCAGTCGACGATGTCGTGGCCGGCCGCGCCGAGGAACTCGACCAGGTGCGACTTGAGGTCGTACCCGGCGTGATCAGAACCTAACGAGATCCTCATCCGGCGTGGCGGGCGGCCAAGGCTTCAAGGGCCTTGTCGGCGTGGTCGGTCATCGACGTTTCGCTGGCCACCGCCGCCAGGACCTTGCGGTCGGTGTCGATGACAAATGTGGCGCGCTTGGACGGCACCGGGCCGAATCGTTTGACGCCAAACGCCTTGGCGATCGACTTATCGCCGTCGGACAACAACGGGAACCCGAGGGAGTTCAGGTCGTCGAATTCCTTCTGCCGACTCACCGAGTCAGCGCTGATTCCCACTCGCTGGGCACCGAGTTCTGCGAACTCGCTCTCCAGGTCACGGAAATGACAGCTTTCCTTGGTTCAACCAGGGGTCATGGCCTTCGGATAGAAGAACAGGACCACGGGCCCTTCCTCAAGCAGGGTGCTCAACGTGAGGTTGGTCCCTGTTTGGTCTGGGGCGGTGAAATCAGATGCGATATCGCCAACATTCATAGCGGCTCAGACTAGTTGATGTTCTTCTCCATGCCAGCCCAGTACGGCTCGCGCAGTTTGAACTTCTGGAGCTTGCCCGTCGCCGTGCGGGCGAGTTCGTCGCGGAACTCGATCGAGGTTGGACACTTATAGTGGGCGAGCAACTCGCGGCAATGGTCGATCAGTTGCTGTTCGGTCGCTTCCTGACCGTCGCTCAACACGACGAGCGCGAATACGGTTTCTCCCCACTTCTCGTGCGGGACGCCGATGACCGCAACCTCCGAGACGGCGGGATGGCTAAACAAGGCATCCTCGACCTCGATCGACGAAACGTTTTCGCCGCCCGAGATGATGACGTCTTTCTTCCGGTCGGAGATGACGACATAGTTTTCGTCGTCGACCACGCCACCGTCGCCGGTATGGAACCAGCCGCCCTCCAGTGCCTGGGCGGTGGCGTCGGGTTGTTCCCAGTAGCTCTTGAGCACCACGTTGCTTTGGGCCAAGAACTCGCCCGACTGGCTGGTCTTGATCCGAACCCCGAGCGCCGGTGCGCCGGCGCGACTCAGCTTTTGGGCCCGTTCGTTGGGGGTGAGATCGTCCCACTCGGATCGGCAGCGGCTCATGGTGAGCAGGGGAGCGGTTTCGGTGAGGCCGTAGATCTGGATGAATTCCCAGCCGAGTTCGGTCTCGCAGCGTTCGATAACCACCGTTGGGGGTGGCGCACCCGCACAAACGATTCGGACGGTTCCCTTGCCGGGCACCTCGCCGTCCCAGTCGGCGGCGGCCTCAAGGATGGCGGCGAGAACCGCAGGCGCTCCGCACATGAGCGTCACGCCATGAGACTCGACCCGCCGCAGGATCTCGGCCCCGTCGACCTTTCGCAACACCACCTGTTTCACCCCCATGCCGGCGACGGCGAACGGCATACCCCAACCGTTGCAGTGAAACATCGGAAGGGTGTGCAGGTACACGTCGCGGTCGTTCACCCCGGCCTGCCAGCCAAACGTGGCCGCATTGACCCACAGGTTTCGGTGGGTCATCTCGACGCCCTTGGGGCGGGCGGTAGTGCCGCTGGTGTAGTTGACCGTGGCGGTAGCGTTCTCGTCCCACTCCCAGTCGGTGGGTTCGGAATCAAAGTCGAACAACGCTTCTTCTTCGGCTGACCCAATCTCGATCACCTTGGTGTTCTGTAGACCGCTGTGGGCCTCCATGAGTTCGGGGTCGATCAGGGTGATTTCGGCTCCCGAGTGATCGACGATGTACTGCACCTCGGCGGGGCTCAAGCGGAAGTTCACCGGCACGGCCACTCGGCCCCAGCCGGGCACGCCGTACAAAAAAACGAGCAGGCGGGCGGCGTTCTGCGACACCATGGCAACCCGGCTGCCGTGAGCGATACCAGCCTTCTCGAGCCCGGCGGCGAGCGCCTTCGCTCGGGTGAGGGTCTCACGGTAGGTGAGGTCCGGTAGCGGGGCCGACGGTTGCATAGGTTCGTCGACGATGCCGACCCGGTCGCCGTAGACCAGTGCGGCCCGTTCGATGTGATCGCGGATGGTGAGTGCTACTTCCATCGTTTGTGCTGTTCCCCCTGAACTAGCGAAGTCGACCAATCGCCGACGTGTGGTCACAGTAGTAGAGCAATCAGGTTTTTTCGATTGCCGGTAGCGGTGTGCAAGGATCGGCCTATGGCTGATCAAGCACCAGACTTTGACATCTCAAACCTCGACACAAGCGGCGTCGACCCCGATGAGGCATCGGCATTTGCCTTCACGGTCTACAACTACAAGATGGGCGAGATGGTGTCGCTGATGATCCATCTGGGCGACCGGCTAGGCCTCTACCGATTCTTGGCGGGCAAAGGCCCGCTCACCGCAGACCAAGTGGCCGAGCAGACGGGCTACCATCCGCGTTGGATCCTCGAATGGCTTCGGGGTCAGGAAGCAGCGAAGTTACTTTCCTACGACGCCGACGCCGAGACCTTTGAACTCACCGAGGTGGGCGCTTCGGTGCTCGCCGATGAGAACCACAGCTTGTTCTTTGCCGCCGGCGCCTTCGCTGCACCCCAGGAACCAGAGATCGTCACCAAGCTCGCCGAGGCGTTTACCACCGGGATTGGCCTCTCGTGGGATCAGCTTGGCCCGAATGGCGCTCACCGGACCGAACGCATGCTCGGACCGTGGGCCCGGATCGCTTTTGTACCCCAGATCATCCCGGCGCTCGATGGTGTGCAGACCCAACTCGAAGCCGGAGCGGCGGTGGCCGACGTGGGTTGCGGCGCCGGCCTGGCGTTGCGGACCCTTGCCAAGGCGTTCCCCAACTCGACCTTCCATGGTTATGACCCGTCGATCAACGCTCTGACGATTGCTCGAGAGAAAGCAGCCGACGACGGCCTTACCAATATCGAGTTCATTCATGCCGGCGGCGAAGACCTTCCCAGCGAGCCCACCTATGACTTCATGTACACCTTTGATTGCATCCACGACATGACTCGACCGGCCGAGGTGATCGCCTCGATAAAGGCCGCGATGAAGCCGGGTGCGTGTTGGCTGATCAAAGACATCCGATCATCGGGCGACTTCGTCAAGAACCACAAGAACCCGATGCTCGCCATGCACTACGGGTTTTCGGTATCGAGCTGCATGTCGTCGGCGATGTCCGAACCCGGCGGCGCCGGCCTCGGCACCTTGGGCTTTAGCCCGCCGGTCGCCGAACAGATGTGTCGCGACGCAGGCTTTGAGCACTTTGAACAACATGACTTTGGTGACCCGGCAAACCTCTACTACGAGGTCCGGTAGCCAAAACGCGAAACCGCCCCGGCCAAAAGGCCGAGGTGGTTGCAAGTTTGGTGATCAGCCAGTGCACTCCCCTAAGTGACAGCCAGCTGAGCGATCGGTGCTACTTACGCTTGATGGTCTTGAGCGTGAGGTTGATTTTGCCCGGGCGCTCGCCGGTGTACGGGGCATCGACACCCGACACGACGAGGCAGTTCTCCGAGTCGGTCGGGAGCTTCAGCGAAAGTTTGCCGGGGACCGGAAGGTTACCGACGTTGGTCTGCTTCCACTTGGTGCGCCACTTGTCGGGGTTATCGGGGTCCGACGGGTCCTTGCAGGTGTAGCTAAGGGCAACCTTGTCGAGGCTGCTTACCGTCTTTGACTTCCACTGAATGGTGACCTTGCGCTGGTTCGCCGGCAGCGTGGTGCCGTCCGATGGCGTTCCGCCACCCGAAACTAGGGTGATCCAGCCGCCGTTGTTCTGGGCAGCGACGGTGACCTTGACAAGGATGTTTTTGTTTGAGCCTTGGGCGTCGACCGCTGGGGCCGGGAGCAACGCAAGCACGAGGCTGAGCAACGCCACGCTTGTGAGCAATCGGATGGGTAGTGATGGCCGCATTGATAGTCCTTAGGGGGATGAGTGCTTGGACGCCTTCAACACCAGAGGGTGCCAAACTTTATGATGCGTTTCAAGCCCGGTCACTGCTTTTCGGCATATTTCATGTTTTGCCCGTTCACAAAGATGTGTCCGTGCGGTGAAAATGCCTAGGGCAAATAGCCGGTCTGGGGGGCTCCACGAGAAAACACGGAGAGCGACGAAATCTTAGCGGATCAACGCTGTACGTGCGCAATTGCCCTCGCGGGGCTGGTTTGGCTCCGGATGGAGGCTGCTTATGCGGACCGCTCGGCCATGGGGACAAAAGGCCGTTCACCTTCGCCGACGTACAGCTGGCGGGGCCGAGCAATGCGTGAATTCTGCTCGAGCATTTCTTTCCAGTGGGCGAGCCAACCCGCGGTGCGACCAATGGCAAAGAGCACGGTGAACATCTCGGTCGGGAAGCCCATCGACTGGTAGATCAGGCCCGAGTAGAAGTCGACGTTCGGGTAAAGGTTGCGGCTGATGAAGTATTCATCGGACAACGCAACCTCTTCGAGCTTGAGCGCCATGTCGAGCATCGGGTTCCGTCCGGTTACCTCAAACACGTCGTGGGCGGCCTTCTTGATGAGGGTCGCTCGTGGGTCGTAGCTCTTGTACACCCGGTGGCCAAAGCCCATCAGGCGACCTTCGCCCCGCTTGACCGACTCGATGAAGTCGTCGATCTGGTCGTAGGAGCCGATGTCGTTGAGCATGTTCAACACGGCCTCGTTGGCGCCACCGTGGCGGGGGCCATAGAGGGCGGCGCAACCAGCGGCGACCGACGAGTACGGGTCGGCGTGGCTCGATCCCACAACTCGCGCTGCGGTGGTCGAGCAGTTCTGCTCGTGATCGGCGTGGAGGATGAACAACAGGTCGAGGGCCTTGGTGAGCACCGGGTCAGCCTCAAAGCTCGGCTTGGCGACCCGGTACATCATCGACAAGAAGTTTGCTGCGTAGGGCAGGTTGTTGTCGGGGAAGATGAACGGCAAGCCTTGGCTGTAGCGATACGCCGCCGCAGCGAGGGTCGGTACCTTGGCGATGAGGCGCACGATCTGCTTCATGCGTATCTCGGGGTCTTCGATCTCTTTGGCTTCTGGGTAGAAGGTCGAAAGCCCAGCGATGCCCGAAACGAGCATGCCCATCGGGTGAGCGTTGTAATGGAACGCGTCGTTGAAGCGCTTGCGGAAGTTCTCGTGCACGTAGGTGTGGTGCGTGATCTCGTGGGCCCAGTTGTCGTATTCGTCCTGGTTCGGCAGCTCGCCGTGGATCAGTAGGTACGCAACCTCGAGAAAGTTCGACTGCTCGGCCAACTGTTCGATCGGATACCCGCGGTAACGGAGGATGCCGTCGATTCCGTTGAGGTCAGTGATCGAGCTGGCGGCATTGGATGTGGTCGCGAAACCGGGGTCGTGAAACCAAACACCCGGGAGAAGATCGCGCCACTTTGCGGCGTCGACGCCACCGTTTTCGATCGGAATCTCGAGCGATTCGCCACTGCGGTTGTCGGTAATTGTGATGCTGTCGGCCACGTCGGGTCGGGTTCCTCTTGCGTTAGGGATTTCGGGTGCTGCTGCGAAAACTTGGTTTTGTAGCCACGCGGCTATGTAAGCCTTCGGCATATCGGGCAAAACCATGAGCGGGGCGCAGGGCCAGCATGAAAAGCAGCGATCAGCGCTGATGCTGCTTCGTACGAGACACTAGTCGCGACCGCTGTCGAAACGACACTTCACGCCGCGGTTTGCGGCCAACTTCTTTACAGCGGCAAGTTGTCGTGGCGACGGCGGGGTAGTCGTTCGCGTTTGGTGCGCAGCGTTTGGAGTGAATTCGCCACTAGCGATCGGGTTTCGGCTGGGTCGATTACCCCCTCGATCGACCCCCGTTCGGCGGCGATGTAGGGATTGAGGAGTCGCTCCTCGTACTCGGCCTGATGTTGGGCTCGTTCTTGTTCGGACGCTCGGCGGTGAAGGATCTCGACCGCTCCCTTGGCGCCCATGACGGCGATTTCGGCGCTGGGCCAGGCATAGGAGAGATCGTTGCCGATGTACTTGGAGTCCATGACGATGTAGGCGCCGCCGTAGGACTTTCGTAGCGTCACGGCCACCCGGGGCACGGTTGCCCGGGCGTAGGCAAAGGCGAGCTGGGCGCCGTAGCGGATCATGCCGCGCCATTCGAGATCTTTACCTGGGTAAAAACCCGACGTATCGACAAAGGTGACGATGGGCAGGTTGAAGCTGTCGCAGAACCCGACAAACCCGCCGCCCTTTTGCGACGCCGCGATGTCGAGGGTTCCGGCGACGGTTTGTGGTTGGTTGGCGACGATCCCCACCGCCATGCCGCCGATCGACGCCAGGCCGGTCACCAGATTGGCGGCCCACGCCTCGCGAAGTTCGAGGAGAACGCCGTCGTCGACCACCTCGGTGATGATGTCGCGAACGTCGTAGCTGCCGGTGGGCGTGTCGGGGATGATCCCATAGACGTCGGGCAAAAGGCGGTCGATCGGATCGTTTGTCTCGATGATCTTGGGAAGTTCGTCGATGCTCGCCGGAACAAAGGTGAGTACTTCGTCGACGATCTCGTGCGCTTCCTCGACGGTTGCGGCCACAAAGCTCGCCACCCCGCTGGTGCGGTCGTGCACCGATGCCCCGCCCAGGTCGGCGCTATCGACTGGCTGACCGGTGAACTCGGCGACCATGCGGGGTCCGCTCACAAAGCTGTAGCTGTCGTTGACCATCACGACGATGTCGACCAGGCCGAGCAGTAACGAGGGGCCGGCGACCACTGGGCCGGTAACCAGTGCAATGGTCGGCACCACGCCCGAGCATCGAACGAGGGCGCGGGCTGCTTGGCCCCAGCCGTCGAGTGCCGCGATGCCTTCATCGACCGATGGCCCAAAGGCCGCCAGTTCGATCACGAGTGGAACTCGGCGCTCGAGGGCCAAGGTGGCCGCCGCTCGCAGATCGAATCCCTCATCGGAGGTCAGGCCGATGCGCTGGTCGGCGGCGCTGATGCCAGCATGAACGCGAGCGGGTGAATTTGTCGCTGGGTCGGCGGCGACAAAACGCGACGTCGAGGTGCCGGGGGTTCCGGTGCGAAGCCCAACCTGGGGAGTCATGGGAGCATGCTCGCAGCTAACCAGTGGGTAACCGCAACCAGGCCAGCCGCTAGCGCAAAGCTGATGCCTGGGGGTTGAGCGAGAGCCCTTCGTGGTTCGGAACCTGTTCTTGAATCACTTCGGACAACACGCTGTAAAACGCTTGATCGGTTGCCGACGGTGCGGCATTTGCGCTGGTGGCTAGGCCGACGCCCCGCTTGCTCAGCTCGGTGACATAGACCCTTTTCCAGTCGCCTTTGAGCCAACTGGGGGCGGCGCTTGCCGGCAAGATGGCGGGGGAGTAGCCCTGGAACGCAAGCGAGGCCATCAGGCGCATGCCGTCGACTTCGGCCGATGCGGTCAGGGTCGTGCCAAGCTTTTGGGCTGCTGCATCGAGTGTGTCGCGCAGCTGCGTGCCGACCGGGCTGAGCAACAGCGGGAACTGGGTCAGCTCGGCGAGCGAGATCTCGTCGAATTGCGCCAGCTCGTGATCGAGTGGGGTAACCACAAGACGATCTTCAAGGAAGAGCTCGTGGGTGGCGACCTCGGGGTCGTCGACCGGGAGGTTGACCAGCGCTGCTTTGAGGGCGCCGGACTGAAGCTGGGGGATCAACGATGTGGTTGTGGCGTCGACAATGATGAGCTGCACGCCCGGGTGGGTCTGGTCGAGCGCGTCGAGCAGTGGCGGAACTAGCCACCGGGCGGTGGTGCCGATAATGCCGAACCGGATCGATCCGTGAATGTCGTGACGCAGGCCGGCGACATCGGCCTCGATCGCGTCGAGTTCGTCGCTGATCCGGTTGGCCCGTTTCAGCACGACCTCACCCTCGGCGGTGAGTTGGCCGGTCTTGCGGTCGATGAGGGTCGACCCGAGTTCGCGTTCCAGCCGAGCGATGTGGTTCGACACGTTCGACTGAACGGTGTGCAGTGCTCGTGCGGCGGCGGAGAACGACTGGTGTTCCGCGACCGCGGCCAGTGCTCGGAGTTGTCGGAGGTCCATCTGTGAAAATGATACCAGTTATCCATAGGAACTGTTGGACAGATATTGGGACTTCGTGAATACTTTCTCTAACGAGCAAAACAGTGATCCCCCTCACTGGCTCGCACATCCGACCAGATCTGGTTCCCCCCGATCCAAGTCGAAGAGAACGGACCGGAATCCCCCTTCCGGTCTGTTCTGCGTTTTGCGGTATTTTTGGCGGCATTTTTGGCGGTGCTTTTCTCTGGCGGCATCTTTCGCGGTGCGGTGTTTCGGCCAAATTTCGACCAACAGGGTAACCTCGCCTTGCGGGACGCCGATGGGAGAACCTGTGGCCAAATCAAAGCAACGTGCAACGAATGCAGCATTCTTCGACCTTGACCGGACGCTGCTGGCCGGGGCCAGCGGCCCCGTGGTTTCCCAAGCGCTGCGCGACGTCGGGTTGCTCACCACCGCAAAGTCACCGGTCGAAGACGCCTTGTTCGGCCTTTTTGACCTGGTCGGCGAGAACCGTCCGTCGATGGCTCTTGCTCGATTCGGGATCCGGTTCTCGAAAGGATGGGATGCCAAAAAGGTCGCCCAGGCCGGCCAAGCCGCAGCCGAACAACTCGAACCGCTACTGCAGCCCTATGCCCGTCAGTTGATCGACTGGCACCGCGAAGAAGGACGCAAGGTGGTTATGGCAACCACGAGTCCGATGACGGTCTGCAAGCCGCTCGGCGACCTGCTGGGCCTCGACGACGTGATCGCCACCAAGTACGGCGAGAGCAAAGGCAAGTACGACGGCACCGTCGATGGCCACTACGTGTGGGGGCCCGGTAAACGCGACGCCGTCGCTGAATGGTGCGAGGAGAACGGGGTCGATCTCGCATCGAGTTACGCCTACTCCGATAGCCGGTACGACCTTCCGCTTCTGCGGGCCGTCGAACATCCGGTCGCGGTCAACCCCGACCCCCGCCTGTTGGTTGCGGCGACCGCCATGCGGTGGCCGGTTGCCTACCTCGACGTGCCCGACGGTGTCCCAAAGGTGCTCGGAACCGAACCCCAAGAGGCCGTGCTCGCCGTTGCTCGCCCCGAGATGGTTCCCTACGCCCGGTTCGACATCGACGGCACCGACTTTGTGCCGAAAGAGGGACCGGTCATCATTGCGGCGAATCACCGCAGCTACTTCGACCCGCTGGTTATCGGCTTCGCGATGGCCCGAGTCGGTCGGCCGGTGCGATTCCTCGCCAAGAAAGAGGTCGTCGATGCACCGGTGGTTGGGCAGGTAGTAAAGTCACTCGGCACGATTCGGGTCGACCGAGGTTCGGGTTCGGGCGAACCTCTCGAACGGGCAATCTCGGCGCTCGAAGCAGGCGAGGTTGTCGTTATCTTGCCCGAGGGCACCATCCCGCGAGGGCCAAAGTTCTTCGACCCCGAACTCGAAGGTCGACCCGGTGTTGCTCGCCTGGCGATCGAGACCGGAGCGCCGGTGATCCCTCTTGGCTTGTGGGGATCCGAAGATGTGTGGCCCCGTAACGCAAAGCTCCCCGCGGTGTGGAACATCACCAGCCCGCCCAAAGTGCGGGTGCGGCTTGGCCCTCCGGTCGACCTCACCAAAGCGATGAAGGTTCCGGCCACCAAGTCAAAGAAGTCGAGCGCCAAGAAGTCGACTAAGAAATCGTCGAAGAAGCTGACCAAAGCCCAGGTCCAAAAGCGCGAGCAGAAAGTGGTCGCCGCGATCATGGACGCGATTCGCGCCGAACTGCCGCCCGAAGCCTCGGACAAGGTCGACCCGACCCCCGAACAGTTGGCCCGTACCTATCCCGCCGGCAAAGCCCCTGAGGAACTAAAAGTTTCCTAATGGCTTACCGCCTGGGTATCGACATCGGCGCGTCTATAACTATGGCTGCCAGCCTGGCCGACCGAGAGGTTCGCCTGCTGGCGGTTGGGCAGAACGCGGCCGCGATGGCCACCGTCGCTCACGTTTCGGTAGCCGGCGCGGTGTCGGCCGGCGAGGCGGCTATCGAAGCCGCGGCGGTTGAGCCGGGCGGGTTTGTCGAAGATCCGCTGGCATTGCTTTCACGGTCGTCGCTGACCGACATCAACGGTCGTCAGATCACCGGCGAGGTTCTGGTCAGCGCACTGTTGGAACAAGTTGTGGCGGTAGCGGCCGAGCGGTTCGGTGAGCCGCCCCAGCACGTGGTGATCTCGTATCCTGCGGCGTGGCGCGGTAACGAGACCAGCGCCTTGGTTTCTGCTGCTGGCCGGGCGGGCATCACCAACATCACGCTCAGTGCCTCGAATGAGGCCATTGCGATCGCCAGTGCATTATCGGAGGGCGGCGATCAACTCGAACCGGCCTACCTCGGCGCCTACGGCGCAGCGGTCTTGTCGTCGAAGGCGTTGGAGGACGGGCTCGAACTGACCCAGCCGGTCCCGATGCCGCTCGTCACCCGAGAAGATCTCGAAGGTCCGTTGCCGGAGCCTCCGCCCAAACCCACGACGATCGAATCGATCTATGACCCCGAAGGACCCGACACGGTCTTTGAGGCCGACGATGATTTCGGCGATACCGAACCGGTGCCGGTGGTGGCGAGCGCGCCCGCCGTGGCGCCGCCGGCTCCGACCCAGCGACGCGTCGCTCCACAACCGGCGAAGTCGTCGTCGCGAGGTTGGTATCTCGCAATTGCGGTAGCGGCAGCCACCCTTGCGGTGCTGGCCGGCTTGTTGTTCCTACAGATTCGTTCGTCGAACAACAACTCGTCTTCGGCAACGACCACCATCGATGGCGTGGGGACGACAACACCGGCGGTCGAGACCACTGCCACCCAAACGACGGTTACCCAAACGACGGTGACACCGACCACGACGAGCACGTCGACCACCACCAGCACGACCACCACCACGCTGCCCGAACTCGAAGGGCCGGGGCCGATTGCACTGAGCGGTCGCGGCATCGTGTTGGCACCTGACTCGGGCGATGAAGCGAACGTTCCGTTTGGTTTCGATGCTGACGCTGCGCTCGAGCAGGTAGCGATAGCCGCCGGGTTCCCGAGCAGTGATTCCGGGTTTGGCCCCGACGCTCGGTGCGAGGCGCCAGAGGTTCGGATTGTTGCGATTGGCGATCTGCAGTTGATCTTTGCGGGCGAACAAGCCGACGGATCGGGTCCGCGCCGGTTTGTGCAATGGCACGTCGAGAACCGGCGAACCGCTGCGCCCGAGGGGTTGGTCACCAAACGGGGAGCCGGCGTTGGGGTGCGGGCGAAGGACCTCGAACCGTTCTACGGCGATGGCCTCGTGGTCGACGCGGACAACCAGACCTACCGCTTGAACGACCAGGGGCCGATCTACGGTTCGACCGGTGGAACGAACAACAACATCCGCCTGCGGTCGATGACCGGTGGCGACACCTGCACCTTCGGCTAACTCAGCGGAAAAGCATGTGATGCCCGAGCGGAAGCCCGGGCACCACGTTCACTTTTTGCTGAGCGTTCGTTAGGCGGAGCGCTTGCGAATGATGTTGAGGGCACTGCCTTCTTTGAACCATTCGATTTGGTCTTCGCTGAACGTGTGGTTTCCGAGGAAGCTCCAGGTTTCGCCCTCGGGGGTGGTGACTTCGACCGTAACCGGCGTGTCGGGTTCGAGATTGGCGAGACCGCGTACCGCAATGCGGTCGGATTCGTTGATCTTGTCGTAGTCGGCCGGGTCGGCGAAGGTCAGCGGCACCATGCCCTGCTTCTTCAGGTTGGTCTCGTGGATCCGAGCAAAGCTTCGAGCGATGGCGATCATGCCGAGGCGGAAGCGGGGTTCCATTGCGGCGTGTTCGCGGCTCGAGCCTTCGCCCATGTTCTCGTCGCCGATGACGACCCATTGTTGTCCGGCTTCGTGGTACTGCTTGGCGATCTCGGGGTACCGCTCGACCGCTCCGGTCAGGTGGTTGACGCCGAAACCGACTTCGTATTCGCTGCCGTCTTCTTTACGGAACGCGTTGACCGCTCCAAGGTACAGGTTGCCCGAAATGTTCTCGAGGTGACCGCGGTACTTGAGCCATGGACCAGCCATCGAGATGTGGTCGGTCGTGAACTTGCCCTGGGCCTTGACGAGAATCGGCAGGTTTTCAAAGTCGTTGCCGTCCCACGCTGGGAAGGGGGTAAGCAGTTGCAGACGATCGGAGGTGGGCGAGACCACAACCTCGGTGCCCGAACCGTCTTCTGGGGGAGCGATGAACATGTTCTCGCCCGGGGTGAAGCCTTGTTCGGGCAGTTCGATGCCGATCGGTACGTTCAACGAAACCTCTTCGCCGGCGTCGTTGGTGAGGGTGCCGTCGATCGGGTCGAAGTCGACCGTTCCCGATAGCGCAAGCGCCATCACGGTCTCGGGAGACGTCACAAAGGCGAGGGTGGCGGGGTCGCCGTCGTTGCGCTTGGGGAAGTTGCGGTTGTACGAGGTGACGATGACGTTGGGCGTGCCCTCTTTGTGGTTCGGGTCGCCCGAGCGGTCCCACTGGCCGATGCACGGGCCGCAGGCGTTCGCCAGGACCACGGCACCGAGGGCTTCGAAGTCGGCCAGCAAGCCGTCGCGTTCGATGGTGGCTCGGACCTGTTCGGAACCCGGGGTAATCATCAGCTTGGTCTTGGCCGTAAGGCCCTTGGCTACAGCGTCGCGGGCGATCGAGGCGGCCCGGGTGATGTCTTCGTACGACGAGTTGGTGCAGCTGCCGATAAGCGCTGCGCTGATCTCGTTCGGCCAACCTTCGGCCTTGGCTTCGGCGCCGAGCGCCTTCACTTCGCGAGCGAGGTCCGGAGTGTGCGGGCCGTTGATGTGCGGCGTAAGGGTGCTGAGGTCGATCTCGATGACCTGATCGAAATACTTCGACGGATCGGCGAAGACTTCGTCGTCGGCCCGAAGGTGATGGGCGACGGCGTTGGCGGCATCGGCCATGGCTTCGCGGCCGGTGCTCTTGAGGTACCGGGCGGTGGCATCGTCGTAGGCGAACAACGATGTGGTGGCGCCGATTTCGGCACCCATGTTGCAGATGGTGGCCTTGCCGGTTGCGCTTAGGCTGTTGGCGCCTTCGCCGAAGTACTCGACGATCGCTCCGGTGCCGCCCTTGACGGTAAGGATGTCGGCGACCTTCAAGATGATGTCTTTGGGAGCGGCCCAGCCGCTGAGTTCGCCGGTGAGGTGGATGCCGATGAGCTTGGGCCAGCGCACGTTCCAGGGGAAGCCGGTCATGACATCGACCGCGTCGGCGCCGCCGACACCGATGGCGACCATGGCGAGTCCGCCGCCGTTGGGGGTGTGCGAATCGGTGCCGATGAGCATGCCGCCTGGGAAGGCGTACTGCTCGAGCACTACCTGGTGGATGATTCCCGAACCCGGGCCCCAGAAGCCGCCGCCGTACTTGGCGCTCACCGACTCGAGGAAGTCATAGACCTCTGAGTTGGTGCTGGCTGCGGTGAGCAGGTCGGTTTTGCCGTCCTCGCGAGCTTGGATCAGGTGGTCGCAGTGGGTGGTGGTGGGAACCTGCACTTCGGAGAGGCCGGCGGTCATGAACTGAAGCCACGCCATCTGGGCGGTGGCGTCCTGCATGGCAACTCGGTCGGGGCGAAGGTCGACATAGGAGTCGCCGCGTTCGAGTTCTTGATCGGGGGAGTCGAGGTGGTTGATGAGGATCTTCTCGGCGAAGGTCAGGCCTCGACCAAACCGTTCGCGGGCTGCACCGAGGCGCTCATCGAGGGTGGCGTAGACGCCGTTGATGAGTTCGATGGGGGTTTCTGCTTGGACTGCCATCTGGCGATTCCTTCTTCTCTTGGATTTCTCTAACGTTCTAGTTCAGCTTTGCGAGCCTGCAGGGGATTGTACGGACTGGGCCCGCCGATATTGCAATACAACCATAATACAAGTTGGGTTTTGAAGTCAAGTATGATACAAGTGGTGTATGGCTTCGAGAGTTATTCGATATCGCGCGATCGCCGACGAGTTGCGAACCCGCATCGAACGCGGGCAACTGACCGCCGGTCAGGTACTGCCGTCCGAGGCTGAACTCTCCTCAGAGTTCGACGCCAGCCGGGTCACCATTCGCAAAGCTCTCGACATGTTGCGCACCGACGGGTTGGTCGACTCCCGGCAAGGATTCGGCTGGCTCGTCGCTGCCAAACCCGTGCAGCAAAGCCTCGAACAACTCGGCACCCTCGACGATCAATTCGCCGACTTTGCCGCCACCTCCGAACGCGACGTGCTCGGCTTTGGGTTCGTCGAACCTCCGGCATGGGTGGCGGCCACCCTCGGCGACGGCGCAGTTCTGGAAGTAAAGCGTCGCAACGTGAGCGACGGGTTGGCTCTGGCGCGGGTGACCGTGTGGTGTGGCGAGGCTTTGGGCGCCGATCTGTCCCGCGCCGATGTCGAGTCGGCAACGTTCCATCAGCTCTTGCCGGTCACGCTCGGGGGGGCGACCCAAACCATCGCTGCTCAGGCGGTGAGCCCGACCGATGCCAACCTGCTCGACATCCCGGTCGGTTCGCCGGTGTTGGTGGTGCACCGCACGACCAACGATGTCGACGGTCAACCCGTGCTGGTCAGCGAGCACGTATTCCCGGCCCACCTCACCGAGTTCTTTGTCGAGCTGTCGGCCCCGTCGGCCACCCTCAACCCCCACGGGCTTCGCCTGGTCGACGGAACGACCGCCAACGAAGCCCCGTGATTGCAGCCGACGATCGCGACAAGTACTTGCTAGTTGGGGCGAATGCTTCCACCATGGACCCTGTGAGCTCTTCCCCCGAGACCCCCCAAACCAGCGCGCCGCGCCGCCAGCGATCACGGATCTTTGCCCTGCTGCCGCTGTTGGTCCTTCTCCCCGCTGTCCTGGCCTTTTTCTTGGCGTCGCTCGGTACCGAGCGGTACCTGGCCGAAGCTGAGGTGACCCATCAGATCGTCAATCCGTCGTTCGGTACGACCGACCGGCTTATGGCGACCCAAGAGGTAAAGGCCCAAAGCCGGGCGCTGGCTGAGCAGGTCGCCGCCGACGCCGGTCTCGACCAAGCGGTGGTGCTCGACCACCTCACGATCGAGGGCATTACCGCCGGCATCAACGAGCAGAGCACGGCGGTGCGGATCGGCTTTCGCAACGAGTCGCCCGAGGTGGCCGAATCGGTGGTCCAGGCTTATGTCGATGCGTACCTCGCTAGCGTCGAAGGTCGCCTCGAGGTCCCCGGACTCGACGGAACGATCGACGAGATCAACAAACTTCAAGTGAAACGCAACGACTTGCTCGACCAGATCGCCACGGCCTCGGCCGAGGGCGAGAGCGAACTTGTCGACGAGCTCACCGCCGCCTACCAACTCGTGGTCGACGACATGGGTGTGCAGGTTGGGCTCTTTAACAACCTGCGGCCCAACACGCCCGTTGTTGTTGCCGAGCAACTCGGAACCTCATGGGTCTCTGACGGGCCGGTTGAGCCTCGCCCGATGCAGGCCGGAGCGTTGGGATTGATCGCTGGCTTGTGCCTCGCTGGTCTCGCCTTGTTGTTTGCGGTCCGGCCCCGCCGCTAACTCCACCAACGTGCTCGCTCCCTCCGACGTCGACGCGACAGCGGCCGACCAACCTCCCGGCGTAACTCTCGCCCTCGCGCTTGGGATCGTGGGGGTGTTCGGCGCGCTGGCGATCGTGGCCGCTGGGCCGCTGGGAGTCGTTGCGGTTCTCGGCTTGATCACCGTGGCGTTGGTGGCGCGCTGGCCGCTGCTCGGTGTGGCGATGATCCTGGTCGCGACCCCGCTGCTCGCCGGATTCGCCCGGGGCGTGCCGGTGCCGTTCTTGCGCCCCCACGAACTGTTCTTGTTCTCGACGCTCGCCGGCGTCGGTGTCGGCGCAATCCCTGCCCTCTGGTCGGGCAAGCGGGTTCGGTTACAGCTCCAACCGATCGACTGGGCGTTCTTGGTGCTGGCGATCACCGGGTCGGTCATCCCGGTCTTGCTCGCGATTGGCCGGGGGCGACCAGTCGGGGGCGCGGGGCTCGGGCAGGTCATCATCTTGCCGAAGTACTTCGTCCTGTTCATTCTGCTCCGCAGCCTTGTGCGCACCAGCAAACAGGTGCAGTTCGGGCTGTTGCTTACCGGAGCGGTCGGCCTGGTCGTCACCACGGTCGGGGTGGCCCAAGCCTTTATCAATGCCCAAGTCGCCGAACTCCTGCTGGCGCTCGGCTATCAAGAAACCGACTATCTGCTTTCCGGGCGGGGAAGCTCGACCATCGGTAACGCCATCATCTTCGGCATGCTGATCGCCTTCCATCTGCCGGTATCGCTCACCTTGTTGGCCAAGCATCTTGAGACGCCCTTTGGGGCCCGAGTTCGTGACCAGCGGCTCTGGACCGTCGGACTCGTAGGTGCTTCGGTGGTGTTCTCTGTGGGCGTTCTGTCGTCCGGCCAGTTCTCGCCGGTCGCCGCGCTCATCATCATGGTGGTGGTCGTTGCGGTGCTGACCGGGCGCACGAAACTGTTGCTCGGGGTTCCCGCCACCCTGGCGGTGGGGGCCTTTGTGGTGTGGCCTCAGATTCAGGCCCGCATCGATGAATTCGCTGAAGGCTCCGGACTGCCGATCAGCTGGCGGACCCGGATCGACAACCTCGAGCGGTTCTATCTTCCCGAGTTCGGTACGATCGAAGACTGGCTCCTCGGAGTCCGACTCGATGTCACCGCCGACAACGACTTGGTGGTGGGCGAGGAGGTCTTCCTCGAAAGCGGTTACCTGTGGTTGCTGTGGGTCGGTGGCATCTTCTTGTTGGCGGCCGCCGTCGTGTTCTTGTTGGTGGCGGGCTACCAGACCCTCGAACGCACGCGCTCGGACGACCCCTGGGTCGCGGCACCGGCAACCGCGGCATTTGGGGCGGTAGTAGCGATCGCGCTGTTGCTGCCGATCGATCAACATCTCACCCTCCGAGCGAGCACTGACCTTTTCGTTGCGCTGTTGGCGTTCTCGATGATCGAGACCCCGGCGCCGGTGAGTCTCGAACCAACCTAAAAATCCCCCGAACTCGGATGCAAAAGTGCTGCTCGAACGACCGGTACGCATCCGAGTTGGGATTCTGGGGTTAGAGCCGGGGCCAGGTTCGTTTCGGTTTGTTGCGGCGGTCTTGGTCGAGCGCCCACACCCGGCGCCAGGCTCCGGCGTTGGGGCCGTGCATTGGGGGAGTGGTGCCAGCGTGGGCCCGCTGGCGGGCCGTCCACCAGTCGGTGGTGGCTTCATCGGCAAGCTCGGCGACCGATGCCTCGAGCCGCTCGCTGAGGCTGGCGGTTCGTTCGCCCTCGTTGGCCTTGACCGGCGCGCCGAAGGTGATCTTCGACGTTGAGGGGTTCGGCAGTTTGCGGCCCTTGCGCAGGATGCGACCCGTGCCTTCGACATGGATCGGTACCACCGGCACATCGCAGCGCTTCGAAAGGTAGGCCGCGCCGCGTCGAAAGGGTTGGCCCCAACCATCGGGGCTCCGGCCGCCTTCGGGGTAGATCAAGATGCTCCAACCTTCGTCGAGCATTTCGGCTGCCAGATCGACGGTCTTGCGTCCGGTGCTGTCGCGCTCGACGGGAAACGCGGCCAGCGTGAGGGCTGCTACGGCGCCTTTGGCTCGCGAGCTGAAGAAGTAGTCGGCCGCGCCGCCGACCACGAGTTCGCTGCGCCATGGTTCGGGGATCGTGGTGATCAGCAATGGGGTGTCGAGATGGCTGTGGTGGTTCGCCGCGAAAATCGCTGGACCGTCGAGGCTGTCGAGTCGGTCGAGACCCTTGACCGTGGGCGAAGCGAGCATGGTCATCGCCGGCTTCATGACCGCAGTGGTCAACGCGCCGCGGAAGGCCCGGGCACCCGGCGACCGAGCCCACTCGGTGTCGTAGTTTGCTCCGGTGTTTTCGTCGGCCGGAAGCGGTTCGACCGAAAGCGGGGTCGACGGGGCGCGCAGCGGAAACGGCAGCTTGGCGAGCGGCTTCTTGATCTGCGGGCGCTTCAGTTCGAAGGTCACGTCACGTCGGCCATAAGGATCGGCGGGTTGTGATAGTGGGTGATCGTCGGCTGGGGGCCAACCACATCGGTGGCCATCTCGAGCGCATCGTTGAGCGTCGACGCCGGCCGGAAACCAAGGCGGCGGACCGAGCGAGTATCGCCGCCCACGATGATGACCTGGCCGAGATGTTCGAGCGCATGAGCGCCCCAGTACCACATGTAGAACGGGTGCACGCCGTGGTAGGCGTAGGAGGTCCGGTACAGGTGGCGGTACCACTCGTCTTCGGCGAACTGCTTTTCGTACTTCTCGCTCATCTCCGACGGGTCCTTCGTTTCGGTGAGGACCTGCTCGAAGAAATCGATGTAACTCGGGTGATGAACCGGGTGGAACTCCCACGGCGTCGGGTGGCTCATGATGAGCACGCCACCTTCGCGCACCAGCGGACGACCCTTGTACATGTTGAAGAAGTACCCCAGTCCCAGGCACATCACCAGAATGGGGTTCATGATCGAGTTGACGTTATACGGGCAGATGTACGGCAGGCCCATCGTCATGATGTCGGTTTGTCCCTCGACCGGAACGAGATGCTGTTTGTAGACGTTCTCGATCGTTTTGTCGTGGACGGCTTCTACCTCGCCGGCCTGTACCGAGGTCATCTCATAGGGTGCCTTCCAGCTCTGGAAGACATTGCGACGAGCTCGGCCCGACATTGCTTTGAGCCCGGTCTGCATCGCCAGAAACGAGGCGCGGTCGCGTGGCGACCATTCCCACTCGCGCTTTTGCAGCACCGACATCGGGCCATCGTGGCCGAACGTGTTGTTGTTGATCGTGGTCTCGATTTGGAAGATCTTGAGGTCGGAGTCTTTGAGGACTTTGCCCTGACGCCAGTTCGAGCGGTGCAGCTCGCTGTTGTCTTTGTCCATCATCGACTTGGTGTTGCGCATCGTTTCCGGGTTGTGATGATGCTTGAGCGCTTGGTAGCCGCTGAGTCCGGTAGCGGTCGATTTCCAGCCGCCGTCCATCGACACGATGTTGATGTTGACGTACACGACCAGATCGCTTTCGGCTGCCCGCTTGGAGATCTGTACGTCTTCTCCGTGAGGGGTTTGGCCCAAGATGACCATGCCGTCGGGGTCTTCGGCGTCGTGGTTGTACAACGACCCCTGCGGGGCAAAGGCGTCGTACACCCGGTCGCCGACCGCGTGGCGCAACTCGGGTTCGGTCATCCGGCGGTGCAGGGCGAGTGCGGCGATGAGGTGGACATCGTCAACCCCAGCAGCGGCCGCGAGGTCGAGTACCGCTTCGATGATGCGCTGGCGGATGTCGGGCTTTTGCATCGACGGCAGCGGCAACGAGATGTCGTCGAACGCAATCGTCAGCTTCATGCCGGCGAACAACAGTGCGTGCAGCGGTTCGCTGTCGCCGGTTGGGTTGGCGAGCGCGTCGCGAATTGCGCCGTCGGGGTCGGCCAGGCCGGGCAATGGTTCGGCGGGATAGATAATCCGCGACCGCTCAGGCGGCAGCTTTTCTAGGCGGAACCCTTCGCCGTGGTGGAACAAAACGGGCGGGGTTGACCGGTCGACGTCGAGTACGAGTCCGGGGCGAGGCGCCCGTTTGGGCTGGCTTGCCATCAGGCAGATCTCCTGGGTGCGAGTGGAATGAGTTTGCGAGGGCCGCCGGGCGCTTTGGCGAAGAGTTCGACCAGCCACCCGCGTTTGCGGGCGATCGAGGCCAGTTTGGTTTCGGGGTTTACCGCCACGGGGAACCCGACCGCTTCGAGCATGGGGAGGTCGCTCGCCGAGTCGGCGTAGGCGACCGCCTCCCGAAGGTTGAGATCGTGTTCCGCGGCATAGTCGGCCAAGGCCTGGTACCGGGCTTCGCCGGTCGGTGGCACGCGGGTGAGCTTGCCGTCGTAGGTAAGCCGGTCGGTCTTGTCGGTGGTCTCGCCAAGTTTGGCGGCGATGATGTCGTCGAACAGCGGCTCGAGGGGTTTGACCACCAGGTCGAGGGCGCCGGTGATCAGCAGCGTGCGGTGTCCTGCGGCCCGATGGGCCCGGACCCGTCGAATAGCGGCGGGGAACGACTTCGCCAAGATCAGGTCGCTGAACATTTCGGCCGAGTCGGCTTCGAGTTGATCGACGCTGGCGTGCTCGAAGCGCCGATAGAAGTGGCGCAGGAAGTCGCTGCGGTCTTGGCGGTCGAGCGCAAGCAGCGCAGGGGCTTCCATCAGGGTCCGCATCACAAACCGCCCCCGGTCGCGGTCGGGGAGTTGGCGGCTCGCGAGCCACGCGTACGAGGTGACCACGTTGCTGGCGATAAGGGTGTTCTCGAGGTCAAAGACGGCAAGTTCGCGGCGCTCGTCGAGAACCTGGCCCCGCAGGCGTTCGGCCCGAGTCGGGCCGGTCTTGCGGCCTGGGGTCGTCTTTACGCGACCGGCTTTCACCACCGAGGGGAAATGCACCTCGGTGACATAGGTCGACCATTCGATAACCCGAGGGTCAAAGGCGAAGGCTTCTTGATCGTCGGCGTCGAGCGACTCCCAAAGCGCAATGAGTCGGTCGAGCCCGTACACGGCCTCGCACTCGGCGTAGGCGCCGTACAACTCGACGTATCCGGTGGCGGCCTCGACCTGTTCTTTCTGTTCGCCGAGCCCGGCGGTGTACATGGCAGGCTTGCCTCGAAGTGGCAGCATCGACAGGGCCTTGTCGGCCCGCTCGAGCGATGTGCTGGCCCGGCTGAGTTGGCGCTGAACCCGGCCGCGGCCCGGGAAGGAGAACTCGGGAACCGCAATGGGCTGGCCGAGTTCGTCGTACAAGGGATTGGCGGTGAACCACGCTTCGGCGAGGTCGACGAGGCGGCCGTAACGAAGAGGGTTGATCGATCCGGTGGCGACCTGGGTGATGTCGGGTTTGCCCGACTCGGTCTCGATCGGCCCACGGGCGGCGACCGCACAGATCGCAGCGACGACCATGTCGACCGGAATCACATCGACGATGCCCTCGGGCACGCCGGGGAATTCGGGAAGCAGGCCTCGGGCGTAGCTGATGATGATCGGTTCGGCCATGCGAAAGCCGCGGATCCAGCCGGGTACCGGTTCGGCCATCGCAGACTCAATGATCGCGGGGCGCACCGTCGATACCGGAAGGTCGCCTCGGACTTCGGCCAGCGCGACCTCGCCCAAGGCCTTGGTGTAGGCGTAGGAGTCGGGGAAGCCAAGCGAGGAAGCCCGGGCTCGGCCAGCCTCGGCGAGTTGGTCGATGACCCACCGGCTGCGGAATTGCTCGGTCTTGGCGGCGATCGCTGGTCGTCCAGCGGCGCCGAGCTCCGAGGTGGCCCGATTGGTGAACTCCTCGAGTCGCTCGACCTCGCGACTTTTGTCTTCGAATTCGGTGCGAGCTCGACGGGCGGCGTCGACTTCGTTGCGCCAATTGACATCGACGTAGAACGGGCTGTCGTCGACCGCTTCTTCGGGTGCTGCGCCGCGGCGGCTTCCGGCCACGTAACAGGTGGAGACGGCCACTAGATGGGGCGACGCACCGAGCTCGTGGAGGGTTTCGGCGACCCGCACTGGACCGAGCAGATTGACTTCGACGGCCAGGTCGATTGGGGAGTCGAACGACACGGCGGCCGCGGAGTGAATGACGATGTCGCAGCTTGCCAAGGCAGCCCGGCCCTCATCGTCGAGGCCGAGTCCGTCGGTGCCGACGTCGCCGGGGTAGCCGTGCACCCGGGCTTCGCAGATCGAGTCGAACTCGTCGCCCCACTCGTCGCGCAAGCGATCGAAGGCGTTGTTTTTGAGAATGTCGCGTTTGACCCGGGCGGAGGCACCTCGTCGTCCGGGTCGCACAAACAGGACCAGCTCACAGTCGGGCGCGCTACGAAGCAGCCGCTCGACCAGGGCGGTCCCTAAGAATCCGGTCGAACCGGTGATGGCGATGCGCTTGCCCGCCAGTTGCTCAGGTATCACGCTGCATTTCTACCAAACGCCAACCGTTCTCTACCATTTGGTCAGTGAATGATCTTTCGACCAAAGAACGGGTGCTGCTCGCCGCCACCGCGTCGTTTGGTACCAACGGATACGACGCCACCTCCCTCGATGCGCTGGCCCGCGATCTCGGGATCCGGAAGCAGACGATTCTGTACCACTTTCCCTCTAAAGAAGTTTTGCTCGCAGCGGTCGTCGACCAGGCGGGCCAGGACTTCCGCACCACGATTGAAGACGCCCTTGTCGACGCCGGGCCGGGCTGGGACGGGGTCGAGGCGCTCGTACGCCGCATGTTCCGCCTAGCTCTCGCGCGGCCAGAACTGCTCGGGCTTCTGCGGGAGGTCAGTCGCCCCGGTTCGTCCACCGCTCACCGCCTGACCACCCAGATGGAACCGTTGATCGCCCGCGGGCGACTGTTTCTCAAGCGAGAGATGCGGGCCGGGCGCTTCCAGCAAGCCGATGCCAACATCGTGATGCTGTCGGCGTACTCGACCATCGTGGGGGTAGCCACCGAGGTTGAGGTGTCGCGGGCCCTCGGGATCGAGCCGACGCTACGATCGATGGTGCACCGACGACAAGAACTGCTGCGGTTCCTGCACTCCGCTCTGGTTGCCTGAACCCCAGGAGATCCCCTCCACCCCGTCCGTTGTCTCATCCTTGTCTTCACTGTCGGGCTGCCGATTGGAAATTGTGACCAGCATCGATCTCCGTACTCCTCGCCCGCTCGTCGGCCTTTGCGTCGCGCTGGTAGCACTGGTGGTCTCGAGCGTGCTGATCCCGTCGCTCGCCTCAGCCGACCGCGTGGCGTTCGATTGCGAGTCGATCGTGGTCGACAACAGCACCCAGCTCGGTGACGCAACGCCGGTAGTAATCGCCGCGTCGGACGCTGAAAAGTTTGGTCCGGTGCGGGTCCGGGTTTGGGACTCGACACCAGGGTCGCTCGATGACGCCTTGGCCCAGCTCGCCGCCGACTGTGGATGGGTCGACGTCATCGGCAACTACGTGGGCGACCTTTTGGTCATCGGGGTGTCGATCGACGACAAAGCCACCCGGGTGAAGTACGGACCGGGTTGGGCGCCGTCGCTCGATGACTCGATCGATGTCATTCTCAATCGCATCATGAACCCTCAATTCGGCGAGGGCGCGTACACCGCAGGACTGACGGTTGGCCTTGAACAGATGGCGGCCCGTCGAGGCGAAGTCGACGGCGTTCCCCGGGTAACCACCGCAGCACCGGCGCCCACCACCTCCCAGCCCACCGATGGCGCAACCGAAACCACGGTTGCGCCGCCGTCGTCTGAACCCGAAAGCACCTTCTTGTTGCCCGAGCAGGCGACCACGATCGAACCACCGGTCGAGGACCCTCCCGATGCGATCGAAGAAGAAGTCGAGCCGGTCCCGACGAGCATCGTCGTGATCGAAGACGCACCAGAGCCCGTAGACCCAGTCGACGAGCCAACCGAAGAGGCCGCCCAAGGCGAAGCCCAACTCGTACCGAACATCGAGCAGGAAGGGTCGGGGCTTGGCGTCTACCTACTCATTGCCGCCGTGCTGGCCGCCGTCTTTCTGGTGCCGCTGATCTTGCTGAAGCGGGGCGAGAACAAGTCGAAGCCGAGCTAGTGATCGGTCCGTCGTGGACGACGTTCGAATCGTTCGATCGCTAGCTCGACCAGTCGGTCGATGAGTGCCGAATACTCGAGTCCGGATGCTTCCCACATCTTTGGGTACATCGAGATCGGCGTAAAGCCCGGAATCGTGTTGAGTTCGTTGAGTAGCCAGCCTCGACCGCCGGCGTCGTAGAAGAAGTCGGCCCGGGCCATGCCTTCGCATCGCAAGGCCTTGAAGGCTTTGACGGCGAGTGCTTGGGCCTCAGCGATCTCGGCATCGGACAGGGGAGCGGGGATCAAGAGTCCGGCCGACCCGTCGATGTACTTGTCGCTGTAGCTGTAGAACCCTTCGGTCGGCTCGATTTCTCCGGGCAACGAGACTTCGGGTTCAAGGTTGCCGAGCACGGCCATCTCGATCTCGCGACCATCGACGTTTTCTTCGGCCACGATCCACTCGTCGTACGACGCAGCGAGGTCGAGTCCGGCCCGAACCTCGTCGGCGTTATAGGCCCGGCTGACCCCGATCGACGAACCCATATTGGCGGGCTTGATCCACAACGGAAGACCAAGCTCGGCGATGAGTTCGTCAGCGGTTGTGTCGTGCACCTCGGTGGCGTGCAGGCCTCGCCAATTGGCTTGGGCAATCCCGTGATACGCCGCGGTCTCTTTGGCTTTGATCTTGTCCATCGCCAGGGCCGAGCCGAGCACGCCGGCACCGACGTAGGGAACGTTGGCGATTTCGAGCAATCCCTGCATGGTGCCGTCTTCGCCGAGCGGCCCATGCATGAGCGGAAAGACCACGACCTGCTGGCCTTCATGAACCGCCTGGCGTACCGATGGCAGCAGGTCGAAATCAGAACCCACCGGCTTGAGCGCGTCGGGCAGTGCGTCGGCGCCGGACTTGAGGGCGGCGAGCGCATCGTCGGCCCGAACCCACGCACCGTCTCTGGTGATGCCGATCGGGATGACCTGGTACTTGTTCGGGTCGGTGGCGCTCAACACATGTCGGGCGGTGACGCAGGAAACATCGTGCTCGGCTGAACGTCCACCAAACAGGACGATCACCCGGGTCTTTTGCTCGCTCATGAACGACGACTGTAGTGCCAATGTCGGTTCGAGAAACAGGAGGGGTCTCACCGGGGCCGAATCGAGCAATACTGTGGGGATGCGCATGCTTACGAGCGAAATCGCGGCGGCCGTTTCGGGAACCATCGTCGGACCCGACGTCGAGGTCGAAGGGGCAACCCAGGACTCCCGAGAACTTGTACCCGGCAACCTGTTTGTGCCGGTGGTGGCCGAGCGCGACGGGCACGACTTCGTCGACCAAGCCGTCGCGTCTGGCGCGGCCGCGTACTTCACCGCCCAACCAGGTCGCGAGGTCGCCGGATCGGCCACCGCCATCGTGGTGGAAGAGACCGAACTGGCCTTGCAAGCCCTCGGGATGGCCGTCCGCAAGCGGTTGGCTGCTGATGTGGTTGGGGTTACCGGGTCGGCCGGAAAGACCAGCACGAAGGATCTCATCGCTGCCGCGGTCGCCGCCGATCGGTCGACCCACGCCAGCGTGAAGTCGCTCAACAACGAGCTCGGAGTGCCGCTCACGTTGTTTAACGCGCCGGCCGATACCGCGTGCGCCGTGGTCGAGATGGGTGCCCGAGGCACCGACCACATTCGGTTCCTTTGTTACATAGCGCAACCCACGATTGGCGTAGTGACCACCGTCGGCATGGCCCACACGTCGGAGTTTGGGTCGTTCGAAGCAGTGGTGCAAGGCAAAGGCGAATTGATCGAATCGTTGCCGATCGACGGGCTCGCTGTCCTGAACGCCATGGTGCCCGAGGTTACTTCGATGAGCGCTCGCACTTCGGCTCGGTCGATCACGTTCGGCATCGGCATGGGCGATGTTCGGGCGGTCGAGGTCACGATGAACGACGACCTCACGTCGACCTTCACGATCGAGAGCGACTGGGAAACCTTCGACGTCGCGCTCGGAGCTCGCGGCGAACACAACGTGGCCAACGCCGCGGCGGCCGCTGCGGTCGCCTTGTCGGTCGGGGTGCCCGGCGAAACAATCGCTGCCGGACTCGCTGCTCCGGAGTGGTCGCCTTGGCGCATGGAAGTGGCCACCAGTCCGTCGGGCCTCACCGTCGTGAACGATGCCTACAACGCGAACCCGCTTTCGGTAATCGCCGCTTTGGAGTCGTTGGCCAAGATCCCCGCCGAGCGGCGAGTCGCCATGCTTGGTGTGATGGGCGAGTTGGGTGACGCGGCTCTCGAAGAACACCGCCGGGTTGCGTCGGTCGCCGAGATGCTCGGGATCGAGATCATCGCGATCGACGCTCCCGACTACGGGGCAGAACACCAGGTTGCCGACCGGGTCGATGCCAGCGTCAAGCTCAAAGAACTCGGAGTGTCTGGTCCCGGCAACGCCGTGCTCGTAAAGGGCAGCCGGGTAGCGGGACTCGAAGTGCTGGCCGAAGTACTGCTTCGTGACTAGCGGTGCGTAACCTCCGCCGAGCGTTTGGGCTCGAAGAGCCAGCGGTTGCCGCGTTCGCGACGCTCGTTGCCGTGCTTGGACTCCCTATCGGGGTGCCGGCCCGGCTGGTCATCGGTGCGGCGATCGGTTTGGTTGCGTCATACGGTGCAGCGACCGGTGCGACCTGGGCGGTGCGGCCGCCAATCGATCGCACTGCAGCATGGTGGCTCGGTGCGCTCGGCTGCTGGGCGGCGGTTGCTTCGGTGTTCGGCATCGACCCGGCGACGTCGCTTTGGTACTTGCTCGTGCACGCTTCGTTTGTGTTGGTTGGCGCATCGGTGGTGGCCGCTGCTGGCTGGCACGGCGCGCTTCAGGGGCTGTTGGTCGGGATCAGTATCCCGGTTGCGGTGGCCGGGGTTTCACTTCTTGGCCCGTTGACCGCTGACCGCTTGTTTGACGTGGCCGATCGGGCCGTGATTACCCAAGACATGGCCGCATTCTTCGGCACCGTGTTTGCGTGCATCGTTCTCTTTGCACCCAAGGTGGTGGCCGGTATTCCGGTTCTGATCAACGCGTGGTGGCTTCGTCATCTCGCCGTGGTGGTGAGTTTGGTGCTTATCGTGGCGACGAACAGTCGAACGATGGCGGTGGCCGCCATCGTGGGGTTGGCCGTCGGGCTGGCGCACACCGGTCGCAGCACGCACGTCGCCTGGGCGGTACTCGTTGCGCTGGCCGCAATCATGGTCAGCGTCATCGGGTTCGGGGTCGATGCCTCTCGCCTGATCGAACTCACGTGGGACGACATCGTGCAAGGTGGTGGGCGCGAGGACTTGTGGGCGGCCCTGGTCGAGGCGATTCGAGACAAGCCGTTGTTCGGCCACGGACTCGGATCCCAGGACGCCGTGCTGCGGGAGTACCGATTCGAGAGTCTCTTTGCGGTGAAACGGCAGACCACCCAGTCGACGGTGCTGTACGCAATGGTGGCCGCCGGGATCCCGGCGGCGGCCCTGCTTGTCGGCGCCACGGTGGCGATGTGGCGGGCGAGCACCGGCCCGGTCCGAGCGTTGCTGGCGGTCTTGGTCGTGTTCGGACTCGGTGATGCGCCGATCGAACAGCCCGGAATCGCCAGTCTGTTGTTCGGTATCTCGATCGCCGCCGATCAGCTTTCGCAGGCGACGAGCGTGCGCTCTGCGCCGGCTAGCCGACCAGCCGAAAGCGAATCAGGTGTCTGACACCTGATTTCAGTTGACGGTTGGCTGAAGCGGCTTGCGCTTGTCCTTGCGGGTCGGCTCGGCCCCTGCTGGTGGCGGGTCATCGACCTCCCGCGTGGGTCGAGCGGCGAGCAACGTGAGCAGGGCGCCGGCCGCTATCGCTGCGAGAAGGGCGCCGACCCCAACGATGCGTAGCCGGCGAAGACTCTGATCGGCGACCGGTTCGGTTTCACCGATTTGGTAGATCCGTGGGCCTCGTTCGCTCAGCTGTCGTTGGGCTTCACCTAGCGCGCCTTCGAGCTCCTCGGCCCGCCAGATAAGCGCACCTTGCTCGATCTCGGCGATCGAGTCACCGCTCTCGGCGCGAGCGCGTGCATCGGCGAGTTCGGCATTGACCGATTCGAGCGAGGAAGACGCGCTGGCCACGGTGGCGCGGAGCGGTCCGAGTGTTGCTTCGTCGTCGCGCTGCAGTACCGCTGCGACGATCATCTCGACCGCCTCAACTGCCTCGGCGTCGGTACTGGCGGTTGCTCGTATATCGAGATACGCCTGGTTCCGAGGGAACGAAACGATTACCTCGTCGAAACCCGCACCGACCTGTTCTTGGGTCCGCTGCACGAGGCTGTCGTCGATCCACGTTTCGACTTCGAAGCGCACGGCGTCGTGTTCGGGCCACCCGACAGAGTCACTCAGCCGAATTCTGGCTTCCGCGGTCGCCGCTGGATCCTGAAGGGTCAAAACGAAGCCAAGAAGGCCGCCGAGCACCGCGGCGACAGCCATAACGGTAAGGGCCCGGTGTAGCGGGAGTCTGGGTTGGGTCACTCGTTGGTCTCGACAGGCAAGGTATCGGGCGGAATGGGGGAGTTGGTCTGGCTGTAGACGGCGTGCTTTTCGGGCTCGCACACCGGACACAGGTGAACAAGGCGCATCGACTGGATCGAGAGCTGAGTGCCACGAGACTTGTCGAGGATCGCTTGGAACGCAGGGTACACATTTGTGGTCCCGCACGTGGCACACCGTGGCGTGAAATCGCGGTCCCAGACCAGGCCGCACTTTTCACAGGTGACGGTGATGTTTTCGTTGTTCGGGCCCGTGCGCTCACCAATGAGCGCCTCTTCTTCTCCGCACTTCGCGCATTTGATCTCGGCCACGTACCGAGCGTACTTGGCATCGTATGCTTGGGGGCCATGTCGCCCGTATCGCACCTCCGTTGCCTGGTGCTCGACCAATGACGACGAGTCACTACCTCACCCTCGGGGTCGCGGAATCGGCGACCGCGGCCGAAATTCGGTCGGCCTATCTGACCAAAGCGCAGGTCGCTCATCCAGATCGTCAAGGCGGCAGCGACCAACAAATGCGTGCGGTGAACGATGCATGGGCGGTGCTCGGTGACCCGGACAAGCGGCGGGACTACGACCTTCAGCTTCACCCCCGAACGATGCCAAACTTTGGCGGCACTCGTCCCGAGCCCACCGTTGAAGAACCCGACCGGCCTCCCGAAGCCGACGGCACGTCGCCGGCGGTATTTCACATGGTGCGGTCGGCACCC
The DNA here is from genome assembly GCA_938038815.1 of uncultured Acidimicrobiales bacterium. Taxonomy (GTDB): domain Bacteria; phylum Actinomycetota; class Acidimicrobiia; order Acidimicrobiales; family SHLQ01; genus CALLQB01. Next base: position 38,472 of record CALHTF010000013.1, on the reverse strand, counting down.
ACGATCCTCGTGCTGCTCGTATTGGGAGGCCTGTTCTTTCTGTCGGCGTTTGCCAATGGCGGCGGCGAACCGCAGCAGCGACCCAATGTCTCGATCGAAGTCGGCGACTGCATAACCGAAGCGGCCGGTTCGATTCGTCGGGTACCGTGCGACGGCTCGACCACCGGAATCGCTCAGGCGATCGTGGCCGAAGCCCAGGATTGCGTGAGCCGCCCAGGCACCCACGCCGTGCCGTTACCCACCGCTCCCAAGTTTGTGTGTATCGGCCCACCGGGTTGATCCCCATCGCCGCCCACTAAGGTCCGATTCGACGAAATTTTCGCGGTTGACCCGCTCTGGGCGGGCTACGTGCGATCAGAAACGCTGCACGTTGAAGAATAGACACGGTAGGACTTTCCCATGCAAGAGCTTGACGAGGTTGTGGTCGGCGATCACCGACTCGACGTACCCACCCGACTTACCGGCACGGTTACCGGCGACCTGCTGGTCGCCGGAGGAGGACTCCACTTGCCCGGCATGGTTATCGGGTCGGTAGTGGTCGAAGAAGGCGACGTGCTGATTACCGGAACCGTGGGCCACGACGTGATCAACCGAGGCGGTCGAGTCCGCATTAGCGGCAACGTGACCGGTCACGTGTACGGCGATTCCGAGAGCACCCGTATCGATCCGGGCGCCCAGGCCAAGCTATCGAGCGAACCCCCGCCCCCGACCAAGCACATTGCCGCCCGAGCAGCCGCCACCGGCGTCGCTACCGCCGCCGCTTCGGTGACGAGCGACACCGACGCACCCGAGGGCGGGCACGCCGGGACCGACGCCTCGGAGACCCCCGCCCCGGAGTCGCCGGAACCGCCGACCGACTCGACCCCCGAACCAATGGTCGAAGAGGAAGAGACAGCCGAACCAGTTGTTGCGTCCGCATCCGAACCGGTAGTCGAGGCAACTCCGCTGCACGCCAATGTCGGCCAGCAGAAGTCCTCGGGCCAGCCCGTGGAGCAGACCTCGAGTGTCGACGCTCCGCCGGCCGGCGCCGACGATGAAGATTGGATCGACAAGTGGATCGTCAACATCGCGACCTGGTTACCCAAGGTAGGCGACTAGGTCCTTCTCTTCGGTTGGCACTTCGACCCTTTTCGCGTCACGTGGTACTACTGGAACTTGTGATCCCCCCAACATCGGCTCGTAACGCCGCAGGTCGCTCGGTAAAAGGAGCGCTCTCGTTTCTGCTCGCCGTAGCGATGCTGCTCGCCCTGGTGACCGTGGTTCCGGTGCGCCCAGCAGCCGCTCAGAACTCGATTCCGCTTGGCGATACCGCATGGGAGTTGCCGAGCCTGGCGACCCTTGAACAGGTCGACGAGTACTTCGGCTATCTGTCCGAGGTCGGTTTCGACGAGGTGTGGTTGTCGTATTTCAATCTTGGGGGCTTAGAGATCAAGAACCCCAACGGGCATACGGCCGCCCGCTTGGTCGATGGTCAGTTCCAACTCGATCTCAACTACGCCCTCCAGGTACGAAACATGCTCGACCTGGCCGAGCAGCACGGCATCGATGTGGCGATGGTTGCGATGTGGGGAGTCTCCTACCTCAACGATGTGGAGCCCGGCCAGCCATGCGGCATGAACGAAGGGGTTCTGAAGGCATCGAATGCAACGTGGTTGGGCGAACAACTCGACCGGGAGATCGGCGACCATCCAGCGCTGAAGCTTTGGGTGCTGGGCGGCGACAACTGGTGTGATCGCACCCAGTCCGAAGAAGACCCGCAGGTTTGGGCGAACATGGCCGAAGGATTGCGCAAAAACGGCTCGACGATCCCGCTGGCCTACCACACGCCCGGTACCCGGGCGGGCCAGCAGAAGTTCATCGACGAACCGTGGGCCGAGATCATCGCCGCGCAGACCGGGCACTGCGTGCCGAACACCTTCATGCGGCTCGAGTTGCAGGCGCTGATGGCCAAGACGGACAAGCCAGTCATCGCAGCCGAGATGCGCTACGAGGACCTCGAACCCGACTTCACCGAATGTCCGGCTCACGGTCCGGGGAATCCCGTGCTGGCGTCTGACGTGTTACTCGACGCCCAGTCGGCGCTCGAACACGGTGTCGATTCGATGGTGTACGGCCATACCGAGCGCTGGCAATGGGGCCTTGGAACCTCAGGCTCGAAAGGCGAAGGGTACAAGAGCGTGAAGGAGAGCTTCTTCTCCGAGGGCGAGTTGGCGATTATCGAGCACCTCCGTACCACGCCACGTCCGTCGCCTGACGTGCCGACCTCTCCGGTGCTTTTTGGGGTTGAGGTAGCCCCCACGGTGGGCACTGCCCCTCACCGTGTGCTCTTTCAGGCCTACGCCCACGACATCAACGGCGATTTTGTTAGCTTTCGATGGTTCTACGGCGATGGCGAAGAGGATGCTGGTTCGCATATCTTCCACACCTACACCGAGTTCGGCACCTATGAGGCCTATGTCGAGATCACCGATCATTCGACCGACGAGAAGATTCGAAGCGACAAGATCGTGGTGTATGTCGGAGACGACTCCCGGCCACCGCCGGTTCCCGAACCCGAGCCCGAACCCGAACCAGAACCCGAACCCGAACCAGAACCCGAACCCGTCGTGCCGCCGGAGTCGACCGTCGCGTCGCTCGACGTGCGCAAGAACTGGATGACGGTAAGCGGCACGGCCTCTGACGATGGGGGTGTTCGTGCGGTTCGCGTGCGGGTACGCGACACCGAAACTGGATTGTTCTGGGACAACAAGGCCAAAGAGTGGACCGAACGAGGCCGTTGGAACCGAGGCAAGCTGAGTTCTCCTCGGGCGACCACCACCATTTGGAAGTTCCGCATGAACGTCGGTAACGCTGGCGGTTCCGGCGACTACAAGGTTGTTGTTACCGCGGTCGACACCGCCAAGAACCGCGAGGTCAAACCTTGGGGTACCGAGCGGTTTCGCTTCGAGGGGTAGCGACTACGCTCGCTGAGGTGGGCGATCAGAAACCGGTCGAGGAGCCGACAGCGCCGCCGAATCTGCGAGTCGGGTGCGCGATGTGGGGCTTGCGGGAGTGGGTGGGTCCGTACTTTCCACCGACGACTCGAACCGGCCAAGAACTCGGCGTGTATGCGACCTGGTGCACGGCCGTCGAGGGCAACACCACCTTTTACGGGTTGCCGACCGCCGCAGCAGTCGATCGGTGGCGCGACGCCGTGCCAGCAGACTTTCGGTTCGTCTTCAAACTGCCTCGCACCATTACCCATGACCGGCGGCTGCGAAACACCGGCGATTTGCTTCGAGAGTTTTGTCACGTGACAGAACCACTGGAAGCCGTTCTCGGTCCGACGTCGATCCAATTGCCGGCGACCTTCGACGAGACCGATATGGCCGTGCTCGAACAGTTCATCGTCCAACTCTCAACGAATCGGCGTTGGGCGGTAGGTTCGGAACCCTGCGTTCTTCGCCGGCGGACCCTACGAACGCCAACTCGACGACTTGTTATATGCCAACGGACTCGACCGAGTGATCCTCGATAGTCGAGCGGTCTTTGACGGACCTCGCTCCACGCCGGCCGAGATTGAAGCGTTCGAGAACAAGCCGAGGCTTCCGGTCCGACCAACCGCTACCGCTGAATTTCCCATCGTGCGGTTCATTGGCCAAACCGCAGCGGAAGCGAATCCGCCGTATTGGCGACGGTGGGTCGACAAGGTGGCAACCTGGCTCGACCAAGGCCGATCGCCCATCGTGTTTGTGCACACCCCCGACAATGTCGTCGCCTTGGGCCTGGCACGGCAGTTCTATGACGAAGTGCGGGCCAACGTGTCGACCTTGGTCGAACTGCCAACCCCGGTCGTCTCGGAACAATCAGCGTTGTTCTAGAAACGCGCCAGGGACCTAGTAGTCGAAGTCCAATTCGAGGTCGAGGTGTTCGTTCTCCCGAAACCGGACCAACGTGCGGAGCCCGGTGCCTGGTTCGTCGCAAACCCAGCACGAAGAGTCGGCTGCGCCCGACCACGCAACGTCGCACGGTGTGCAGCGCATGCGGACCATCGGGGGAGTCTCGGTGTTCTCTGGGGCCGGGGAAAGTTCAGACACGTAGTTCAATCGGCCCGGCCAACCGGTTCGTGAGCCCAAATACCTAAAAGTATGGAAATGCACTGAAAGCACTGTTAACAATGGGGAAATGATCATACTGGCGCAGGTGCGGGTTCCTGCATGAAGTGGCTCGTTGGCGCCGGCCTGGCGGTAAGCCTGGCGTTGATCGCCCTGATCATCGTGGGTCCGCAGTCGGCACAAACCAGCCCGGCATCGGCAACCGCCACGTCTGCGGCGCGGGTCGAACGAATCTCGGTCGCCCATAGTCCGGTCGCCTACAACGTCGAGGCGGTTGTGTCCCTGTCGGCAATCTCGTGCGGTACGTCCCAGCAGGGAACCGGCTTCCTGACCGAGGTCGGGGTGTTCACCGCGGCCCATGTCATCGGCGATTCGGCCTCGGCGTTCATAAGTCCCTACCGGCAGGAGTCGGTCTTTGGGACCGTGGTTTCCCGGTCGGTCGACGGCGAAGACGTCACACTGCTCGATGCCGAGTTTGGTGCTGAACCGCTCGAGATCTCTCATGTCCTACCGGAACGCGGTCGGACGGCGACCATCGCTGGGTATCCCGGTGGTGGGCCGCTCACCAGTGTGGCGGGTGAGATGCTCGGAGTGGGCGACGGAGATATCTTTGGTCTGCAAGCCGAACGGGTGATCATGATCGATGCTCCAACCGAAGAGGGCTACTCAGGAGGCCCCGTCCTCAACGATAAGGGCGAAGTATTCGGTGTGGTTGTGGCCATGGAGGTCGGCACCAACACCGCTCTTGCGATTCCGATCGGCGACGTCGAACTCAGCCGCTTCGCCGAACACGATTGCCGCGCGTCGATCGGCTAGCAGCCGCCTAACCTGGCGCCATGAGTCACGTCGTGGTGTGGATAAATGGCGAGCCGGTTCCGACAGCGACGGTGGCGCGCCTGGCCCACTTTGGCTCGCCAACCCGCACGATCGCCGCCGACGGTGGCCTCGATGCGGCGATGGCACACGATGTGGCGGTCGATGTGTTGATTGGCGACCTCGATTCGGTTTCTGCTCGAGCTCAGAGCGCCTTTGGGGGAGTGGTACTCGAGCATCGCCCCGACAAGGACTTCACCGATCTCGAATTGGCTCTTGAACACGCGCTCGAAATAGGTGCCACCGAGGTGACGGTTGTTGGCGGAGGGGGCGGGCGCCTCGACCACGAATTGTCGAGTGTGTTGCTGCTGGCCAGCGACCGCTACCGGTCGGTGAGGCTGCGGGCGCTGCTGGGCGACTCGATCGTCACCGTTGTCCGGCCGGAATTCCAGTACCAGGTCACCCCTCCGCTTCACGGCGAACTGTCTGGGTCGAGGTTGTCGCTTCTGCCGGTGGGCGGATCGGCCACCGGGGTCCATGCCCAGGGTGTTCAGTGGCCTTTGAACAAAGAGAGCCTTGCTCCCGGCGAGGCACGAGGCATGAGCAACGTGATTCAGTCCAACGCAACCGTCTCGATAGAGGGTGGCGTATTGCTGGCGATCCAAAGCCCGGGTTAGCGGCGGGCGAAGCCCATCCACCGGCCCTGGTGGCGCTGCAGGTCGATCGCCAACTCGAAACACTCCGAGACCGCTTCAGATGTGAGGACGTCGTCGATCGGGCCGGCGGCCATGGGCGACCCGTCACGCATCATCAACACGTGGGTGAAGCCCGCAGGAATTTCTTCTACGTGATGGGTGACCAGAACCGTCGCCGCGTTGGTGGGGTCGCCCGCAAAAGCACTGAGGCTCGCCACGAGTTCCTCGCGACCACCAAGGTCGAGCGACGCCGACGGTTCGTCGAGTAGTACCAGGCCCGGTTTGGTCATGAGTGACCGGGCAACCAGAACCCGTTGTCGCTCGCCCGAGGACAACGACCCAATGGTTCGCTGAGCAAAGTGCTCACATCGCATCTGGGCAAGCGCGGCCCGCGCTTGCTCGCGATCTTGATCGGTGTAGCTGTGCCACCACGGTTCGAGGGCGCCGTTCTTGGCGGTCATAACGATGTCGATCGCTTGCAGGTCGGGTCGAAGTTGGGTGCCCAGCGCGGCACTCATGAGCCCAACCTTGGTGCGCAACTGGCGAACGTCGGTCGAGCCCAGTTGTTGGCCAAGCACGCGAACGGTGCCGGTGGAGGGGTGCAGATACAACGACGCGACCCGAATCAGTGTGCTCTTGCCCGACCCGTTTCGGCCCAGCACCACCCAGCGTTGCTCGGGTCGTACCGTCCAGTCGACGCCCCGCAAGATGGTTTGGCCATCGAGGATGCGACTGACGTTCTGTAGCTCGAGCGCAGGTTCGGTCACGCTTGCAATCTAGTTCGCAAGTCGCCGCGTCCGGGGTGGCCGGACGACGACTATGGGCCAGATGATCCACATATCGTTTCGGTGTGTTTGGTCATTTGGGCCAAGATTTTTTTCTCGGTTGAAGAACGTTGCTATGTGGGGGAACGAGCCGGATAACCGGCCCCCAAGGTTCACCGACCCGGTAATGAATGGTTTTGGTGGGCCGACCAATTACCCATGATCTTCAACGATCGGTTCACTTCCCCGGAGCCGAGAATTGGGAGCCGCGTCGCGCCTTCTGGTTCTTTCCTCACCCTCAAAGCCCTTGCGATCGCCCTGGCGAGTGCATTGGTGATTAGCGCCTGCGCATCGCCCGGCCAACCGACCACGCTCGAACAAGCCCCCAAGGCCTTGAGCGCCGTTGGGCAAAGCTCGGAGTACTTCTCGACCACATCGCCCGGCACGCCACTGCGCTCGGGTGCCGACTGCGCAGCACGGGTCCGTGCTGCGGGTAACGGTTGGGAGCCCACACCGGCGAACATTCCGGCCAACAACACCGTAGGGTCGCAACTCACCGGGTCGTATCTGGGTAAACAAAACGCCGAGTACGAGGCGCGGGTCGACGGCAACTTCACCGGTACGACCGACGAGATTCTTCGATGGGGCGCCTGTAAGTGGGGCTTTGATGAAGAAGACGTTCGAGCTCAGGCCTACACCGAGTCGACATGGCGCCAGACCTTCCAGGGCGACTGCGGACGCCAGCACCAAACCCGGTTTGGGTTCAACGGTTGTGAGTCGGTTGGCATCTTGCAGGTAAAGGGGGCAGACATTCCGCCGACCCATCCCGGCACGTGGCCCTACGCCCACGAGTCGACCGCCTTTAACGTCGACTACACCCTCGGCATCCGCCGGCTTTGCTATGAAGGCTTTGAGCCATGGCTCGGCCCGAACTATTCGGCTGGCGACCTGTGGGGTTGTATCGGCCGCTGGTTCTCCGGCGACTGGTACGACGGAAGTGGCCACTACATTTCCGAGGTTCAGCGAAACTTGTCGCAAAAGCCCTGGCGAGCCTGGCCTGACCAGTCGCCCGTGACAACAACCACGACCGCGGCGCCGACCACCACAACAACGACGACCACGACGGCCGCCCCGACAACGACGACCACTGCGGCGCCCACAACCACCACGACTACTACGACGACGACTGCGGCGCCCACGACAACGACGACTACGACGACCGCCGCTCCGACAACGACAACTACAACAGCTGCTCCCACGACGACCACGACAGTTGCTCCGACCACGACGACCGCCGCGCCGACGACTACCACGACCGCCGCTCCGACGACCACGACGACTGTGGCGCCAACGACGACTACCACTCAGGCTCCGACGACAACCACGACGACCGCGGCGCCGACCACCACAACAACCACGACTGCGGCGCCGACGACCACGACCGTTGCGCCGGCGACCACTCAGGCTCCGACGACTACGGCTGCACCGGCGCCGATCACGACCACGACAACGGCTGCGCCGGCGACCACGAGCGCTCCAGCGACCACGGCTGCACCAGCTACGACCACCCAGGCTCCTGCCACCACGGCGGTGCCGCCTTCGACCGAGGCCCCAACGCCGCCGACCAGTACGGTGCCAGACTCTGGCCCCGACAAGGTCGAGCGCGATGCCAACAAGGCCGAACAGGAGGCCGCCAAGGACGCAGCGAAAGACCAGGCCAAGGCAGAGAAAGACCAGGCCAAAGACGAGGCCAAAGAAAATGAGCACCAAGACAAGCAAGACAAGGACGCAAAGAACCGATCGGTCGATGTGCTGTCGGAGAAGTTGGCCCCCAACGACGAGAAGCCGTCGGCCGAGGCGTCGCCTTCGCCGACCACGACGAGTCCAGCGACCACGTTGCCAGCGGTAGTTGCGCCGACCAGCACGACGACCACCACCAGCAGCACCGTAGCCCAGCCGGTGTTTGTATTGCCCGACGACCTGTCGGTCCCGACAACCGTCGCTGAAGCTCCGGCCCGGACCGTTGCTCCTCAAACCTCGGTTGCGCCAACCACCACGGTTACTCCAACCACAACGGTGCTTGAAGTTCCCGCCGGTTGGGAACCAACGCCGTTGCCCGAAACCAACGACGACAATGACGATGATGCCTCGGACGACACCGATGACACTGACGACGCGGCCGAGCAGCGAGCCGCTGCCAAGGCCGCCCGGGCCGAGCAGCGAGCAGCCGACAAAGCGGCGAAGAAAGCAGCCCGTGCCGAGGCAAAGGCGGCGAAGAAAGCACAGAAGGCAGCTAGGGCAAAGCACGGCAAGGCCACGACCCGTAGCCGCACCAATCAAACCCAAGCCGAAGCGCTCGCCGAGTCGCCCAACGTCAGCTCGGCGCCCGTTCCGGTTCAGACGACCACCACGGTGGCGCCGGTTGCTGCGAACTCGGTTGCCCCGACCACCACGGCCTCGGCCGAACTGGCAATCGAATCCGTACCCGAGGCTCCACTGGTAAGCGTTCTCGGGGCCACCGAATCGGCCGACGTGGCCGCCGAACCCACCGAACCTCCTGAGGTCGATACGGCCGAGTCGGCCGAAGTCATCACCGAACAGAGCTTGGGCGATACCCCGCTTGGCGAACGCTCGGCCGAATCTGGCTCGGGTCCCGCTCTGCCGATCGCTGCTGGGTTCTTCCTAGCTGCGCTGGTTGGCCTGGCCCTTGTCGTCAGGAAATCGCAACAAAGCTAACGACGAAGTTAGCCGTCGATGTGGCTGGTCCAGGTTGCGTGCATCGCTGCGTACTGGCCGCCCATCGCCACCAGTTCGTCGTGGCTCCCGAGCTCGATGATGGTTCCCTCGTCTACCACGGCAATGCGGTCAGCCCGCATTGCCGTGGCCAGACGGTGGGCAATGATGATGGCGGTGCGGCCTTCGAGGACCACGTCGAGCGCCGCTTCGATTTTGGTTTCGGACAACAGGTCGAGATTCGACGTTGCCTCATCGAGCACCAACACGCGTGGCCGGGCGAGGAACGCTCGAGCGAGGGCGAGCAGCTGCCGTTCGCCGGCCGAAAGTGACGACCCGCGTTCGTGAACCGGCGAGTCGATACCGAACGGCAAACGTTCGACCGCGTCGTCGATCCCAACCGCCACACAGGCCTCCCAAATCTCTTCCTCGGTGGCGTCGGGGCGGCCAAAGGCCACATTGTCTTTGATGGTGCCGTTGAACAGAAACGCTTCCTGGGGGACCACGCCGAGTTGGCTACGCAGCGAGTGCAGCGTGACGGTGCGCAGGTCGTAGCCATCGATGGTGACCGAACCCTGGTCGGGGTCATAGAACCGAGTGATCAGTTTGGCCACCGTCGACTTGCCGGCCCCGGTCTGGCCCACGATCGAGATCACTTCACCGGGGGCTATCGACAAGTCGATGTCGCGAAGCACCGGCGAACCGGACTCGTAGCCGAAATGGACGCCATCGAGTTTGATCGCTCCCTCGACCTCGGGGAGTTCGACCGCGTCGGCGCTCTGGGGAACGGTTGGTTCGGTGCCCAGCAAGTCGCGAAGCTTGGCGATCGCCGCCGAACCTGACTGGTACTGATTGAACAGCTGAATAAGGGTTTGGATTGGGGCGAAGAACCGGTTGAGGAACAACAAGAAGGCGGTAAGTTCGCCGATGGTGAGTTCGTTGCGGGTCACCATCCGCCCGCCCCAGAGCAACACCAGCGCCTGAACCGCCACACTGACCGCTTCGCTGAACGATCCAAAGATTGCTTGCGCCCGGGTGGCAAAGAGGTTGGCGTCACGATGGCGACCGATCACGTTGCGGTGGTTAACCACGTTCTGGAGGCGGCGGTTGTTGGCGGCGATGATCCGAATGCCGGCGAGACTTTCCGACAGATCCGAAAGCACGTCGGCGATGGCGTTGCGAACGCGCCCGTAGCCAATGGCCGAGACCTTCCGGAAGATCAACCCGGAAATGACGGTGATCGGAACCGCCAACAAGATGGTGATGATGGCCAGCGTGGAGTTGAGCGAGAACAAGAAGATCGCGATGGCGGCCACGGTGAGGCCCTGAACGGCGAACTGCACCAGCCCCTCTTGGAACAGCTGGGTCAACGCTTCGATGTCGCTCGTCATCCGGGTCATCAAGACGCCGGCCTTTTCGTTGGTGAAGAACTGGAGCGACTGTCGCTGGAAGTGCGAGAACACTCGGAGCCGCAGCTCGTACATGAGGCGCTCGCCGAGGCGGCCGGTATAAGCGATGCGGATGAAGCTGGCGATCGCCGCGACCGCCACGGCTGCGACATAAAGCAGCGCGGCGGTGAGCAGGACCCCTCGGTCGCCCTTCACGATGCCGTCGTCGATGCCGACCCGCACGAGCAGCGGGCCCACGTTGAGCAACGCCGCCTCGAACGCTACGGCGATCGTCGCAATAGCGAGTCGGCCGGCATGGGGCTTGAGGAAGGCCCGCAACGTGAACGGCTGCCGGTCGTAGTCGGCGGCCTCGAACTCGATACGTGGTTGCTCGTGTTCAGGCTCGCCGGCGAGGATCTCGTCGACCATGTCGCTGAGATGGCCCGGCACGTTGGCATACGGGAGTCCGGCAGCCGCGTTTTGTTGCACCGACGTTTGGCCGCCGCCGAACGAGCCCGGTCCCCACATCATGAGCGGTCCGCCTCGGTGGGATCGTCGTCGTTGCCTTCGGAGGTTTCCGCGCTAGCTAGCACCTCAACGTAACGGGGTTCGGTGGCCATCAGTTCGGCGTGGGTGCCGTCGGCGACGATCTGGCCGCCTTCGAGAAGCACGACTCGGTCGGCGAGCGAGATGGTCGACAGTCGGTGGGCGACGATGATGGTTGTCCGGTCGGTCATCAGGTTCGAGAGCGCATCGTGGATCTGCTCCTCGACCTGAACATCGATGGCCGAGGTGGCGTCATCGAGTACGAGCACCCGCGGATTGGCGAGCAACGTGCGGGCGATTGCGATCCGCTGGCGCTGCCCTCCCGAAAGGGTGTAGCCCCGTTCGCCGACCACCGTGTCGTAACCATCGGCGAGTTCGGAGATGAACTCGTGGGCCTCGGCGGCGGTCGCCGCCGCGATGATGTCGTCGAGGCTGGCGTCGGGGCGGGCGTAGGCGATGTTGTCGCGCACCGACACCGAAAAGAGGAACGGTTCGTCGAGTACCACGTTGACCGCGTGGCGAATCGACCTTGTCGTGAGGTCGCGTAGGTCGTGCCCGTCGATCGATACCGTGCCACCTGTCGGGTCGTAAAACCGAGGGAGTAGACGGGTGACGGTCGACTTGCCCGACCCGGTCCGTCCGACCAACGCCACGGTTTGGCCCGGTTCGATGGCGAGCGAGAAGTCGTTGAGGATCAGCGGGTTGGAGGTCGCGTCGTCTTCGCCGGGTTCCTGCCGGCCGTAGCCAAACGACACGTTCGCAAACTCGATGGCCCCGGCCGGGTCGATCAAGTCGATGGCCCCTGGCTTGTCGGTTATCTCGATTTCTTTGTCGAGGATCGCAAAGATGCGCTGGGCCGCCGCCGCGGCGCGTTGGCTTTGCATCAACAAGAACCCAAACAATCGGAACGGCAGCGAGATCAAGATCACGTACGCGTTAAAGGCGAGGATCGTGCCGATCGTGATCTTGTCGTCGATCGCCAAGATGCCGCCGTACAAAAGCACCAGGGCCGAACCGAGCTGCGGTAGGGCTTCGATTATCGGGTTGTGGCGGGCCCGACTGTCGTTGGCTTGCACCGCCGACCAGCGAAGTCGTTGGGCGGCGGCAGCCAACGATGCGATCTGTTGCTCTTCGGCAGCGAACGACTTCACAACTCGGATGCCGCCGATGTTCTCGTCGACCACCGTAGCCACCTCGGCCTGGCGTGAACTGCTGATCCAACTGAGCGGGAATACCTGGTTCCGCATGTGCTGTGCGACGTAATAGACGAACGGCATCGGCACTAGCGCTACAAGGGTGAGGACGAGGTCGATACGAATCATCAGGACCAGCGCCACGAAGAAACTCACCACCGACAAAACGGCCAGTGGGGCAAAAGCCAACAGGATCTGCACCGACCGGATGTCGGAGTTGGCGCGGCTGATGACCTCGCCTGAGGCGGTGACATCGAAGAACGAGAACGACAGGCGGGTCAGGTGCGAATAGAGCAGCTCGCGCAGGTCGGTGTCGACCTGATGTGCGGACCGGAACAGCAACGACCGATAGGTCGAGCGCAAAAGTACGAGCAACGCGGCGATGACCAAGAGGGCCACCACGTAGGTTTCTAAGCCGGTAGTCGATCCGCCCTCACCGGAGAGGCCGCGGCTGTCGATGGCGTTTCGAATGATGAGCGGCACCGATACCGAGAGGCCGATACCGATGAGTCCCGTAGCGATCGCTCCGCCGAGAACCCACATATGCGACCGGAGAAGCGGCCAAAGCCGACGAACCCATCCAAGGTCGGCGTTGGGATCGATCGTGGCCCGAGCCGGCGGATAGTCGGCGTGCTGGGTGAGCGGTTCAAATTCGTTCCCGACGAGCGAGCGGTCCTGCGTGGAAGTCACGTTGGACGAAAGCTAGCGAACCTCCGACACGAAGCCCTTTTCCGGCTGCGGCGTTAGCCCCAGGATTGTGGCGGAGCGGCTTGCTCGGCGCCCTCGGGTGCAAAGCCGAGGTTTTCGACCCGGCGTTCGGAAGATCGGCGCTCAGAGGTGACCTTGTTCCAGTCTTGGCGACGGCGACGGTCGACGCCGGTGCGGCGTTGGTTGCGCGACTCGGCGGGAAGCGCCAGAAACTCGGCCAGGCGGTCGAGCGCTCCGTCGAATTCTTGCGCTGCATTAAACTTGCTCAACGAGCCAAAGACGTCGAAGTGGCCAGCGAGTTCTCGGGCGTCGGTGGCCTGAGAAAACAGAATGACCTCGGCTTGAGGGGCGAGTCGGCGTATGGTTGGCAGCGCATCGAAGCCGCTCGTCCCCGACAGTTCGACGGCCAAAACGATGGCCGATGGGGTGAGCTGCTCGATCAAGGCGAAGGCGTTACTGGCCGTGCCGGTCACGGCCAGCACTTTGAACGACGGGTGATGCTTTACCCGGTTTTCGACTGCGGTCGCCCAGCGTGGGTCAGCGTCGACCACCAGCACGCCGTGAAGGACGGGATCGGTGGTTACTTCGCCCACCCCTTGCACGAAAGCCGAGGTTTGGAGCGGTTGTTCACGTAGCGCCATGGGTTAATGATCGGCGTCGCCGCAGCCGCCCTTAAGCGCAATCACCTTCCAAGTTCGTGAAATCGATGGTCAGCGACCTATAGATTGCTCAACGTGGTGTTCATTCGACTAGCGAGGCCGCTCTGGGTACCGCACTAGGACTCGCGGGTGTGGCCATCTTGGTAGTGGCCACCGCGTTTTTCGTAGCGATCGAATTCGCCCTCATGGCGGTTGATCGCAACCGGATCGAGGCCCAGGCCCAAGCCGGCGATTCCGGCGCCCGAGGCGTCTTGTCGCTGCTCGAGCGGCTGAGCTTTTGTTTATCGAGTGCCCAGCTTGGGATCTCGATTACCGGGATCCTGCTTGGCTTTTTGGCCCGGCCAGTCTTCTCGGCACTGGTCACGCCGGTACTCGAACCGCTGGTCGGTGAACCGGGCGCAGAAGGAATCTCGGTGGCGACGGCGATCATTGTCAGCACCCTGGTGATCATGGTGGTCGGCGAACTCATACCGAAGTCGATCGCCATCAGCCGGCCCGATTTCACCTCGCGCCTGCTCACCCGGCCAATGCGGCTGTGGAACCTGGTGATGTATCCGTTTGTGTACACGTTCGACAACGTTGCCAACTGGATCGTGCGCCGGTTGGGGGTCGAGCCACGAGAGGAACTCGACCACAAACCCGACATCGAGGAGCTGGAGGCGCTCATCATTACTTCTGGAGAAGAGGGCGCACTCGACCCGGAGGATGTCGAACTTCTTACCCGCACCATCCGGTTTCATGAGAAGGTCGCCGCCGATGCCTTGACCCCGCGGGTGAACGTCACGGCGCTGGCGAGTACCGCCCCGATCAGCGAGCTCATCTCTACGTCGATCGATAGCGGTTTTTCTCGGTTCCCCATTTATGGCCGCGACCTCGACGATGTTTTGGGCGTGGCTCACGTGAAGTCGATCTATACGCTTCCCGCTTCGACGCGGCGGGACCGGTTGGTCACCGAGGTGATGAGTCCGGTGCTTGCGGTGCCCGAGACCCGCGACCTCGACGACCTGTTCAGCGACCTGCGGGCCAACCGGGATCACCTGGCGGTGGTGGTCGACGAGCACGGCGGTACCGCTGGCATCATCACGCTCGAGGATCTGCTTGAAGAGATCGTCGGCGAGATCGACGACGAGTACGACACGTCGAGCCCGGAAGTGAGTCGGGTGGAGGAGCCCGGCAACTTTCGGGTGTCGGCGGCCCTGCATCCCGACGAGGTGGAAGAGGCGTGTGGTTTCGAGATGCCCGAGGGGCCCTACGAAACACTCGCGGGCTTTGTGCTCGTTCGGCTGGGCAAGATCCCCAGCCCAGGGGAGTTGTTCGAACATGACGGGTGGCGGGTCGAGGTTCTGGCCGTCGATCGCCTCAGAATCACCACCGTTCGGCTGGCGGCCCCAGGCGCGTGGACGGGCCCGCGGCGCGCAAAACCGAGTGCTGACGAGGGCGGATCATGAGCCACTCGGTGATGATCTGGGCTGTCGAAGCGGGTGAGTCGGCCCACGCACTGTCGGGCTGGTGGCTGCTAGTAAGCGCGGTGCTGATCGTGTTCAACGCCTTTTTTGTTGCGGTGGAGTTCGCGCTCGTGGGTAGTCGCCGGGTGAAGCTCGAGTCGATGGTTGAGGTCGGGAACAAACGGGCAGCGACTGCCCTCGAACAGCTCGGCGACCTACAGACCCAATTGGCGGGCGCCCAGCTCGGGATCACGCTGGTGGCGCTGGTGCTCGGCATCGTGGGTGAACCGGTGGTCGCGCAGTATGTCGAGCGGTTCCTTGGGAACTACGTGTCGTTGCCCTCGGGAATAATCCACACCATCGCCTTTGCCATCGCGCTTACGTTCGTCGTGTTCAACCACATGGTCCTAGGCGAGATGGTGCCGAAGAACCTGGCGCTGGTCGAGCCCGAGAGGGCGCTGTTGTGGCTCGCGCCGATCAACCGGGTCTACATGTGGTTGTTCATGCCGGTCATTTGGTTTGTGAATGTCATTTCGAATGTGGCGGTTCGGGCGCTCGGCTTCGAACTCACCGACGAGATCGCCACGGTTCATACCGCCGAGGAGTTCGGAAAGTTGGTCGACGCCTCGCACCTAGAGGGACAGCTTGAAGAGTTCGAGCACACGCTGCTCAGCGGCGCGCTCGATTTTGGCGAACGGCATGTCTCGGCCGTGATGGTTCCAAGGTCGAAGGTGGTTTCGGTCAAACGGACGATGACCGTCGCCGAGATCGAACAGGTCGTCGTCGAGTCCGGCCACTCTCGACTGTTGGTGGTAGGGGCAACGATCGATGAATCGATCGGGGTTGTGCACGCCAAGGATCTGTTGTTGTTGCCCCCGGAATCGCTCGATGAGGTCTTGCCGCTCGAGCTGGTTCGCAACGTTATGTATGTGGCGCACGGCCGCCCGCTCGACGAGGTGATGGTTCGCATGCGAAGCGACCGCCGCCATTTCGGTGTTGTTCGAGGCCCGAAAGGGTCAACCCTGGGAATCGTGACCCTTGAAGACATTCTCGAAGAGTTGGTTGGCGAGATCGAAGACGAGACCGACGTTGCCGAGCCGGTGTAAGGCCCCGAGCAGCGGTCGAAATTTCGTCACCCAACTGCAACAAAGCAAAATGAGCGACTAACTTCGCCCTTGTGAAGCGGTTGTTGGTCGTTCTCATTGTGCTTGGGCTGTGGTCTGTCGCGCTTCCGGCCACCGCTCAGGGCGGCGAAATCGAAGCGCTGCGCGATGAAATCACTGAAGTAAATGCTCGGATTGCGGCGTTGCGAGAGCGAGCCACCAAGGCCACCGAAGAGTTTCACCAGGCCGAGACCGACCTTGCGTTGACCGAAACGCAACTCGAACGGTTGTCCCAACGGGTTGCCGCCAGCGAGGAACGCCTTGCCGAGCTGCGAGTCCAGGTTCGAGACTTTGCGGTTCAGCGCTACACCGGCGAATTCGACTCGGTTTCGACCCTGACGGCGTCGGACCTCAACCAGGCGGCACTGACCCAAACGCTGTCGGTCTTTGCCGGCCGCCAGAACGCCGACGTCGTCGACGACTTCCGCCAAGAACGTGCCGACCTCAACGACGCGCAGGGTTTGCTCGATATCGAGGCGGAGAACCAGGCGCTGTTGTTGTCGAACATCGAGACCCTGCAAGACAGCCTGTATGTCGACCTCGAGTCAATGGGAACCGAACTCGCCGACCTCGAACGACTGCTCGCCGAGCTCGAGGAACGCGAACGGGCCCGTAAGGCGGCCGAGGCCGAAGCCCGCCGAAAGAAGGCCCAAGAAGAGGCCGAGGCAAAGGCCAGGGCCGATGCCGAGAAGAAAAAGAAGGAAGATGCCGCGAATCCGCCAGCCGATGACGACGACGATGATTCCAGCGACAGCGGTGACGACTCCGGCGACTCCGGCGACAGTGACGACAGTGGCGACAGTGGCGACAATGGCGACAGTGGCGACGACGAGACCCCCGACCCCGATCCGGAGCCCGACCCAGAGCCCGAACCCGACCGGGCACCTATTGCCTCGGGTTCGTGGATCTGCCCGGTGCAAGGTCCGGTAAGTTTCTCCGACACCTGGGGCGCCCCTCGGTCGGGAGGTCGCACCCACAAAGGCGTCGACATGATGTCGCCTGAAGGCACGCCGGTCGTCGCTCCGGTGAGTGGCTTTGTCGAGCACCGAGGGAACAGCATCGGTGGCGAGTCGTTCCATCTCAACGGCGACGACGGTAACTACTACTACGGCACCCACCTCTCGGCGTACGGCGCGAGCGGACAGGTCGAAGCTGGTGTGGTGATTGGCTACGTAGGCGAAACCGGCAACGCCACGACCCCTCACCTGCACTTTGAGATCCACCCCGGCGGATACGGCGGCGCGGTTAACCCGTACCCAACCGTCGCTGCAGCCTGCTAGCTCAACTTCGGCCCGACATACCCGAAAAGCAGGATGACGCACCGGTGGTCGGGCACCGACTAGGTTTCATCTCTGTTCACTGGCCCTTCTGGCGGCCATTCGTATGCTCACAAGGAGCCCCCACATGTTCGACGAAGACGAAGATAACGAACCAATCCTGCTAGTGCTCGGTGTGCTCGCCGCGGTGATTGGTGTCGTGATCCTGGTGTTCCTGAGCGGCGATTCAGCGCTCGACAAGATCAGCGCTACCCCCGCACCGGTAGAAGAGGTCGCCGAACCCGAACCCGAGGTCGAAGCAGCTCCGGCCCTCGACTGGAGCAGCAACGTGTCGGCTGCCGCAGCGACCACCGCTGCAACCGTTGGTTTCGGAACCAACGTCGACTCGAGCTACGTCTTTAACTACAGCGCAGCCGACGGCACCGGCGGAACCGAAGAAGGCGGTCCCGGCACCGACTTCGAGCTCGACCTGTCGGGCCTGACCCCCGACACCGACTACGACTGGGACCTCACCCTCACCGACTCCGACGGTCACGAACTGACCGACAGCGGAACCTTCCGCACCGAAGCCGAGGCGCTGACCCCGAGCGCCGTCACCGTGGCGTTAGGCGAAGCTGGCGTGACCCTCGACGGTCAAGTTCCCGACGAAGCAACCTCGGGCGAGATCGAAGCAGCAGCCATCAGCGCTTATGGCGATGTCGTAACCAACAACCTTGAGGTCGTCGAAGGCTACACCAACGACGGCGGCACCATCCGGGTCGTGGGTGCGGTCGGCACCGCAGCCGCCGCCGACGCGGCCGGTGCGGCATTCGAGGGCATCGCCCCGTTCGGCGTAAACAACGAGGTCGAAGTCAGCACCGACGCTCTGGTCGCCGACCTGAACGCCCTGTTCCTGCTCGAGCCGATCCAGTTCGACTCGGGTAGCGCCAACATTCGGGCCGAGAGCACCGCCACCCTCGATCGGGCAGCCGAGTTGCTGCTCGCCAACGAGGAAGCAGCGGTGAACATCGAAGGCCACACCGACGATCAAGGCGACGATGGATTCAACCAGGTGCTCAGCCAAGACCGGGCACAAGCCGTGCTCGACTATTTGGTCGGCGCCGGGGTCGATGCCTCACGCATGAGCGCCATCGGCTTTGGTGAAACCACCCCGATCGGTGACAACAGCACCGAAGAGGGTCGCCAGCAGAACCGCCGTATCGAGTTCCGTTTGCAGTAACGCTCCGGCGAATTGAACGCTCCGAACCCGGTGCGCTGGTGGAAACCCGGCGCACCGGGTTCGTGCGTTTTTAGGCGACGGTCCCTAGACGGGCATGCACCCCGGGGATTGGCGTGCGGAGGGTCTGGCTCGCCAGGGTGTTCGACATCGCGCTGTGCTTGGGGCGCACGATGCCCTCCGGTGTCGGCGCTCCCGCAAAGCCCGACGGGTCGATGCCCATCGACCGAGCGAGCAGTCGGGCAAAGGTTAGCCGGTCGACCATGTCGGCGCCCCCGATGTGCAGCACGGGCGGGGGAGTGGTGAGCACTGCCACCTCGATGATTGCGGCCGCCGCGTCGTCGACATGAGCAGGGCAACGCACCTCATCGGTGAAGAACGTGATGTCTTCACCAGCGGCCGCCGACATCACAAGGGTGCGCTGCGGCTGGGGCCGATCGCCGCCGTACAACAACGATGACCGCACGATGATCCCGTTCGCTTCGGCCACCGGCGGTTCGCTCGACGCCTTGGCCTGGCCATAGGGAGTGCACGGATTCGGCGGGTCGGCCTCGGTGTGTCGGTACCCGGGTGGGCCGTCGAAGATCGCATCGCTCGAAACGTGAATAAACCGAGCCTGAGTTTCGGCGGCCCGGCGGGCAAGAACCCCCGGGGCTCGACCGGTTACCGGTTCCAAGGCTGGTCCGCCCTTGGCGTACGCGGCGTTGATCACCACGTCGGGTGCTGCACGGCCGACCAGTTCACCGACTGCAGCATCGTCGGCGACATCGAGTTGATGCCACCGAGGGCCATCGCGTTCGGGGCGACTCGTGTTCCAGGTAGCCGACACCTCGGCCAACGGGTCGGCCTCCAGCGCCCGTAGGAGGGCGTCGCCGAGCAAACCCGTACCGCCGACGATCAGCCAACGCACCGGGGCCTAGGCCCCGATCGCGTGGTAGCCGCCATCGACGTGGATCATCGATCCCGTAGTCTGCGGGAACCAGTCGCTCAGCATCGCAATGGAGGCCTTCGAAACCGCGGTGGGGTCCTTGGCGTCCCAGCCGAGCGGCGCCTTTGACTCCCAGACATCCTGAAAATCGTTAAACCCGGGGATCGACTTCGCCGCCGTTGTGCGGATCGGTCCCGCAGCAACCAGGTTGAAGCGGATCCCGGCCGGGCCGTGTTGACGAGCCAGGTAGCGGTTGGCCGACTCGAGGCCTGCCTTGGCGACCCCCATCCAGTTGTAGGTCGGCCAGGCGACGGTGGCATCGAAGTCCAGGCCCACTACCGACCCGCCATTGGGCATCAACGGAACGGCGATCTCGGCGATCGTCTTGTAGCTAAAGGTCGAGATGTGCAGCGCCGTTGAAACGTCGTCCCAGGTCGCTTCCATGAAGTCATCGCCCAGGCACACCTCAGGCGCAAAACCGATCGCGTGAAGCACACCGTCGACCGATCCCCACTTTTCGGCCAGGGCATCGCGCACCGCCACCACATGGGCCGGGTCGGTCACATCGAGTTCGAGAACCTCGGGCTCGGTGTCGAGTTTTCGAGCCGTTCGTTGGGTCAACCGCAACCCCCGGCCAGCGCCGGTAAGCACAACCTCTGCCCCCTCGCGCTGTGCCATCTGAGCGGTACCAAACGCCAACGAGCTGTCGGTGAGAACACCGGTAATCAAAATCCGTTTTCCATCAAGAAGACCCATAGCTGGACTCTATTGCTTTTCTCCGCCTTCGGCTCCGGCGCTTCGCTATGTCCCTCTACCTGTACCCCTCGCCCTACGCGAGCTCCGGGCTCTTTGGCCGCTTTCTGTCGACTTCGCCCGGCTCTGACACTTCCTGCCGGCTCGGGTCACACCCTTGGCGTCTCTTCGTCTTGCCCCGTGTTTGTTTTGTGCCGTCTTCGGTACGAGTGAAGAGGAATATCCGCTCGCACCCTTCAGCCGTAGTCGGACTAGAGCGTGCAAGAGGCTCCGTGCCTCCGGAACGGCCTGCACGGAGTGCAGTAACTCAGGCCCCGAACTGTCGACTTCGGAGCCGTGCAGCTTCGCGTCGCGAAGTGCGTGCGTCGCCCAAGCTGATGGAGCGAAAGCGGCGCTGTGCCCGGAGTACCGGCTCAGCGCGGTCACGTGCTCGCGTCGATTTAGGCCCGTCAGGGCCGAAACCGACCGACACCGGTACATTTCTTGGTATGCGTCTGTTCGATACCGCCCGTCAGGCGGTTGTGCCGTTTCGTGCTGGACCGATCGTGTCGATGTATGTGTGTGGCATTACCCCCTACGACGCGACCCACATCGGTCATGCCGCGACCTATGTCACCTACGACGTGTTGCAGCGCCGACTCCGAGATCTCGGCCACGAAACCCGCATGGTTCGCAACATCACCGACGTCGACGACGACATGTTGCGAACCGCTCGAGAACGCGGGGTGCACTACCTCGATCTGGCGTATGCCGAAACCAAAAAGTTCGACGACGACATGGATGCTCTCGGAACCATTGCGCTATGGAGCGAACCCCGGGCCTCGGGGGCCATACCCGATATCCGAGGATTTATCGCCGCACTGATCGAGACCGGGTGCGCATACGCCAGAGGCGGATCGGTGTACTTCTCGGTGAACTGCACCGCTGGTCGGTTTGGCCACCTGAGCCGACTCGACCACGGCCGGATGCTCGAGTTGGGTCGACAGCGGGGCGAGGACCCCGACGACCCAAACAAGTCCAACCCGCTCGACTTTGTGCTCTGGCGCCCGTCGGATGTGGGCGAACCAGCGTGGGAGTCGGCCTGGGGCCTCGGACGGCCCGGGTGGCACGTCGAGTGTTCGGTGCTCGCCCTCCGGGCCTTCGGGACGACCGTCGACCTTCACGGTGGCGGCACCGATCTGATCTTCCCGCACCACGAATGCGAGGCGGCCCAATCCGAGGCGACCACCGGCGAAGTGTTTGTGCGGCACTGGTTGCACCAAGCAATGGTGTTGCTCGATGGCAAAAAGATGTCGAAGAGCGACGGCAACTTGGTGTTTGTGAAGGACCTGCGCGCCAGTCATGACCCGATGGCGATCCGGCTTGGATTGTTGGCCCATCACTACCGCACCCCGTGGGAGTGGAAACCCGAGGTGATGGCCAATGCCGAGGACCGATTGGCTCGGTGGCGGGCCGCAGGTGCGGGTTCGGCAGCGCTTGACGCGGCGCGAGCATCGCTCGACGACGACCTCGATGTGCCAGGGGCGTTGGCGGCCATCGACCAGGCTGTCGCGGCGGGCGAAGGCGTGTCCGAGGCTGCGAAATTGCTCGGCGTCGTACTAGACCGCTAAATCCCCGTAATGGCGGAGCCGTCGCCGCTGACGCTACATTGACGCCTATGACGGGGGAACTTCCGAAGAATATTGGCCGGCTGCAGAGTGCGGTGAAGGTCGTCATGAAGCCGTTCTTCAACGTGCTGTGGGATATCGATGCCTATGGCTCCGAAAACCTACCCACCGATGGCCCGGCCATCTTGTGCCCGAACCACACATCGGTTCTCGACTCGTTTTTCATGCCCGCCATGATCGACCGTCGGGTGACCTTTGTGGGCAAGGCTGAATACCTCGACGACTGGAAAACCAAGCATTTGTTTCCGTTGCTCGGGATGATTCCTATCGACCGTAGTGGTGGCGAGGCGGCCAAGGTTGCCCTGGACAAGGCGGCCGAAATTCTTGAGGCTGGTGAGTTCTTTGGGATCTACCCCGAAGGCACCCGGTCACGCGACGGACGCCTACACAAAGGCCATACCGGCCCCGCTCGGCTTGCGCTGCGCACCGGGGCGCCCATCATCCCGGTCGGTCTTCGGGGCATGCGCGAAATCCAGCCCCCCGAAGCCAACCGCCCAAAGCTCTTTGCTCGGGCCGAGGTGCACTTCGGAGCGCCTATTTCGGCCGCCGATTACAGCTCCCATACCGACACCCGGATGATGTATCGCCAGATGATCGACGAAGTGATGTTCGAGATCAAGAAGTTCACCGGGCAGGAATACGTCAACGAGTACGCCAACAAGAAGACCGAGCCAGTTCGGGTTCGGGTCGGCGGCGAGTCGGCGGGCGAAGAGGCGTCAACCCCCGCTGGCGAAACCGTTGGCGAGCCCGTGCAAGAGGCCAAGAGCTCCGCCGATGTGCTCCAACCGGTAGCGCTGCCGCTGTAGGTGGCCCAAAACGTGACGAATCAGGCGGTATTCGCCTGTGCGTAAGCCCTAGTTTCCAGTACTCTGGGACCTCACACGTGTTGCTGGAATTTCTAGCGACTGCCGTCTGTTGGAGCATTCCATGAGTACCGCTGAAATTGGTGTCGACCTAAGTAAATACAAGCTTGGCTGGTCCGACGAAGAGGACTACATCTTCAAGCCGCAAAAGGGCATCAACACCGACATCATCGACGAGATGTCGTGGATGAAGGGCGAACCCGACTGGATGCGCGACTTCCGCATGAAGTCGTTCAACCGCTTCGAAAAGCGCCCGATGCCTCGCTGGGGCGGCGACATGGATGGCATCGATTTCGACGACATCTTCTATTACATCAAGCCGTCCGAAGGTGTGCAGGACGACTGGGACGACGTTCCCGACGCCATCAAGGACACCTACGAAAAGCTGGGCATCCCCGAAGCAGAGCGCAAGTACCTGGCCGGAGTCACCGCCCAGTACGAGTCCGAGGTCGTGTACCACAAGAACCGCGAGGACCTTGAGGAACAGGGCGTCATCTTCTGCGACATGGACACGGCGCTTCGTGAGCACCCCGAAATCGTCAAGGCGTACTTCGGCAAGATCATCCCGCCCAACGACAACAAGTTCTCGGCGCTCAACTCGGCGGTATGGAGCGGCGGTTCGTTCATCTACGTGCCACCCGGTGTCGAGGTCGAGATGCCCCTTCAGGCGTACTTCCGCATCAACGCGGAGAACATGGGCCAGTTCGAGCGCACCTTGATCATCGCCGACGAAGGCTCCAAGGTTCACTACATCGAAGGTTGCTCGGCGCCGGTCTACTCGACCGACAGCCTGCACTCGGCGGTGGTGGAAATCATGGTCAAGCCCAGCGCTCGGGTTACCTACACCACGATTCAGAACTGGTCGTCGAACGTCTACAACCTGGTCACCAAGCGGGCCGTGGTTGAAGAAGAAGGCCATATGGAGTGGATCGACGGCAACATTGGTAGTCGTCTCACCATGAAGTACCCGGCCGTGGTAATGACTGGTCCAAAGGCCAGCGGTGAAGTTCTTTCGGTTGCCTACGCCGGTGCTGGCCAGCACCAGGATGCAGGCGCCAAGATGACCCACGCCGCTCCCGAAACCACCAGCAAGATCGTGAGCAAGTCCATCTCGAAAGACGGCGGCCGCACCAGCTACCGCGGGCTCGTCCGAGTTGAAGACGACGCCTATGGCTGCAAGAGCCACGTACAGTGCGACGCGTTGATCCTCGACGATGAAAGCATCTCCGATACCTATCCCTACATGGAGATGGGTGCCGAGGACGCCGTTATTGGTCACGAGGCCACCGTGTCGAAGGTCGCCGACGATCAGCTGTTCTACCTGATGAGCCGCGGGCTCACCGAAGAGCAGGCAATGGGCATGGTGGTGAACGGCTTTATCGAGCCGATTACCCGAACCTTGCCCATGGAATACGCCGTTGAGTGGAGCCGCCTTATCGAGCTCCAAATGGAAGGTAGCGTCGGCTAGCTTTCTCTAGCTGCGGGGCGCTACTGATTGTATTTCAGTGCGTGTCAATCTTGTGAGTGATCTTTGCTAGTGTTTCGGCATTCGCCGACCCACGCCCAAGGATCAGACGAACGTTGCCCTCCTACGACGGACCTGAGCAGTGCATTCTTCACGTGCTCGCCACGCCGACCGATCAGTCGCGCCAGCTCGTCACTTCGCTGCTCGACCACGCGGCGGCGCACGACGAACTCAGCTGCGCCGTGGCGTCGAGCGACCATGCACTCGCCGCCGAGGTGAATGCCCGGGGCGCGGCGTTTCACCGGCTGCCCGACGACGGCTCATCAAAGCGAGGTACGGCGCGCAACGGGGCAACGATGCGCACGGTGCTCGACCGCAGCAACCCGGCGGTCGTGCATCTCCACGATGAGTCCGCCGGCCAAGGGCTTCGGCTAGCGCTGCTGGGGCGAAGCGCGCCGCCGGTCGTGATGAGCGTGTACGAGGGCCAAGAGGTATCTCGAGCTACGGGTCGCCTGCTCAACCGGAGCCCGTGGACTGCGGTTGCTGCCGGGCCAATGGTTGCCCAGTCGCTGCGCCAGGCCGGGCACCACGGGCGACTCCGCACCATTCTCAGCGGGGGTACCTGGGACGAACCAACACTGAGCGAAACCGCGGCCGCCCGCGCCCGGTGGGGGATCGAGGGGCCGTACATTGTTGCGTTGGCCGCCGATCAAAACACTGCCGATTGGCCCGCAGTACTCGAGGCGATGCGGCGGGTCGAAGGGGTCCGGTTGGTTCTGGTCGACGACACGCCCGGCACCAGTGCCCGTTCGCTCGGCACCAATGTCGTGATCGTGCCGGGGGCCGACGACTACCAGGCGTTGGTTGCTGGCGCGCTGGCAACGATCTCCACCTCGTCGAGTCTTCCGACCCAACAGATCCTTGGGCCGTTGTCGATTGGTGTGCCGGTGATCGCGGGCGCCCAGGACACCCTGCGGGGTTGGATCCCTGGCGATGCCGCTCTGCTCATCGACCTCACGCCAGCGAACGTGGTCGCCGCCGTCGGTACGATGGCGCAGGCATCGAATCGGCGAACCCTGAGTGCCCGAGGTCGCGACGCCGCTCGAAGCTGGGCGACCGACGCCGCAATGGATGCGTACGCCAGTCTGTATGCGTTGAAAGCGTCGAGGTCGCTACCGACTGCCGATTAGCGCTGTTGGATGGCACACTAAAGGGGTGCCAATGCGTCAAGACTGCAAGAACTTCGAGAGCCGGTCGTATCCGAGTGGCGATACGGTCCGAAAGTGTAACATCGACCTCGCTCCCGAGGCCCCGTGGCGTTGTCCGCAGAACTGCGAAGGCTACGAACGCCGTTTGGCCGATGTGAACTGGGCGTTTGGTACGTTGGTTACTCCACCAACGCCCGCCGAGCCCGCCAGTTTGGGCGAAGATCCAACCATTGCGGCGCTGTTGGACGAGGCCGAAAACATCGTCAACGCAGCGGTTCCGGAAGCTCGAGCGGAAGCCGATGCGGCTCGACTGCTCAAAGAGCAACAGCAACAAAAAGGGCGAGGGATCTTCCGGCGTTTTCGACGCGGGAAGAAGTGACAAACACCCACCACGGGTAACGGGTAATTCCTGGGCTGGCCTTTGTTCAGCCTCGGGCGCTCACCTACGATTACCTGTTCCCCGTTCACCGTTTTCTCTCACGAGGTCAGACCGCTGTCCACCTTCGGACCACAAGCCGCACAAGAACTTGGTGGTGCTGATTGGCTCGTCTCACGGCGGGTTACATCGGCCGAACACTTCGCGACCACCGAGGCACCATCAGACGAACAAGAAGTCTGGCGATATACCCCGATCGAAGAGCTCACCCTCGACGATTTTGCCCCCACCTCCGACACCAGCGGCAACGCCCTGGCGGTCTTTGACTCGATTACGCCTCGCGCTGGGCTGGTCGAGGTCCGTAACGGTTGGGTTACCCGCCACGAGTGCGATGAGGCCGTGGCCGCCCAAGGCGTGTTTGTCGGCCGGGTCGTCGATCATCCCGACGCCGAAGAACTGCTCGGCAGCGTGGTCGGCCAGTCACCCGACACCGACTACTTCACGAGCCTCAACGATGCCTTTGTCGGCGACGCGGTGGTTATCGACGTCCCCGCCGGAGTGGTTGTCGAGAACCCCATCGTGGTCGGCAGCCGGGCCAAGGGCGACAACATCGCGGCCTTCAATCGCCTGATCGTTCGAGTCGGCGAGAACGCCGAAGTTTCGGTTGTCGAACACACCAGTTCGGGCGCCGGCAACATGCTTGTTGTGCCGGTCACCGAACTCGACGTTGGTGCCGCGGCTCGACTCAACTATCTCTCGATCCAGTCGCTGGGCTCGGACGCCTGGCAGATCGGCAACCTTGCCGCCCGCATCGGCGCCGACGGAACCGCAACGATCGGAGCCGCTGGCCTCGGTGGAAGTTATGCCCGGCTGCGCCTCGATTGCCAAATGGCCGGCCAGCGCTCGTCGAGCAAGATTATGGCGCTGTATTACGGCGAGGCCGACCAAACCCTCGACTACCGCACATTCCAAGATCACGTCGCCGCCAACACGACAAGCGAGTTGCTGTTTAAGGGCGCCTTGGCGGACGAGGCACGGTCGATCTACTCCGGCCTCATCCTGGTGCGCCCCGACGCTCGGGGAACCAACGCCGAGCAGACCAATAAGATCATCAAGCTCAGCGACAAGGCCTGGGCCGAATCGGTACCGAACCTCGAGATCGAGAACAACGATGTCCGGTGTAGCCACGCCTCGACCGTGTCGCCGATCGACGAAGAGCAGATGTTCTACCTCGAGAGCCGTGGTGTGCCCACCAAAACGGCGGAGCGGCTCATTATCGCCGGATTCTTTAACGACGTTGTGTCTCGCCTGCCCATCAACGCCGCCGACGACCTGATCGGCGATGCGGTGACCGCCAAGCAAGATCGCCACCAGAACCGTGCGGTCGAGTCTGCGGACGAGGCGTAATGCGGCTCGAACTTGGACCCCTTGCCGATGTCGCTCCCGACTCGGCCAAACGATTCGACATCGACGATTACCGCGTTGCGGTAATCCGATTCGGTGACGACCTGTACGCGATCGGCGACGAGTGCTCCCACGCCGACTATTCACTCGCCGAGGGCGAACTCGAACCTGACGACTGCACCGTCGAGTGCCCAAAACACGGGGCGCTGTTTAACGTAGCGACCGGCGAACCCGAAAGCCTGCCGGCCGTGCGACCAGTGCCCACCTACGGCATCGAAGTTGTCGACGGCGTGATGTGGCTTATCGACGGCGCCGAGGAGGCGACCAATGAGTGATCTGGTAATCGAAGGTCTGTGCGCCACCGTTGGCGGCACCGACATCCTCAAAGGGGTCGATCTGCACATCCGGTCCGGTGAAGTGCATGCGCTCATGGGCCCCAACGGCTCGGGTAAGTCGACGCTGTCGCACGCCTTGCTGGGTCGTCCCGGATACGAAGTAACCGGCGGATCGGTCACCCTCGACGGTGAGGACATCTTGGCGCTCACCACCGCCGAGCGCGCCAGCGCTGGGTTGTTCCTAGCCATGCAACGCCCGACCGAAGTACCTGGCGTGTTGCTGCGCGACGTGCTGGCCGCATCGTCGGCCCTCGACGGCGATGACCACGACGACGCCGTGCTCGTCGAACTCGAACGGATCGGCCTCGACCCGGCGTTCCTCGATCGTCCGATCAACGCCGACCTGTCCGGTGGCGAGAAGAAGCGGAACGAAACGGTGCAGCTCGCCATGCTGCGGCCAAAGTTTGCCATTCTTGACGAAATCGACTCGGGTCTCGATGTCGACGGTTTGCGTCTGGTGAGCCAGCGCATCGAAGAAGCGACCAACAACGACGACATGGGTGTGCTGGCAATTACCCACTTCACCCGCTTGCTCGCCGAACTAAAGGCCGACAAGGTGCACATCTTCTCGGCCGGCAAGGTTGTCGAAACCGCCGGTCCGGAACTCGCCGACGAGCTCGAAGCCGAGGGTTATGCCCGGTGGGTTACCGAAACCGAGGCTCCGGTCAAGGAATCGAACACGGGTCTTTACGACGACCCATTTGCCATTTAGACGAGTTCGAATGCTTTTCCATCCAGAACTATGCTTCTGGCATGGGTTTAGGCGAAGCCTATGTTGACGCTCGCGACCGTCGGCTCGCAGCTGGCGGGTCTCGGTCCGCGGTTGCGGTGGCAGAGCGGTGGCCACGATCGCGCCCCGACTACTTCGGTCAGTCGGGAATCCCCGAGGTTCGAGCAACCGAACTGACCTCCGAGATCATTGGATCGGCACTCGAACATCGTGGCAGCTTGATCGTTCGTGGGCTGCTCGATATGCCGGCGGCCTCGTCGTTGCTGACCACGGCAAAAGAGTCCTTCGCCGCCCGCGACGAATGTCTTGCCCGAGGCCTCGACCGGCTGAACGGAGACTTTGCGAAGTTTTCCCCTGCAGGCCCAGTCGCCTTCGACGACACGGATCGCTTGTTGGTCACCCAGATCGGTGGTCTCATGGCTGTGGAGGCGCCCTACGCACTGCATCAAGCGGTGTCGATGTACTGCGATGTTGGACTTGGGTCGGTGGTGGCCGGTTACCTCGGTGAATGGCCGCTGCTGTCGGCGATGAAAACCACGTTCCGCATGTCGTCGGGTGCGTCGCCGACACAGTGGCATCAAGATGGCGCGTTTCTGGGGGCCTCAACCCGGGTGGTGAATGTCTGGACGGCCCTGACCGACTGTGGCGTGCAAGCGCCCGGAATCGATATCTTTGCGAGGCCGTTTGACTACATCGTGCCGACCGGAACCGACGACGCACTGTTCAGTTGGTCGGTTGGCCCATCCGAGGCCAAGAAGTTAGGGCTTCATCATGTGGTGCGGCCCGAATTCGGCGCCGGCGACGCCCTTTTGTTCAACCAGTTCAGTCTGCACAAGTCCGGTGTGTCGCCGTCGATGCCCGACACCCGGTACGCGCTGGAGTCGTGGTTCTTTGCCCCATCGACCTATCCCGATGGTCAGATCCCGATGGAGTTCTGACCCGAGCTAGTTCTAGGCAGACTCGGCGGCGAGCTCGTCGAGTGACTGCACCAGCGTGTTCCAGCTGAGCACCGCACACTTGATGCGAACCGGGTACTTCACGACCCCTTGAAGGGCCGCGAGGTCGCCGAGTTTGATCTCGGGGTTGACCGTATCTTCGACGGCGATTTCGTCGTCGCGAAGCTGGGCCTCGCCCGCTTCGGGGTCGTCGCCATCGAGTGACTCTTTGTGGATGCTCATCAGGCCCTTAAACGCGGTGATGAACTCTCGGGCCTCGGCCGTGGTCTTACCTTTAACCGCCGCCGTCATCATCGACGCCGATGCCTGGCTGATCGAGCAGCCCTGGCCATCGAAGTTCACGTCGACCACCTTGTCCTCTTCGACCAGCACGGTAAGGATGACCTCGTCGCCGCACAGTGGATTGAACCCCTCGACCTTGTGGGCCGGAGGTGGAAGCTGTCCTTTGTTGCGGGGGCTGCGGTAGTGATCCAGGATGATCTCGCGGTACAGGTCGTCTAATGCCATGGTGCTGCCAGGGTACTTTCGGATCAGAACGAGAAGAAGTCGCCCGACGCTTCGAGCGCATCGCCCAGCGCATCGACATCAGCTTCGTCGTTGTAGAGGTAAAGCGAGGCACGAGCGGTGGCGTTGGCGCCCATCGACTTCAACAGGGGCTTCGCACAGTGGTGCCCGGCCCGCAGGCAGACGCCGTTCTCGTCCATGATCTGGGTGAGATCGTGGGGGTGGATATCTTTGTACTGGATCGACATGACGCCGCCGCGAGTCGCTGGTTCGGCGGGGCCATGGATCGTGAGATCGTCGCCGAAGCGTTCGTTGAGCGTTCGCAGCGCGTAGCCGGTCAGTTCAACCTCGTGCTGGCGGATTGCTTCCATGCCGATGCTCTCGAGGTACCGGGCGGCTGCGCCGAGCCCGACAATCTCGGCGATTGGGGGAGTGCCCGCCTCGAACTTCCACGGAATTTCGGTGGTGGTGAATCCTTCGGTGGTGACGTTGAGAATCATCTCGCCGCCACCGAGGAACGGCGGCATGGCCTCGAGGGTCTCTTCTTTTGCCCACAAACAGCCGATGCCGGTCGGCCCGAGCATCTTGTGACCGGTGAAGGCCACAAAGTCGGCGCCCATATCGATCACGTTGGTCGGCATGTGCGGGACGTACTGGCTGGCATCAACCAACGACATGGCGCCGGCGTCACGGGCCAAGGTAGTGAGCCGCTCGACCGGGTTCAAGGTGCCGAGGACGTTCGACATCGCGGTGAACGACAAGAACTTGGCCCCGTCGAGGAGTCGGTCGATGCCGGTGAGGTCGAGTTGTCCGTCGGCGGTTACCGGAATCCAACGAAGCTCGATGCCCCGCTCGGCGGCCAGCATGTGCCACGGCACGATATTGGCGTGATGCTCCATCATGGTCAGCACCACCGGATCGCCCGACTGAAGGTTCGCGCCGCCCCACGAGCGGGCGACCAGGTTGATGGCCTCGGTGGCGTTCTTGGTGAACACGAGCTGCTTGGACGCCGTGGCGCCGATCAGTCGGGCAACGTCGGCCCGGGCGCCCTCCATTGCTTCGGTGGCGTCCTGGGCAATCTTGTACGTGCCTCGGTGGACGTTGGCGTTGATGGTCTCGTAGTACCCCGACATGGCGTCGATGACCGCTTGAGGCTTTTGCGACGTGTTCGCCGAATCGAGGTACACCAGGCGCTTGTCGCCGTGCACCACCTGATCGAGGAGTGGGAAGTCCTTCTTGATCTGAGCAACGTCGAAGCTCACGCC
This sequence comes from uncultured Acidimicrobiales bacterium, assembly GCA_938038815.1. Lineage (GTDB taxonomy): Bacteria > Actinomycetota > Acidimicrobiia > Acidimicrobiales > SHLQ01 > CALLQB01. Next base: position 7,264 of record CALHTF010000013.1, on the reverse strand, counting down.
CATGCGTCGAACCCTTCGTCTTCAAGACGCTGGGCCAGTTCCATGCCGCCGCTATCGATGATGTGGCCGTCGCGCAAGATGTGAACCTTGTCGGGCTGAAGCACCTTGAGGAGGTCCTGGTAGTGGGTGATGACGACCACGCCGAGGTCGGGGCGATCGGCCCGGACTTCCTGCACGCCCTTACCGACCACCTGCAAGGCATCGATATCGAGCCCGGTGTCGGTCTCGTCGAGAATGGCGACCTCGGGTTCGAGGATTGCCATCTGCAGAATCTCGTTCCGCTTCTTCTCGCCGCCGGAGAAGCCTTCGTTCAGGTACCGATCGGCAAACGACGGGTCGATGCCGAGGCGTTCCATCCACTCCATGATCGAGAGGCGAAGTTCGAGGATCGACAGGTCGATGCCCTTGCGGGCCGAAAGCGCCTGGCGCAAGAAGTTGATGACCGAAACCCCGGGGATGACATGGGGGTCCTGGAAGGCGAGGAACATGCCCGCCTTACCCCGAACATCGGCGCCCCAATCGGTGATGTCGTCGCCTTTGAACCGCACGGTGCCACCGGTGACTTCGTATTCGGGGCTGCCGAGCAGCGTTGCTGCAAGGGTCGACTTGCCCGAACCGTTCGGGCCCATGATGGCGTGAACCTCGCCGGGCTGCACCGTCAGGCTGAATCCCTGAAGGATCTCCGGGCCATCGGTATCGGCGACTCGTACAGCCAGATCGTCGATCTCAAAAAGTGGTGCAGTCATAGGACCAATTGTATGGCTCCCCACCCCGAAGAGACAGTGTCGGCCGGGGGTTGACCTGATTTCGTCCGCTGGTTATTCGTGGCTGTTGAGGTCTTGTTTCCAGGTGCGGAAGCGGGTGTGGGTGGCGCCGCTCGGTCCAACGCCGCTGCCGGTGCCGTCGGCCATCAGTCGATAGGTAAACAGCCGGTCGAGGTCTTCGGAGTCGATCGCGGTATATCGGGCGTCGGCACCCTTGGCTGGCCCAGCGCGCCACAACAGCCAACGGCCGAGTCGTCGTTTGTAGGCGATCGGCGGCGAACCAATGTCGTCGCCCGATTCCAGCAGAGCTTGGGGTGCCTCAACCCATGCCGACGCGGCGATGTTTCGGTCTCGAATCGGCGTCGGCGGAAGGTCGGCGGTGTGGACCGGGGTGTAGTCGAAGGGGCGCTGGTCGGCGGGAAGGGCCACCGCTACCAGCCCCGGGCGATCCACTCGTCGAGTTGAGGCCGCTCGTCGCCGATCGTGGTGTCGAGTCCGTGGCCGGGCATCACGATCGTGTCGGCATCGAGCTCGGCAAACAACAACCGGTCGATCGACTCGATAATGGTCTCAAAGTCGGCCCCTTCGCCCTGGGTGGCGCCTGGCCCGCCCGGGAACAGCGTGTCGCCGCTAAAGAGCACGGGGTGGTCGACCAGCTTGAAGCTCATCGAGCCCGGCGTGTGTCCGGGATTGAGGATCGTCTGCAACGAGAGCTTGCCGACCGTGATTCGGGTGTCGTGTTCGAGCAGGTAGTCATAGGACATGTCGTTGAGCATCGGCGCATCCTCGGCGGTGATGCCCACCTTGTAGCCCGCGTTGCGCATTTCGGGGATCGCCTGAATGTGGTCCCAGTGGCCGTGGGTCTCCAGGATGGTCCGCACCCCCGTCGCCTCGGCGAGTTCGAGGAGTTGTTCGTGTTCGTCGGCCGCGTCGAGCAGTGCCGCCTCGCCCGTCTCGGTGCATCGCACCGAAAACACGTTGTTGTCGTAGGGACCGACCACCAGTTTGTGGATCTCGACACCGGTCGCCGAATAGTGCAATGAAGCGGATAGATCGTGGGCCATGGGTGCGAGCTTAGCCCTCGCTGAACCCCAACTCGGTGGGGTACCCTCGGGAAGCGTGACCGCCGACAAGTACTTCTTCGTGCACCTGCAAAAAACCGCAGGCACCACGCTGTATTTGATGATGCGGCGCCATCTGGGGCATCCGGCCGTGTACCCCGACAAGTCCGACGGCGAAGGTGTCGACCGGGTGCTGGGCGTGACCAACCTGAAACAAACCCTCGCCCGTCGGGGCGACGAGATTCAGGTGATTACCGGCCATTACCCCCTCGCCACCGCCGAGCTGCTCGACGGAACGTTTCGCACGTTCACCGTCCTGCGGGAGCCGGTGGCGAGAACCCGGTCGTTTATCCGCCACCAACGAGTGCTCGACCCAACCCGGGTCGACCTCTCCGATAGCGAGATCTATACCGATCCGTTCCTGTTTAACGGACTTGTCCATAACCACATGGTCAAGATGCTCGCCCTCAAGCCAGACGAGCTGGACGACTACGGAGCACTAGCCAACGTCGAAATGACGCACGACCACCTCGAGCGGGCCAAGCAACGACTGACGAACGACATCGAGGTTCTCGGGGTCCAAGAGGATTTCGTGCCGTTCATCCGGGCGATCGAGTCGCGCTTCGGGTGGGACCTCGGCGAGATCAATACGGCCAACACCACCACGGCGAAGCCCGAAAGAACCGCCGAGGACGACGAACTCGATGCCCGGATCCGAGTAGAGAACGCGCTCGACTGTGAGCTTTATGACTTCGCGGTTGAGCTGCTGGCAACCCGAGGCCCGTTCTCGAACTAGTCGCTGGCGGCTTTGTTGGCGTTAAACGCCGCGGCGAAGCCAGGAATGGCGAGGAACTCCTGGCGTTCAGCTTCGAGAATGTCGACGTACTCTTGGGGCACCGGCCAGCCTTTGGCCTCGGCAAGGTCGATCTGGCGTTGGCGGAACTCTCGGATCGACATGATCGACTCCTCGGATTGTTCCTCGGGGATCGCCCGAATCGAAGGATCGAACTCGACCACCTCATACGGGTGGTCTTCCCAATAGAACTTGAGCTCGTCGCTTTCCCACCCCTGGTAGATCTCGTCCCACGACAGTCGGTTGAAGTGGGGGAGTAGGCAGCCAGCGGTCAGCGCATCGCCGTCGCGTTGGAACCGGTAATCGACCGACACCCGCATGACGTCGGTTTGGTTTGGCTGCGCGGCGTGCACGGTATGGCTGTGAAACACGAGTACGTCACCGGCCGACATGTCGCCGCCGTGCCATTCGAGAGCTTCGAGCCGCGGGTCCGGTTGGGTGGTTACGGCGCCGGCGCCCAGCGAGTAGTCGACCGAGCGAAGCCCGAACCGGTTTGAGCCGCAAAGGATCTTGAGCGGCCCCCGGCTGACCGGGCAGTCGTGGAGTGGGATCCAGCACGCGTACAGGTCGGGCGTGCCCTGATTGTTGGGGAAGTCCTGGTGGGCGGGGGTGCTGAAGTCTTCGGCGAACGGAAAGGTCAGCCGGGCGATCGACAGCGGGTGGACGAAGTTGGGTCCGTCGAACACGCTGGACATCAACGCTTTGATCTCGGGTCGGTGCGGCAGTGCGTTAAACGACTCGAGCTTCTGGATCTGGCCGTATACCCCGAAGTGGTCGTCGTCGCCTTCGACGGTCGCCGACCGCACGGTGCGGAACTCCTCGGGCGCCGACGGGTCGATCCAGCCTTGATCGACCATGATCGCCGAGATCTCGCCCGCCAGAGACTTCAACGGGGCTGCGTCGACCAAGCCCGGGAAATACAGATAGCCCGTGTCGGCGAGCCGCTTGCGAAGGATGTCGGGTTTGGCGAGCAGCGTGTTTGAGTCGAGAAACTTTCTCATAACCACAGAGGCAGTCGAGCGATCAAAGAACGTTGAGTGGGATCAGTTTCTTCGGCGCGGACACGTGGTCAGGGAACTGCCTGTCGATCGCGGTGAGCGACCGGCTCATACGGGCGCTCGAGTCGGCGATGTCCGCGAACACTGCTTCGATGTGACTTTCGGATTCGACGCCTTCAGCAACATCGCGCAGTGCGTCAGCCAATCGGTTGGCCGGGTCGAGGTTGCAGTTCTTGCACACCGGTTCGCGGGTGCGGACGTAGTCGAGTTTCGGTTTGATGATCGAGCCAAGCGATTCGTCAAAGACCGAGCCGAGCGAAGCTTGTTTTCGCCAATCTGAACAACACAGATAGTAGAGGCCGTCGTAGCCGATGAAGAGAAAGGCGAATGGTGCTCCGCAAAGTGGGTCGATGGACTTCTCGGCGAACATGTTTTGCGCGTGGGCGACCTCTGGGTAGGTCGGATACTGCATCTCGTCGACGAACAGGGCGCCGCCGCGGTTCATGATTTCGATCGGCATGATGGCGTTGATGCCGCGTTCGTTCCAGTACGCGGTCATACGCTTGATGTGTTCAGGATCGCCCAAATAGTCGACAAGAACGAGCCACACTTCGGTGTCAGTGCCCTTCGCCTCTTTCACGAAGTGCTCGACGTACTTACGAGTCTTTTCATAGGGAAGGTGATAGATCTCTTCGTACTTCTCGCCTTCGTCGGCGATGTTCAGGTAGATCCGATCCATGCCAGCGGTGAGAAGTTGTTCGGTCTTCTTTGGGGTGAGCACCGAACCGTTGGACGAGATTGACGTGTGGAATCCTTCGGCCTTGGATTTCTCAAGATAGGAGATCAAGTGCCGGTGAAGGAGCGGTTCACCGAGGCCACACAGGCTGATTTGTACTGAGGGGTCGTCGTCGTACCAGATGCCTTCTTTGACCCACTGCTGGACCTGAGCTCGGTAGTCGACGGTGCGAGCCAAGCTGGCGTCGAACACCTCCGGACTCATGAGTCCTTGGTGGGGGGTGGCGTCGCGCGGGCAGAACTCGCACTTCGCGTTGCATCGGTTTGTGACCTCGAAGTCGACTTGGATCACGGAACGCTCCTTGGGGGCAGCGGCAAAGTACCGCTCGCCGTCTACCGACGAGAGTAGATGTGGCGCCCGGTACTGTCCACTAAAGAAGAGGCGTTTGTTGTGGTTTCGATGTATTTGAACCATCGTTCCGGCTCGCCAAGGTGCGATGCATCTTGGGCTTGCGAAACGGGGGCCGTGCCCGCACACTGGGCGCTATGGCAAATGTCGACCAGCCTGGGTTGCAAGACCTTTCACAAGGTCTTTCCCCGGAGCAAAAGAACTTCTTTCGCATGTTTGGGTTCCTCAAGATCGAAGGAGCGTTTGCGAACGAGATTGCCCAGATCGACGAGGGCTTCGAAGAGACCTACGTCGACGAAGAGAACTTCATCAAACAGAACACGGGTTACCTTCACGATGGGCAGGACCGTCACATCAACATGATGATCCTCGACAAGAGTCCGAAGCTGTCGTGGCTGAAAGACGACTCGCGCATCCACGCCATGACCCGTTCGCTGATGCCCGGCGAGTACGAATTCGCCGGAAGCGACGGAAGTATGTTCTGGTGCGATACCGGCTGGCACGCCGACCTGTACGGCGCTCCGCTCGACCAGTTTCACCTCAAGTTCAGCATGTACCTCGAGCCGCTGACCCACGAGACCGGCGCCATTCGGTTGATCCCGGGCACCAACCACTACAACACCGGCTTTGCGAAGCGTCTCCGCGACACGCTCGACAATGTCGCCGACGTGTACGGCGTGCCGGGTAACGAGATTCCGTCGTGGACCCTTACCTCGAACCCCGGCGACCTCGTGTTGTGGAACTACCGCACCATCCATGCCAGCTATGGCGGAGCAGAACGGCGTCGGCTGTTGTCGATGAGCTTTCGCGAACTTGTCGCTTAGGCCTCGGCGCTCAGCACGGTGAACCCGAGTTCGACCGCTGCCGCGAGTTGATTGCGGTCGTAGCTGGCGAAGGTGAGTGGTTTGGGGAGTCGGTCGGCGGCCGCCAGATGTATCGCGTCGACCGTGCGGATGTGAAACGTCGCGCCGAGTTCGAGTGCTCGCGCCAGGCATCGATCGTCGACGGGAATCTCGACAAAGGAGTCCCAGTCTCGACGGAAGGTTCCCCACAGCTCTTCGTGTTGGTGGGTGGTGATGCTCATGCGATGCAACGCGGTCAGCGTTTCGGTTTTGGCCAGCGCCGAACCGCACCAGACCTCGTGGCTGTCCATCACCGACACAACCGCCTCGCGTTCGGGGCCGTAGAAGTAGCGGCGCAGTAGTGCTGAGGTGTCGAGGAATACCACGCTCATAGCTAGCGCCCCCGCAGCTCGTCGACCACGTCGTCGATGCGAATGTCGACGGGTGCGGAAACCGGTTCGGGTTGGCCGGTTGGTCGGTCTCGGCGCGGGGGAGTAGCAAGTCCAGCGGCGAACAAGGTTTCGAGCGAGAGGTCGGGGGCCGCTGATGGGGGTCCGAGAATGGCGGCTGGTTGGCCATCGACGGTGATGACGATGCGCTCGCCCCCGCCGGCGCGGCGGATCATGGCGGCGAGGTCGGCGCGTAGGTCGCGCACGCCAACCCGGGTGAGCGGTGCGAGGTGAGGGTCAGGGGTGGAGTCCATGTGTACGCAAGTGTACACATTTTGATTTGGCGCGATAGAACGCGCTGGCTACGATCAGGCGAGCTCAAATCTGTAAACCTGAGGAGACAACTGTGAACTTCGCCTTTAGCGAGGAACAAGACCAACTACGCGAATTCGTTCGCTCGTTCTTGGCCGAGAAATCGTCCGAAGAAGCCGTCCGCGAACAGATGGCGACCGAACAGGGTTACGACGAAGCCGTATGGTCACAGATGGCCGAACAGCTCGGTCTGCAAAGCCTCATCATCCCCGAAGAGTTTGGTGGCCAGGGCTTTGGTTACGTCGAACTGGTCGTCGTGCTTGAAGAAATGGGTCGCGCCCTGCTGTGCGCCCCGTACTTCGCATCGGTCGTGCTCGCTGGCAACACCGTCATGCACAGCGGCGACGATGCCGCGAAGGCCGAGATCCTTCCCGGAATCGCTTCGGGCGAGACCATCGCAACGCTTGCCTTTACCGAAGAGAACGGCCGTTGGGACGAGAGTGGCATCACCATGACGGCTACCGCGGCAGGCGACGGCTACACCCTCGACGGCTCGAAGATGTACGTCCTCGATGGACACGTCGCCAACCAGATCATCGTCGCCGCCCGCACCGCCGCCGGTGTTTCGTTGTTCCACGTTGCCGGTGACGCCGAAGGCCTTACCCGCACCGCACTTGCCACGATGGACCAAACCCGCAAGCAAGCTCGCCTCGACTTTGCTGGTACTCCCGCCAAGCTGATCGGCGAAGATGGCGGCGGTTGGGCAGTTCTTGAACGGGTCCTCGACCTGGCCGCGGTCGCCTTGGCAGCCGAGCAGGTTGGCGGCGCTCAGATGGTGCTCGACATGTCGGTCGAGTACGCCAAGGTTCGTGTGCAGTTCGGTCGCCCGATCGGTTCGTTC